>JAYSEC010000264.1:0-4939 GCA_041914085.1 Nocardioides sp.
TGTTCCCGCGCGAGGACACGTGGTTCCTGCCGGTCAAGGACGCCGTGCGCCGGGCCGAGCACGTCGAGCTCGGGGAGGTCGTTGCCGTGCGGCTGCGGATCGGGCGGGACTGATCCACGGCAGGGCAAAGTTTCGGCAAAAGCAGCCTCCGGGTCGGGTCGGCCGTGGGACGTTCCTCGCGTCAGTGACGGGGTACGACGGATCGGGTTTCGCACAGGTGGACACACACGCACCGCTGGTCTCGACCGCGGCCACCCGCAGGACGGTGATCGCAGCCGGCGCCGCCACCGTCGCGGTGGTCGCCGCACCCGACGTCGCCGAGGCTGCGGTGCCGACGCGGTCGCGCTTCGAGCGACTGGTCGGGGAGACGTTCGAGGCGACCCTCGACGGGCGTCGCCTCAGGCTGAGGCTGGACGAGGTGCTGGACGCGGCCCACCGCCCCGCGCGGCTGCGCGGCGCGCGGCTGGCGAGGTGGCGCCGGGAGTCCTACGTCCTGGTGTTCAGCACCCGCGCCACCCTCGAGCAGGGCACGTGGAGCCTGCGGTCCCGTCGCTCCGGACGGTTCCGCCTGTTCCTCGTCCCCGGTGCCGACCGGGGCCGGCGCACCGCCGTGACCGCGACCTTCAACGGATGGAGGGGCTGATGAGCCAGCCGTACGTCGGTGAGGTGCGGATGTTCGCGGGCACCTTCGCGCCAGCAGGGTGGCTGTTCTGCGAGGGCCAGCTGCTGCCCATCTCCGAGCACGACACCCTGTTCACCCTCCTCGGCACCACCTACGGCGGGGACGGCCAGTCCACCTTCGCCCTGCCGGACCTGCGCGGTCGCGTCCCGCTGCACGCGGGCTCCGAGGGCGGCACCACCTACACGCTCGGAGAGTCCGGAGGCGTGGAGTCGGTGACGCTGAACAGCCTCCAGGTCCCGGTCCACAACCACGGGCTCCCCGTGTCGTCGACCACGGCGAGCAGCCGCGCGGCCGTGGGCGGCGTACCGGCCGGCGCACCTGGCGAGCCGCTGTGGGCCACCGGCGGTGCCAGCGAGGCGATGTCCACCACGACCCCGGCAGGCGGGTCGCAGCCCCACGACAACATGCAGCCCTACCTGGGCATCCACTTCATCATCTCGCTCTTCGGCGTCTTCCCGCCGCACCCCTGAACCCGGAGACTCACGTGGCTGACAGTCCCTTCGTGGCGGAGATCAACCTCTTCCCCTTCAACTTCTGCCCCACTGGCTGGGCCTGGTGCGACGGCCAGGTGATCCCGATCCAGCAGAACACCGCCCTGTTCGCACTGCTCGGCACGACCTACGGCGGCAACGGCACCACGAACTTCGCGCTGCCGAACCTCAACGGCCGGGTCGCGATGCACCCCGGGCAGGGACCCGGGCTCTCGACCCGGTACCTCGGCGAGGCGGGCGGCTCGGAGACGGTCACCCTCCTCGAGTCCGAGATCCCCATGCACGCGCACGTGCTGCAGTCCTCCCCGGAGGCGTCGTCGAGCGCCAACCCCGTCACCGCCGTGCCCGGGACCGCCGAGGCGCAGCTCTACCACTCGTCCTCGAGCGCGACGGCGCCGCTCCACCCGGCCGGGGGCGGGCAGCCGCACAACAACATGCAGCCCTACCTGACCCTCTACTACGCGATCGCCCTGCAGGGCATCTTCCCGCCCCGCCCCTGAGAGGCCGACATGATCAGCTCACCGCACCTCGGCGAGATCCAGTGGATCGCGTTCACCTACGCCCCCAGGGGGTGGGCGTTCTGCAACGGCCAGCTGCTGCCCATCAACCAGAACCAGGCCCTCTTCTCGCTGCTCGGCACCTACTACGGCGGGGACGGACGCGTGAACTTCGCCCTGCCCGACCTGCGCGGGCGCGTCATCGTCGGGGCCGACTCCTCCTGGCCCGGCATGCGGGCCGGGGAGCAGTCGCACACGATCTCCCACAACGAGATGCCGACCCACACGCACCGGTACGCCGTCTCCGACCACCGCGGCACGACCGCTGACCCCGGCGGCGCCCCGGGCGCGTTCCTCGCGAGCGGCGAGACCGCCTACACCGCGCCGGCGGTCGCCAACGGGACCTTCCACCCCTCCGCCGTCGCCAACGCCGGCGGCAGCCAGCCGCACACCAACATGCAGCCCTACCTGACCCTCAACGCCGTGATCGCCCTCGAGGGCATCTACCCGAGCCGATCCTGACCCGAAGGACTTCCGTGCCTCTTCGCCGCCGCCTCGCCGGTGCCACCGTTTTGGCCCTGGCCGCGACCACGCCGATCGTCCTGCCCGGGACGGCTCGGGCGGGAACCACCGGGCCGTCGGAGACCGTGGTCTCCTCGGGGACGACCCCCGCCGGCGTGGGGGAGTCGAGCGTCGCTGCCCTGCCCGACGGTCGTTTCCTCACCGTGTGGGAGGGCGCGCGCCAGGTCACCACGGGATCGGCGCAGGGCGTCAAGCGGGAGATCTTCGGTCGTCTCAGCGACGCCACCGGTGCCCCGCTGGGTGCCCCGGTCCTGGTGGCCCGCATGGGCACGGCCGACGACGCCACGCAGGACGCCGCCGATCCGGCAGTGGCGACGCTGCCCGACGGCCGGGTCGCCCTCGCCTTCGCCGGTGACGTCCTCGCCGACACCTCCGGCGCCCCGACCCCGGTCGAGCGCACCAGCTGGCAGGTCCACGCCGCGGTCCTCGACCCCGCGGCGCTCGGGTCCGTGACCCCGGTGGCCCTCACGAGCGTCGCGCCGACCGACCCGTCGTACGACCAGCAGCACCCCGACGTCGCCGTGGTGCAGGGCGCCCTGCGGGTCGTCTGGGACGGTGACACCCCGGCCACCGGTGACGGCCAGCCCGCTGTGTGGACGACGCAGGTGCCCGTCGCGCTCACCGGCACGCCGGCGACCACCCGGGTCAGCGAGCCCGGGCAGGTCGCCACCCGCCCGCGGGTGGCCGGCCTCGGAGGGGGCAGCGCCGAGGCGGCGGTCGTCTGGGAGGCCGTCGTCGGTGCCGACGCCGGTGGGGCCGTACGACGCATCCGCGCCGCGCGCCTGAGCGGTACGACGGTCACGCCGGGGCCCGCCCTGGGGGCCTCGGCCCCCGCCGGGTCCGCCGTGGAGCAGGTGAGCCCGGACGTCATCGGAGGCGGGGACTACCGCGTCGTCTGGTCGTCCAACAGCACTGCGACCGGCACCGGCGCCTACCGGATCTGGACGGCGGCCTTCGACGGCGCCGGGGTCCTCGACGCCGGTTCCCCGCTCACCTCGGGCGCCCACGACACCTGGCCCTCGGTGGACCGCGACGTCGCCCAGGACCAGCTCGTCGTCAGCTTCGCCCGGCGCACGTCGACCGCCGGGTCCGGTCACTACGAGGTGATGGCCGCCCGCACCGGCGCCACGCCCGTGCTCACCGAGCCGCTCGCCCAGGTGAGCACCGTCGACGCGAACATGTCCTACGACAACGCCGAGTCGATGCGTCCCGCCACCGCCGCAGCGGCGAGCGGGGCGGTCCTGCACGCCTGGTCGCGGGTGCGCTCGGACTCCGGTGCCGGGGTCGCCACCCGGCGCACGGCGGCCCTGGTCGACCTCTCCACCACCCTGGCCCTCACCCCCGCCCGGCCCAGCCCGGCCAGGGCGGGCGTCAACGCGGCCGACACCGTCACCGTCGCCATCGGCTACGGCACGACGGCCGCCTCCGGCGGGCGCGCGCCCAGCCGCCTGACCCTCGACCTCCCGGGGTTCACCGCCTCGTCGAGCACGATCACCGGCCCGGCCGTCGCCTCAGGCGGCGGGTGGGACGTCCCGGCGATGGCTCCCGGAGCGCGCGGCACGGTCACGCTCACCGGCACCATGGACGCCGCGGCCGAGGGGACGATCCGGAGCGCCACCGCGTCGCTGGCGGTCGCGACCGGCCTCGTCGTGGACGACCCCGCCACGAACAACACCGCGACGGGCTCGGTGACCATCGACCACCCGCCCGCGGTCACCGGCGTGACGCGCCTCGACGCCACACCGAGCAACGGTGCCGTCCGGTGGCGTGTCGACCTCGACCAGCCCGTCACGGGCCTCGCCGCCGGCGACCTCGCCCTCGTGGCCACGGGACTTGCCGCGCCCTCGATCACCGGTGTCACGTGCGGAGCCTCCAGCTGCACCGTCACCGCCACCGCGACGGGAACGGGCAGCCTCGCCCTGCGGGTGCCGGCCTCGGCCACCGCCACCGATGCGACCGGCAAGGCCCTGGCCACCGGCAACCTGCCGTTCGACGGTCCCGCCTACGACATCGACACGGTCGCGCCCTCCGTCACCAACACCGCCCTCGGCCCGGACCCCAGCAACGCGGCGCTGCTGGAGTTCCGCCTCGACTTCTCCGAGCCGGTCGCCCAGCCGCAGCCCGCCCAGCTCACGGTCACCGGCGGCACCCTCTCCTCGGTCGTGCGCACCGGCGGCGGCTCCGGCCCCGCCGACTCGTGGACCGTGCGCGTCACCCCTGTGGGCGACGGTGCCGTCGCACTGACCCCGGGCGCCGGGGCCGGTCGCGACGCCGCAGGCAACACCAGCCCCGCCGGCAGTGCCGCCTCGACGACCTCCGACCGCACGGTCCCGGTCGTCACGCTCACCGGGCCGACCGCCCCGCAGCGGACGGCGTACGACGTCGCGGTGGGCGCGAGCGAGACGGTCGCCGGGCTCAGCGCGAGCGACTTCTCCGTCACCGGTGGAACCGTCACCCAGCTCACCGGCTCGGGCCCGTGGACGGTCCGGGTCCAGCCGGACACCGAGGGGGCGGTCGTGCTGCGCCTGCCTGCCGGCTCGGTCACCGACGCGGCGGGCAACCCCAACGCGGCGGTGTCGAGCACGGCCACCTACGACGTCACCCGCCCCGGCGTGGTCGTGTCGTCGGCTGCGGGCGAGCGAACGGGCGACGACCCGATCGGCTTCACCCTCACCTTCACCGAGCCC
>JAYSEC010000265.1:0-4938 GCA_041914085.1 Nocardioides sp.
ACGGCATCTTCTTCAACCAGGGCCACGTCTGCTGCGCCGGCTCGCGCCTGCTCGTCCAGGAGTCCATCGCCGACGACCTGCTCGAGCGGCTCAAGCGCCGCATGTCGACGCTGCGGATGGGCGACCCGCTCGACAAGAACACCGACATCGGCGCCATCAACTCCGGCGAGCAGCTGATGCGCATCCGCGAGCTCTCCGAGGTCGGCGACGCCGAGGGTGCCGAGCGCTGGGAGGTCGCCTGCGACCTGCCCACCAAGGGCTTCTGGTTCCCGCCGACGATCTTCACCGGCGTCTCCCAGGCCCACCGCATCGCCCGCGAGGAGATCTTCGGCCCGGTGCTGTCGGTGCTGACCTTCCGCACGCCCTCCGAGGCGGTCGAGAAGGCCAACAACACGCCCTTCGGCCTGTCCGCCGGCGTCTGGACCGACAAGGGCTCACGGATCCTGTCCATGGCCAACCGGCTCCGCGCCGGCGTGGTCTGGGCCAACACGTTCAACAAGTTCGACCCCACCTCGCCGTTCGGCGGCTACAAGGAGTCCGGCTACGGCCGCGAGGGCGGTCGCCACGGCCTCGAGGCCTACCTCAAGACCCCGGAGAAGGGAGCGGACGCGTGAGCCGCATCGACGTGCGCAAGACGTACAAGCTCTACATCGGCGGGCAGTTCCCGCGCTCGGAGTCGGGCCGCTCCTACATCGTCAACGACGCCAAGGGCCGGCTGCTCGCCAACGCCGCGCTCGCCTCCCGCAAGGACGCCCGCGACGCCGTCGTGGCGGCTCGTGCGGCCTTCCCGGGCTGGTCCGGCAGGACGGCGTACAACCGGGCGCAGGTCGTCTACCGCATCGCCGAGGTCCTCGAGGGCCGACGCGACCAGTTCGAGGCCGAGCTCCGCGCGGCGGAGGGCATCACCCCCGCCCGGGCCCGCACCTACGTCGACGCGGCGATCGACCGCCTCGTCTGGTACGCCGGCTGGGCCGACAAGATCACCCAGGTCGTCGGCAACGCCAACCCGGTCGCGGGTCCGTTCTTCAACCTGTCCACCCCCGAGCCGAGCGGCGTCATCGCCGTCGTCGCCCCCCGCGGGCCGCTGCTGGGCCTGGTCAGCGTCGTCGCGCCGCTGGTCGTCACCGGCAACACCGTCGTGGTGGTGGCCAGCGAGGCGAACCCGCTGACCGCGATCACCCTCGGCGAGGTGATGGCCACCAGCGACCTCCCCGGCGGCGTGGTCAACGTCCTCACCGGCTCCCAGGCCGAGATCGCCCCGTGGCTGGCCTCGCACATGGACGTCAACGGCATCGACCTGACCGGCGTGGAGGACGCCGAGCTGGCGACCAGCCTCGAGGTGGCCGCGGCCGACAACCTCAAGCGCGTACGCCGCCCGGCCCCCGGCACCGACTGGCTCGCCGAGCCGGACCTGGACCGGATGACCCGGTTCCTGGAGACCAAGACCGTCTGGCACCCGATCGGCGTCTGAGCCGCAGCACCCACACGCACGACGAAGGGCCCCGCGCATCGCGCGGGGCCCTTCGTGCGTGGTGGCTCAGCGGTTGAGCAGCGCCGAGGCCAGCACCCCGAGGATCTCGTTGGGGTTGTTCACCAGGTAGTTCTGACCACCGGTCGCCGCGGCGATCTGGTCGAGCTCACCGGTGTCGGCGTCCTGCGAGATGCCGATGATGATCACCTTGACCGGCTTGGCGGGGTCGCGGATCGACTTGAGCTGGTTGACCAGCGACTCGAGCGTCAGCGAGCTGGAGTCGTCGCTCGCGCCGTCGGTGAAGATCACCACGGAGTTGAACCACGCCGGGTCCCACTTCTCCTGCGCGTACTTGTACGCCGCCAGCGTGGTGTCCATGACGCCGGTGCCGCCCTTGACGCGGCTGATCAGCTTGGCGGCCTCGGCCCGCACCACGTCGCCGTGGGTCCGGCCGTCGCCCGCAGGGGCGTTGAGCTGGTCGAGGGTGGCGTACTCCTCCCACGACGCACCGTTGGCGCCGCGGTTCTTGGAGAAGCCCCAGATGCCGATGCGCGCCTGCGCCGGGAAGGCGTCGAGCGCCACCTGCGAGGCCTGGACGGCCAGCCCGATGCGGGTGGTGTCGCCGATGGCCATCTTCATCGAGCCGGACAGGTCGACGACCGCGAGGATGCTGGACGGGACGGACAGCACGCGCCACTGGCGCAGCGCGTCGTCGGTGGTCTTCTGGGGGACCTTGGCCAGGATCTTGGAGTCGCCCATGCCGATGCCCTCGGGCAGCGGGGCCCCCTCGGGACCGCGCAGCTCGGCCGCCGCGATCGCGTCGACACCGGCGCTGGAGGTGAACCAGCGGGCGATGGCACGACCGACGCGGGCGGAGAGGTCGCCACCGGAGGCGAGAATGTCCTTGCTGCCGCGGTTCACGTCGATGAGCGGGTACTGCAGCATCGGCACGCCGGTCGCGGGGGCGACGAGCGTGAGCTGGTCGTTGCTGCGGCGTGCCTCGAGGTAGGCCTGCTCGGTCGCCGGCACCAGCTGGGTGCTGGTGGCCGAGATGGTGGTGAGGTCGGTCTCGGAGCTGCCACCGGCCACGGCGCGCTCGCCGTAGGTCTGGGCGACCGGGACGGTCTTCGCCTCGATGGTCTGCGCGGTCTCGCCCGTGGCCTTCATCTCGGCGTACGGCGCCAGCAGCGCCAGCGCGGACGCGCCCTGGGCGCTCGGGTCCGCCATGGCCAGGCTGCCGCCGTCGAGGGCCGCGGCCCACGAGGCCGGCGCGTTGGCGGCGGGGCCGCCGACGAGGCCGACGGGCGTCTGGGCGAGGACGTCGGCGACCGGCGTGCCGGTCCAGCCGGCGGAGGTGAGCTGCCCCTTCCACGTCGGGCTGTCCGGGATCCAGATCTCGGGGAGCTCCGCGTTGGGGTCGGCCAGCAGCGCCACGACGTCCTTCACGGTGCCCGACGTGACCTTGATGTCGATGCACGGCTCGTCGGCGTTGACGTCCTTCACCGCCTCCTTCACCAGGCCCTCCATCACGGGGGCGGTGGTGAGCGTCACCTGCTCGGAGACGCAGTCGGCGGCCTCGCTGTCGTCGCCGCCACGCAGGGCGAAGAAGCCGACGAGGCCGATCACCAGGAGCAGCGCGAGACCGCCGAGCAGCAACGGGTTGCCGGTCAGGCCGGAGCGCGTCGCGGCGCGTCCGGTGTCCGCGCTCTCGGGCGCGGGGGTCGAGTCGTCAAGACTCATGGGAGTCCTCCCAGAGGAGCTGTCAATCAGGGGTCTGGGCGAGACTAATCTCCAGCCTGTCCGTCCGTGGCCGAACAACGAAACGAGTCAGTAACAAATGACACACGCCCAGGTGGTCGTCCTGGCCGGTCCCAGCGGCGCCGGGAAGTCCCGCCTGGCCGAGCGCCTCGGCCTCCCCGTGCTCCGGCTCGACGACTTCTACAAGGACGGCGACGACCCCTCCCTCCCCCGGATCACCTCGGGCGCCAACGCGGGGCTGGTCGACTGGGACCACCCCGACTCCTGGCACCGCGAGGACGCCCTCGCCTCGCTGCGCGAGCTGTGCGCCACCGGCCGGAGCGAGGTGCCGGTCTACGAGATCGCCCGCAACGGGCGCTGCGGCTCGCGCACCGTCGACCTCGGCGGCAGCTCGCGGTTCGTGGCGGAGGGGATCTTCGCGCCCGACGTGGTGGCCGCGTGCCGGGACGAGGGCATGCTGGCGGCGGCGTACTGCATCACCCAGCACCCGCTCGTCACCTTCTGGCGACGCCTGACCCGCGACCTGCGCGAGCACCGCAAGCCGCCCCTCGTCCTCCTCCGCCGCGGGGTCGCGCTGATGCGCGACCAGCAGCGGGTCGTCGCCCACGCCGTCAAGCAGGGCTGCCGCAGGGCCACCGGGGACCGGGCCTACGCCGAGCTGACCCGGGCATGAGCGTGCCCGCATGAGGCTCCACCAGCCCGACCGCCGCTCCTGCGGCGCCGCGTCGCTCGTGATGGCGCGACGGCTGGTCGACCCCCGCTACGCCGGCCTGGTCGACGACCAGGCGAGCTTCGCGCACGAGGTCACGACGCTCCACCGTCGGCTCACCTCGCTCGCCGACGTCCGCGGTGGCTGGCAGGTGCCGTGGCCGCGGGCCGTCGGCACGCCACCGTGGGCCGCCGCGCGCGACCTGCGCCTGCTCACCGGCGTCCCGTACGCCGTGCGCCCGGTGCGGCTGGGTCGCCGGGTGTGGCCGCACCTGGCCGCCGTCACGCCCGACCGGCCGGTCGTGGTCTACGTCGGCAGCCGGTTGCTGCCGCGCCACGTCGTCCTGGTCACGGCGGTCGCCGACGACGCGGCCACGACCTACGAGCCGTCCTCTGGGCGGCTGCTCCGGGTCGCCCGGGCGCGCTGGGACGACGGCCCGCTCCGGCTGGCGGGGTGGGACCGGCCGTGGTGCGTGGTGGGCCCTCGGTGATCAGCCGTCGAGCAGCGCGGCATAGCCGGGCTTGACGACCTCGTCGATGATCGCCAGCCGCTCGTCGAAGGGCAGGAAGGCCGACTTCATCGCGTTGATGGTGAACCAGCGCAGGTCGGCCAGCGTGTAGCCGAACGCCTCGACGAGGCCGAACATCTCGTCGGTCATCGACGTCCCGCTCATCAGCCGGTTGTCGGTGTTCACCGTGACCCGGAAGCGCAGCTTCGTGAGCAGCCCGATGGGGTGCTCGGCGAAGGACTCGGCGGCACCGGTCTGGATGTTGGAGCTCGGGCACATCTCGAGCGGGATGCGCTTGTCGCGGACGTAGGCGGCCAGCCGACCCAGCTCGACCGTGCCGTCGTCGGCGACGGTGATGTCGTCGATGATCCGCACCCCGTGGCCGAGCCGGTCCGCGCCGCACCACTGGATGGCCTGCCAGATCGACGGCAGCCCGAACGCCTCGCCGGCGTGGATGGTGAAGTGCGCGTTCTCGCGCTGGAGGTACTCGAA
>JAYSEC010000266.1:0-4916 GCA_041914085.1 Nocardioides sp.
CGCCCAGCACGCCGTCGTCGCCGTGGCCGGGGTAGAACCACGTCTCGTCGGGGAGGCGGTCGAAGATCTTCGTCTCGACGTCGCCGATGAGCCGGGCGAAGGCCTCGGCGTCACCGAAGGTGGCGCCCACGCCGCCGGGGAACAGGCAGTCGCCCGTGAACAGGTGCGGCGTGGGGGCGACCTCGGGGTCGTCGAGCAGCAGGCAGATCGAGCCGGGCGTGTGGCCGGCGACCGGGACCACCCGCAGGTCGCAGGTGCCGACGGCCACCTTGTCACCCTCGCCGACCCGGCGGTCGACGCTCACGCCGGTCTGCTCCTCGATGGCGTCGGCGTCGGGGGCGCCCGCGACGACGGTCGCGCCGGGGTGGGCGTCCTTCACGGCCGCGAGGGCGCGGTGGTGGTCCCAGTGCTGGTGGGTCGTCACGATCGAGGTCAACGTGCGGTCGCCGATCAGCTCCAGCAGCCGCGACGGCTCCGCCGCGGCGTCGACGAGCACCAGCTCGTCGGTCTCGGAGCAGTGCAGCAGGTAGCAGTTGTTGGACATCTTCTCGTCGACCGCGACCTTGGTCAGGCTCAGGCAGCCGAGGGTGCGGACGTCGGGGTCGCCGCCGGGCGACACCCGGCCCGTGTAGGTCTCGCTCACCATGCCTCCATCTCCGGCAGCGTGCCGGTGTCGGACGTCAGGCCCTCGCCCGCGCCGCGGCCGGTGAGCCACCAGCCGAGCGCGGCCGCCGTACCGGTGACGACCGGGCCGCCGTCACCCTCTCCGTAGTGCCAGGTGCCGTCGAGGTCGGTCGGCCGCACCGTGAACGGCTCGTGGGTGGTGAACTTCGTCAGCGAGTCGAGCAGGACCCGCCGGAAGTCCGCCTCCCAGTCGTCGGGGCCGTAGCCGGCGTCGAGGTCGGCGTGGTGGATCTCGACCTCGCGCAGCCGCATGAGCGGGACGTTGGCGAGCGCGATCGACTGGCCACCGGGAGTGCGGTCGAACCGGCCCTCCCAGTCGGCCGGCGCCATGGCCTCGAGCGCCTCGGTGAAGCGTCCGGTCGCCGCGAGGAACCGCTCACGCAGCTCGGTCGGCGCCACGCCCGCGAGCTCCTCGATGTCGGAGTCGCGAGCCTCCTGGGAGGCGTACATCGTCGGCGGGTCGCCGAGGTGCGCGCCGTGCAGCACGCCGGCGAGCGCCTCCGCGTTCAGCGTGACGTGGGCGACGACGTGGGCACGGGTCCAGCCGGGCAGGAGCGACGGCTCGGCGTACGCCGGGTCGGGCAGGCCGTCGACGGTGCGGATCAGCTCGTGGTCGGCCCGCGCGAGGAGATCGGGGGAGAGGCCAGTGAGGTCGGTCACGCGGTCCATCGTGCCACCTCGTCGGGACCCACCCGGTCGGGTGACGGATGGGCCCGTTGTCGGTGCCGCGACATAGGGTGGTAGAGCGTGTCGGTTTGACCCCGACCCTCCATCGAGACGAACATGTGTTCGACTCTGCCATGCTCCCACGAACGAGGACCACTGTGGCCGACCAGCTCATCATCCGGGGCGCCCGCGAGCACAACCTGAAGGACGTCTCGCTCGACCTCCCGCGGGACTCCCTCATCGTCTTCACCGGCCTGTCCGGCTCGGGCAAGTCCAGCCTCGCGTTCGACACCATCTTCGCCGAGGGCCAGCGCCGCTACGTCGAGTCGCTGTCCGCCTACGCGCGCCAGTTCCTCGGCCAGATGGACAAGCCCGACGTCGACTTCATCGAGGGCCTCAGCCCGGCCGTCAGCATCGACCAGAAGTCCACCTCGAAGAACCCGCGCTCCACCGTCGGCACGATCACCGAGGTCTACGATTACCTCCGCCTCCTCTACGCCCGCGCCGGTCGGGCGCACTGCCCCACCTGTGGCGCGCCCATCGAGCGCCAGACGCCGCAGCAGATCGTCGACCGCGTCCTCGCCCTCGAGGAGGGGCGACGCTTCCAGGTGCTCGCGCCGGTCATCCGCGGCCGCAAGGGCGAGTACGTCGAGCTCTTCCGCCAGCTCCAGCAGCAGGGGTTCAGCCGCGCCCGCGTCGACGGGCAGACGCACTCCCTCGACGAGCCGCCGACGCTCGACAAGAAGCTCAAGCACACCATCGAGGTCGTGGTCGACCGGCTCGCGGTCAAGGAGTCCTCCAAGCGCCGCCTGACCGACTCGGTCGAGACCGCGCTCGGCCTCGCCGGCGGGCTCGTCGTGTTCGACTTCGTCGACCTCGACGACAAGGACCCGCACCGCGAGATGCGGTTCTCCGAGAAGATGGCGTGCCCCAACGACCACCCCATCGACACCGACGACCTCGAGCCGCGCTCGTTCTCGTTCAACTCGCCGTTCGGGGCCTGCCAGGTCTGCTCCGGCCTCGGCACGAAGATGGAGGTCGACCCCGAGCTGGTCGTCCCCGACCCGGGTGCCACGCTCGGCGAGGGCGCCATCGCGCCGTGGAGCGGCGCCCACGTCGCCGACTACTTCCTCCGGCTCGTCAACGCGCTCGGCGAGGAGCTCGGCTTCGACCTCAACACCCCGTGGGACCAGCTCTCCTCGCACGCGCGCACCTCGCTGCTGGAGGGCCACAAGACCAAGGTCCACGTCGTCACCAAGAACCGCTACGGCCGCCAGCGCGCCTACTACGCCGCGTTCGAGGGCGTGCGCCCCTACGTCGAGCGCCGCCACCGCGAGGCGGAGTCCGACACGAGCCGGGAGCGCTTCGAGGGCTTCATGCGCGAGGTCCCGTGCCCGGCCTGCAAGGGCACCCGCCTCAAGCCCGTCTCGGTCTCGGTGACCCTCGGCCCGAAGGACAAGGGCGGCAAGAACATCGCCGAGGTGTGCGCGCTGCCGATCAACGAGACGGCCGACTACCTCCGCAACCTCGACCTCAGTGTCCGCGAGCGCCAGATCGGCGAGCGGGTGCTCAAGGAGATCCAGGAGCGGCTCCAGTTCCTCCTCGACGTCGGCCTCGACTACCTCTCCCTCGACCGCCCCAGCGGGTCGCTGTCGGGCGGCGAGGCGCAGCGGATCCGGCTCGCCACCCAGATCGGCGCCGGCCTCGTGGGCGTGCTCTACGTCCTCGACGAGCCGTCGATCGGCCTGCACCAGCGCGACAACCACCGCCTCATCGAGACCCTCGTCCGGCTCAAGGACCTCGGCAACACCCTGATCGTCGTCGAGCACGACGAGGACACCGTGCGGGTGGCCGACTGGGTGGTCGACATCGGGCCGGGCGCCGGCGAGCACGGCGGCCAGGTGGTGCACTCGGGCTCCGTCGAGGACCTGCTGGCCCACCCCGACTCGATGACCGGCCAGTACCTCAGCGGTCGCCGCGAGATCCCCATCCCCGCCGTCCGCCGTCCCCGCACCGTCGGCCGCGAGCTCAAGGTGCACGGCGCCCGCGAGCACAACCTGCAGAACGTCGACGTCAGCTTCCCGCTCGGCGTCTTCTGCGCCGTCACCGGCGTCTCGGGCTCGGGCAAGTCGACGCTGGTCAACGACATCCTCTACACCTCGCTGGCCAAGCAGATCTACAACGCACGCGCCGTCCCGGGCCGCCACACGAAGATCACCGGCCTCGAGCACGTCGACAAGGTCATCCATGTCGACCAGTCGCCCATCGGCCGGACGCCGCGGTCCAACCCGGCGACCTACACCGGAGTCTTCGACCACATCCGCCGCCTCTTCGCCTCGACCCCCGAGGCCAAGATGCGGGGCTACCTCCAGGGGCGCTTCTCGTTCAACGTCAAGGGCGGTCGCTGCGAGGCGTGCTCGGGCGACGGCACGATCAAGATCGAGATGAACTTCCTGCCGGACGTCTACGTCCCGTGCGAGGTGTGCCACGGCGCCCGCTACAACCGCGAGACGCTCGAGGTCCACTACAAGGGCAAGACGATCGCCGAGGTGCTCGACATGCCGATCGAGGAGGCCGCCGAGTTCTTTGCCGCGGTCCCCGCGATCGCGCGCCACATGAACACCCTGCAGGAGGTGGGCCTCGGCTACGTCCGCCTCGGGCAGCCAGCCACCACCCTCTCCGGCGGCGAGGCGCAGCGCGTCAAGCTCGCCAGTGAGCTGCAGAAGCGGTCCACCGGCCGCACCGTCTACGTCCTCGACGAGCCGACCACGGGCCTGCACTTCGAGGACATCCGCAAGCTGCTCGGCGTGCTGTCCAGCCTCGTCGACAAGGGCAACACAGTGCTGGTGATCGAGCACAACCTCGACGTCATCAAGACCGCGGACTGGCTCGTCGACATGGGCCCCGAGGGCGGCTCGCGCGGCGGCACGGTCGTCGCCGAGGGCACGCCCGAGGAGGTCGCCGCGGTGCCGGAGAGCCACACCGGCACCTTCCTCGCGCCGATCCTCGAGGGACGCGCGGCCAAGCAGCCGGGCAGGCCCCGCCGGGCGACCGCGGCCGCCGCCTCGTCGCCGGGGCGCGCCACGGCCACGAAGAAGACGGCGACGAATAAGGCGCCGGCGAAGAAGGCGCCGGCCAAGAAGGCGCCGGCCAAGAAGGCGCCGGTGAAGCGCACCCCCCGGTCGTAGTCACAGGCTCCTCTCAGGACCTCTGGCTACGCTCCCCGCCATGACAGCGATCAACCGACGTCGTGCCTTGACCGGCTCCGCCGCGATCGCGGTGGGGGTGCCGGTCCTCGCCGCCTGCGGCTCCGACAGCTCCGACGCCGAGGACTCGACGGGGTCGGGCGACGCGGGGGGCACGCCGGGGGAGGAGCTGGCGGCCGTCGCCGACGTACCGGTCGGGGGCTGCTTCGTGGTCTCCGGCGCCAAGGTCGTGGTGACCCAGCCGACCGAGGGCGACTTCAAGGCGTTCACGGCCGTCTGCACCCACCGGGGCTGCCTCGTCGAGTCGAGCACCGAGGGCGACATCCCCTGCCCGTGCCACAGCAGCAAGTTCTCGCTCGA
>JAYSEC010000267.1:0-4881 GCA_041914085.1 Nocardioides sp.
CGCCGAGCTCGAAGACCGAGTGGATCATCTTGCGCTCGTCGGACTCGATGAGTGCCGAGGCCTCGGCCATGTCGACGAGCTCGCGCAGCTCGGTCTCGGTGTTGAAGGGCCCCACGCGGAAGCCCTTGCCGGGGGTGAGCGCGTTGCCGACCAGGATCAGCAGCCGGGGCAGCGGGCCCAGCACCGAGGTCACGAACGACAGCGGGGCCGCCGACCACAGGGCCACCGACTCGTTGTGCTGCCGGCCCAGCGTGCGGGGGGCTACGCCGATCACGACGAACGAGATCACCAGCATCACGCCGATGGTCACCAGCACGCTGGGGAACCAGTCGCCGCCGAAGAGGTCGTTGACCTCGCGGGTCACCAGGACGATGGCGGAGATCTCGCAGAGCAGGCGCAGGAGCAGCGCGGTGTTGAGGTAGCGCGCCGGGTCCTCGAGCAGCCGGAGCAGCCGCGTCGAGCCGCCGCGGCCCTCTGCGGCGAGCTCCTCGGCCCGGGCTCGCGAGAACGACGTGAGCGCGGCGTCCGCCGCGGAGAAGAGCCCGGCGAGGACCACGAGTCCCGCGGCGGTCACCAGGAGCCAAACGTCGGCGCCGCTCATGCCGGCCCGGCCGCCCCCGTGCGCCAGTCGGCGAGCAACCGGTCCTGGAGACCGAACATCTCCTGGTGCTCCTCCGGCTCGGCGTGGTCGTAGCCGAGCAGGTGGAGGATGCCGTGGGTGGTCAGCAGCTCGAGCTCGGCCTGGACGGAGTGCCCAGCCGTCGCGGCCTGGCCGGCGGCGATCTCGGGGCAGACCATGATGTCGCCCAGGATGCCCTCCTCCGGCTCCTCGTTGACGAGGCCCGGCCGCAGCTCGTCCATCGGGAAGGCCAGGACGTCGGTGGGTCCGTCGCCGTCCATCCACTTCACGTTGAGCTCGGTGATGGTGTCGACGTCGACGAGCTTGACGCACAGCTCGGCCAGCGGGTGGACGCGCATCCGGTCGAGCACGAACCGGCTCAGGGACCCCAGGTGCTTGACGTCGACGCCCTGCCCCGACTCGTCGAGGACCTCGATGCTCACTTGTTGCGCTGCTCCTGGCGCTGCAGGCGGGCATCGTGCTCGTCGTACGCCGCCACGATCTGGCCCACCAGCCGGTGCCGCACGACGTCGTGGCTGGTGAGCCGCACGAACGTCACGTCGTCGATGTCGTCGAGGATGTCCTGGACGACCCGGAGCCCGGACTTCTGCCCCGACGGCAGGTCGACCTGGGTCTGGTCGCCGGTGACCACGATCTTGGAGCCGAAGCCGAGCCGGGTCAGGAACATCTTCATCTGCTCCGGCGTGGTGTTCTGGGCCTCGTCGAGGATGATGAACGAGTCGTTGAGCGACCGGCCGCGCAGGAACGCCAGCGGCGCGACCTCGATGGTGCCGGCCGCGAGCAGCTTGGGGATCGACTCCGGGTCGATCATGTCGTGCAGCGCGTCGTAGAGCGGCCGCAGGTAGGGGTCGATCTTCTCGCTCAGCGTGCCCGGCAGGTAGCCGAGCCGCTCCCCCGCCTCGACCGCCGGCCTGCTGAGGATGATCCGGTTGATCTGCTTCGACTGCAGCGCCTGCACGGCCTTGGCCATCGCCAGGTAGGTCTTGCCGGTGCCGGCGGGACCGATGCCGAACGTGATCGTGTGCTTGTCGATGGACTCGACGTAGCGCTTCTGGTTGAGCGTCTTCGGGCGGATCGTGCGGCCGCGGTTGGACAGGATGTTGAGGCTCAGCACGTCGGCCGGCCGCTCCTGCGTCTCGGTGCGCAGCATCTGGATGATCCGCTCGACCGTCTCGCCGGTGACGCCCTGGCCGGTGCGCACGAGGGTGACCACCTCGTCGAGCAGCCGCTCGGCCATCGCCACCTCGGCGGACTCGCCGGTCAGCGTGATGCGGTTGCCCCGGACGTGCACGTCGGCCTCGAAGGCCCGCTCGATCAGCCGGAGGTGCTCGTCGCCCGGGCCGAGGACCGAGACCATGTCGATGCTGTTGGGTACGACGACGGTGTGGGTCGGTCGGACCTGGGGGGATGTGTCAGTCATGGATGCCCGTGACGGGCGGCCTTCCGGGTCGGCGGCAGAGCCCCTCCATGCTACCGAGCGGGTGGTGTGTCGCCCACCCGACAAGGACGGACCGGTTCAGGGGCGGGTGATCTGCAGCATCCCGAGGCACATCTCGTCGGTGGTGCCCTCGCCCCAGACGACGTAGCGGTCGGGCTGGCCCTCGAAGGACGGGAGCTTGTCGCGCAGCCACTGGACGTGGCGGCAGGTCACCTCGACCTGCTGGAAGGGCTCGAGGTGGATCGGCGCGATGGGCGTGCTGCCCTGGTCGTCGAAGTCCCAGACCGGGATGTCGAGGATCGTCTCGGCCTGCGGCGTCCCGGGGTTGACCTCGATCCTGATCTCGCGACCGAGCAGGTGCATGTGCGCGCCGACGCCGTGGATCGTCATCGGCTCGGCGAGGGTGCGCACGCACGACTGCACCTCTCCCGGGCGCGGCTTCGTGCCGCAGAGGACGTGGAGCAGGTCGGCGGTGTTGCCCTCGGCGCCGAAGCGCTCCTTGACGTCGGCGAGGGCGGCGTCGCGGTCGCAGAGGGGTCCGTCGTCGTGCTTCGCGCGGCACGGCAGCTCGACCGGGGCCGGCAGGAGCATCGTGTGCAGCGCCTCGTAGGGACGCTTGCCCGGCGCGAGCCGCAGCTGGGCCGCGGAGGTGTCCGGGGACACGCCGGCGAGCAGGTTGTAGTGGACCTGCATCACGATCCGGCTGCCCTTCGCCATCCGCATGCCGAACCCGGGCTTCACCACGGACTCCTTGCCACCGGGCGCCCAGGCGCCGATCCACGCGGCGTCGTCGACGTTCTGGAAGGCGTCGAGGCCGGTGCCGCCGAAGCAGGTCCAGCCCTCGCCGTCCTCGCCGGCGTCCTTGGCCTCGGCGGCCTCGACCTGCTCGGGCGGGACCCGGAACAGGATCACGTGGTGCACCACGTCGGGGTTGCCGGGCAGCACGTGGGTGCCGGTGAGCCAGGCGTCCTTGTCCAGCTCGGGGTCGAGGAGGAAGCACCGGTAGTCGTCGGTGCCGGTGCCGTAGGGGGCTGAGGGGGTGTAGCTGCCCGGCATCGCGATCGTCCGGCGGGACTCCCCCGCCCGCAGCGGTCGGGCCTTGGCGGGCTCGGCGAAGTGGCCGTGCCCCTCCTCCGCCGCTGCCTCGGCCTCTTCCCCGGCCGCTTCCCCGGCTGCCGGGGAGGTCTGCTCGACCGGCTGGGTCGCCCGGTCGTCGGAGGACGACCCGTCGGACGAGCCGGACCCGCTGCAGGCCGACAGCGTGAGCACGCCGGCGGCGAGCAGGGCGACGAGGGCACGAGGACGACGCATCAGATCAGGGACTCCGTCATGCGCGACTCGCCGCCGAGCACGTGCAGGTGGGTGTGGAACACGGTCTGGCCGGCGCCCGCACCGGTGTTCGCGATGAGGCGGTAGTCGTCGTTGCCCGCCGCCCGAGCCACCTCGTCGGCGAGGCTGACGAGGTGTCCCACGATCGAGGGATCGGCGGCAGCGGACGCGGCGGCGTTCTCGTGGTGGTCGTGCGGGATGACCAGGGCGTGGAACGGCGCCTGGGGCCGGACGTCCGTGATCGCGATCGCGTGGTCGTTGCGGCCCAGGACCTCGGCGGGGATGTCCCCGGCGACGATGCGGCAGAAGATGCAGTCGCCCGACGTCTCGCTCATCGCTCCAGCCTAGGGTCTGGCGCTGCGGCGTGTAACCGGAAGTCGCGGGCGCGCGTCCAACTACCGTGAGCCGCATGACCTTCCCCCCGTCCCTGTCCGTACGACGCTGGGCAGGCGCCGCCGCGCTCGTGACCGGCAGCCTCGCGCTGGCTGCGTGCGCCTCCGACGACCCCGTGCCGGCCTCCGGCTCGGCCGCGGAGCCCACCACGAAGCCGCGAGCGTCGGAGCAGGAGCCCACCCGGGAGCCGAGCCAGCAGCCCACCTCGGAGTCGCCGTCGGAGCCCAGCACCACCGTCGTACCGGTCTACTACGTCGGTGACGGACCCGGAGGGTCGCCGGCCCTGTTCCGGGAGTTCCGCCGGGTCACCGGCGACCCGCTCACCGAGGCCGCGAGGCTGGTGGCCGGCGGTGGACAGCCCGACGACCCCGACTACCGCACCCTGTGGCCGCAGGTCGACCTCTCCGTCACCTACGGCGACGGCGTGATCGGTGTCGACATCCCCTCCGACGCGTTCACCGAGCGACCCGACGGCATGTCGGAGCGCGGCGCCGAGCTCGCGGTCCAGCAGCTGGTCTACACGCTCCAGGGCGTGCAGCAGGAGCGGGCACCGGTGCAGGTCACGCGGGACGGCGCGCAGGCCCGCCTCTTCGGCCTGCCCACCGACGCGCCGTTCGTGCAGGCGAGCCCGCTGCGCACGCTGAACCTGGTCAACATCACCTCGCCCGCCGAGGGCGACACGGTCACGGGCGACACGCTCAAGGTCACCGGCGTGGCCAACTCGTTCGAGGCCAACGTCGTCTGCGAGCTGCTCGTCGGCGGGACGCCGGTCTCGACCAAGGCGTTCACCGCAGAGGGCTGGATGGAGGACCGGCTGTTCCCGTTCGAGGGCGTGCTGCCCGCCGCCGAGGCGCCGTCGGGCGAGGCCACCGTCAGGTGCTCGACGGACGACCCCAGCGGCGGGACCGAGGGCAACGGGCCGAGCGTCGACACCAAGACCATCACCATCGAGTAGGCCCGCGCCGGGGCCCTCCGACCCGTCAGGCCCAGCGGCCGGTGCGCGAGAGCAGGGCGGCGACCGCGACCACGCCGGCGGTGGAGGTGCGCAGCACCTCGGCGCCGAGGCGCACGGTCCGCGCCC
>JAYSEC010000268.1:0-4841 GCA_041914085.1 Nocardioides sp.
TGCTCGACCCGGTCGGCGCGTGCCGCCAGTGCCTGGTCGACATCCCCGACGCCGGCAACGGTCGCGGCTTCCCCAAGCCGCAGGCCTCCTGCACGCTGCCGGTCGCCGAGGGCATGGTCGTGAACACCCAGGCGACCAGCGAGGTGGCCGACAAGGCCCAGCAGGGCATCATGGAGTTCCTGCTGATCAACCACCCGCTCGACTGCCCGGTCTGCGACAAGGGCGGCGAGTGCCCGCTGCAGAACCAGGCGATGAGCAACGGTCGCGGCGAGAGCCGCTTCTCCAGCCACGGCGGCATCAAGCGCACCTTCCCCAAGCCGATCAACATCTCGGCGCAGGTGCTGCTCGACCGCGAGCGCTGCGTGCTGTGCGCGCGCTGCACCCGCTTCTCCGAGCAGGTCGCCGGCGACCCGTTCATCGCCCTCGCCGAGCGCGGCGCGCTGCAGCAGGTGGCGATCTACGAGCGCGAGCCCTACGAGAGCTACTTCTCCGGCAACGCCATCCAGATCTGCCCGGTGGGTGCCCTGACCTCCGCCGACTACCGCTTCCGCTCGCGCCCCTTCGACCTGGTCTCCACGCCCGGCGTGGCCGAGCACGACGCCTGCGGCGCCGCGATCCGCATCGACCACCGTCGCGGCAAGGTCATGCGCCGCCTGGCCGGCAACGACCCCGAGGTCAACGAGGAGTGGATCAGCGACAAGGACCGCTTCGCCTTCCGCTACGCGCAGGTCGAGGACCGGATCACCTACCCCCAGGTCCGCGACACCCTGCCCAACGGTGACCGGGGCGAGCTGCGCCCGGCGTCGTGGCCCGAGGCGTTCGCCGTCGCGGCCCGCGGGCTGCGCGCGGCCGGCACCGCCGCGGTGCTCACCGGCGGTCGCCTGACCGCCGAGGACGCCTACGCGTACGCCAAGTTCGCCCGCGTCGCCCTCGACACCAACGACATCGACTTCCGGGCCCGGCCGCACACCGCGGAGGAGGCCAGCTTCCTCGCCGCACACGTCGCCCTGTCCGGCGACGTGACCTACGCCGACCTCGAGGCGGCCCCGGTCGTCGTCCTCCTCGGCCTCGAGCCCGAGGACGAGGCCGCGACGATCTTCCTGCGCCTGCGCAAGGCCGCGCGCCGCGGCCGCACCCAGGTCGTCTCCGTCGCGCCCTACACCTCGCGCGGGCTGCGCAAGATGAACGGCCGCCTGGTCCCCGCCGCCCCCGGCGCCGAGGTCGAGGCCATCGGCTCGCTCCGCGACGCCGAGCACGGGGTCACCAAGGACGCCGTCATCCTCGTGGGCGAGCGCCTCGCCTCCACCCACGGCGCCCTCGCGGCCGCGGCCGAGCTGGCCGCCACCACCGGTGCCCGGCTGGCCTGGGTGCCGCGCCGCGCCGGCGACCGCGGTGCGGTCGAGGTGGGCGCGCTGCCCAACCTGCTGCCCGGCGGCCGTCCGGTGGCCGACGCCACGGCCCGCGTCGACGTCGCCGCGGCCTGGGGCGTGGACGCCCTGCCGGCCAAGGCCGGTCGCGACGGCAACGCCGTCGTCGCCGCCCTCGCCAAGGGCGACCTCGGTGGGCTCGTGGTCGGCGGCGTCGACCCCGACGACACCAGCGACCCCGCCGCGTTCCGCGCCGCGCTCGACGCCGCCGGCTTCGTGGTGAGCCTGGAGCTCCGCGAGACCGACGTGACCCGCGTCGCCGACGTGGTGCTGCCCGTCGCGCCGGTCACCGACAAGGCCGGCACGTTCGTGACCTGGGACGGTCGTCCCCGGTCCTTCGAGGCGGTCTTCACCAACCCGTCGTCGCTGCCCGACCTGCGGGTCCTGGCCGGCATCGCCGAGGAGCTCGGGCGCCCGCTGGGCTTCCGCACCGTCGGTGAGGTCCGCGCGGAGATGGAGGCCCTCGGTCCGTGGGACGGCGACCGTCCCGCGCTCGACGCGGGCAAGGCGCCCCGCGCGCCGAAGGCCCGCACCGGCGCCAAGGGCACCAGCATGGCGCTGGCGACCTGGAAGCAGCTGATCGACCTCGGCACGATGCAGGACGGCGAGGTGCACCTGCGTGCCACCGCCCGCCGCCCGGTCGCCCGCCTGAGCCAGGCGTCGTACGACGCCCTGTTCGGCATGGCCGCAGGTGCCACCGAGGCCACCCTGACCGGCGACCGCGGCAGCGTCACGCTGCCCGTCGAGGTCGCCGACCTGCCCGACGACGTGGTCTGGGTCCCGGCCCGGTCCTTCGGTCGCGGTGTCCTGGCCGAGCTCGCCTCACCCGGCAGCCCGGTGACCGTGAAGGGAGCCAACTGATGCGCATCCTCGCCGCCGACCTGCCCGACGCCGGGCTGGCCGCCTTCGGCCAGGACCCGTGGTGGGTGATCGCCCTCAAGGCGCTGCTCATCTTCGTGGTCCTCGTCCTGCTGACGCTCTTCAACATCTGGCTGGAGCGTCGGGTCGTGGCCCGGATGCAGCACCGCGTCGGCCCCAACGTCCACGGTCCCTTCGGCCTCCTGCAGTCGCTGGCCGACGGCGTGAAGCTGGCGCTGAAGGAGGACATCGTCCCCAAGGCGGCCGACAAGGTCGTCTTCCTGATCGCGCCGGTCATCGCCACGGTCCCGGCATTCGTCACCTGGGCGGTCATCCCGTTCGGCCCGGAGGTCAACTTCTTCGGCCACCGCACGCCGCTGCAGCTGACCGACATGCCGGTGGCGGTGCTGTTCGTGCTCGCCATCGCCTCGATCGGCATCTACGGCATCGTGCTGGGCGGGTGGTCCTCCGGGTCGACGTACTCCCTGCTCGGCGGCCTGCGCTCCAGCGCCCAGATGATCTCCTACGAGGTCGCGATGGGCCTCGCGCTCGTCGCGGTCTTCCTCTATGCCGGCTCCATGTCGACCTCGGAGATCGTCGTCGCCCAGGACCGCCTCTGGTTCGGCCTGATCCTGCTGCCGTCCTTCGTGATCTACGTGATCTCGATGGTGGGCGAGACCAACCGTGCGCCGTTCGACCTCCCCGAGGCCGAGGGCGAGCTGGTCGGCGGCTTCCACACCGAGTACTCCAGCCTGAAGTTCGCGCTGTTCTTCCTGGCCGAGTACATCAACCTGACGACCGTCTCCGCGATCGCGACCACCCTCTTCCTCGGCGGCTGGGCCGCGCCGTGGGGCATCGAGAACGTCTGGGAGGGCGCGAACAGCGGCTACTGGCCGCTCCTGTGGTTCTTCGGCAAGGTCTTCCTGTTCGTCTTCCTCTTCATCTGGCTGCGCGGCTCGCTGCCCCGCATGCGCTACGACCAGTTCATGGCGCTGGGGTGGAAGGTCCTGATCCCGGTCTCGCTGGCGTGGATCGTCGCCGTCGCCACGATCCGGGTGATCTCGCTCGAGGGCGAGATCAACCGCACCTACCTCGTGGCCGCCATCGCCGTCCTGCTGGTCCTCACGGTCGGGCTGATGTTCGTCGGCGAGGGCAAGGACGACACCGAGGCGGAGAAGCCCGTCGACGCGCAGCACGACGCGTTCGCCGGTGGCTTCCCCGTCCCGCCGATGCCCGCCGGGGGCGCCGTCCGCGGCGGTGCCGCCCCGCTGACGTTCGCCACCTCTTCCGGGGGCCACACCACCGTCACCGCTGCAGCGGAGGAGAACACCCACCATGAGTGAGTCCCAGAGCGGGTCCCGGAGCGGGTCCCAGAAGGATTCCAAGGGCATCAAGGAGAGCCTCTGGGACCCGATCGCCGGGTTCGGGGTCACCTTCCGGACGATGTTCAAGAAGGTCGTCACGGAGCAGTACCCGTTCGAGAAGCTCCCGACGGCCCCGCGCTTCCACGGCCGGCACCAGCTCAACCGCTGGCCCGACGGCCTCGAGAAGTGCGTCGGCTGCGAGCTGTGCGCCTGGGCCTGCCCGGCCGACGCGATCTACGTCGAGGGTGCCTCCAACACCGAGGACGAGCGGTTCAGCCCCGGTGAGCGCTACGGCCGCGTCTACCAGATCAACTACCTGCGCTGCATCCTGTGCGGGCTCTGCATCGAGGCGTGCCCGACCCGCGCGCTGACGATGACCAACGAGTACGAGCTCGCCGACAACAACCGGGCCGACCTGATCTACGAGAAGTCCGACCTGCTGGCCCCGCTCCTGCCCGGCATGGAGCAGCCGCCCCACCCGATGCGCCTCGGCGACGACGAGGGCGACTACTACAGGGGGACCACACGATGACCTTCTGGATCCTCGCCCCGATCATGGTGGCCGCCGCGCTCGGCATCCTGTTCGTCCGCAAGGCCGTGCACGCCGCGCTGCTGCTCGCCGTGGTGATGATCAGCCTGGCGTTCCTCTACGCCGTGCTCGACGCGCCGTTCCTCTTCGCGGTGCAGATCATCGTCTACACCGGCGCCATCTTGATGCTCTTCCTCTTCGTGATGATGCTCATCGGTGTCGACGCCTCCGACTCCATCGTGGAGACGATCCGCGGCCAGCGGGCCATGGCCGTCGTCCTCGGCCTGCTCTTCGGTGCCGTCCTGGTGATCGGCCTCGGCCAGGTCACCCTCGGCACCGCGGTCGGCCTCGACGCGGCCAACGAGGGCGGCAACGTCCCGGCGATCGCCAACATCCTGTTCAGCAAGTACGTCTTCGCCTTCGAGGCCACCAGCGCCCTGCTGATCACCGCCGCCCTCGGCGCGATGGTGCTCGCCCACCGCGAGCGCCTCACGCCGAAGGCGACGCAGGCCGACCTCGCCGCGCAGCGGATCCGCGACTACGCCGAGCACGGCAAGCACCCCGGCCCGCTGCCCTCGCCCGGCGTCTACGCCCGCCACAACGCCGTCGACACCCCGGCCCTGCTGCCCGACGGCACCGCCGCCGAGTCGTCGGTCTCCCGGG
>JAYSEC010000269.1:0-4839 GCA_041914085.1 Nocardioides sp.
GACAGCACGTCGACCGACGTGCGCATCCGCTTCATCTGCTCCTTGTGCTCGACGCCGAAGCGCTGCTCCTCGTCGACGATGATCAGGCCGAGGTCCTTGACCTTGATGTCCGGGTTGAGCAGGCGGTGGGTGCCGACCACGATGTCGATGGAGCCGTCCGCGAGGCCGGCGACGACCTCCTTGGCCTCCTTGTCGGTCTGGAAGCGCGAGAGCCCCTTGATCACGACCGGGAAGCCCGACATCCGCTCGGAGAAGGTCGACAGGTGCTGGGTCACCAGCAGTGTCGTCGGCACCAGCACGGCGACCTGCTTGCCGTCCTGGACCGCCTTGAAGGCCGCCCGCACCGCGATCTCGGTCTTGCCGTAGCCGACGTCGCCGCACACGAGGCGGTCCATCGGCACGACGCTGCGCATGTCGGCCTTGACCTCGTCGACGGTGGTCAGCTGGTCGACGGTCTCGGTGAACGGGAAGGCGTCCTCGAGCTCGCGCTGCCACGGCGTGTCGGGGCCGTAGGCGTGGCCCTTGGTCGCCTGTCGCGCGGCGTAGAGCTTGATGAGCTCGGCCGCGATCTCGCGGACCGCACGGCGCGCCTTGTTCTTGCGCTTGGTCCAGTCGCCGCCGCCGAGCCGGTCGAGGCTGGGGTTCTCGCCGCCGACGTAGCGGGTGACCTGGTCGAGGGTGTCGGCCGGGACGTAGAGCATGTCGTTGGGGCCGCCGCGCTTGCTGGCGCCGTACTCCAGGACGAGGTACTCGCGCACCGCGCCGCCGATCTCGCGCTGCTTCATCTCCACGAAGCGGCCCACGCCGTGCTGCTCGTGCACGACGTAGTCGCCGGCCTTGAGCTCGAGCGGGTCGATCTGCCGCTTGCGGCGCGTCGGCATCCGCCGCATGTCGCGCGTCGAGGTCTTCTGCCCGGACAGGTCGTCGCCGGTGACGATGGCGACCCGGGCCTCCTCGTCCACGAGGCCGTGCACGAGGTGCCCGCAGGTCACCGTCACCACGTTGGGCCCGGCCGGCTCGCCCTCCTCGACGAGCCGGGCGGCGATGTCGTTCTCGCCGAGCAGCTCGACGAAGCGCTCGGCCGGGCCGTGACCGGCGTGGACCACGGCGACGTCGAGGCCGTCGGTCACCCAGCCGCGGATGTCGTCGACGGCCTTCTGCAGGTCGCCGCGGTAGGCCTCGGCGGGGTGCGTGGGAAGGGTCCGGCTGGGCACGCCGGCGGTCTCGGCGTCGGCCTGCCCGGCGGGGGCGTCGTCGGTGTCGATCCCGAAGGGGCTCACCGTCCACCACGCGTGCCCCAGGCCCAGCGCGTGGAGCCGGACGTCGGCCATCTCGCGGTAGGAGGCGGCGCCCAGGTCGATCGGCGCGGTGCCGCCACCGGCGGCAGCGGCCCACGAGGCGCCGAGGAACTCCTCGCTCGTGGCCACCAGGTCGTGGGCGCGGGTGCGGGCCCGCTCGGGGTCGAGGACCAGCACCGTCGTGCCGGCGGGCATCAGGTCGACGAGGAGCTCCATCTGGTCGACGAGGACCGGCGCCAGCGACTCCATGCCCTCGACCGCGATGCCGGCCGCCATCTTGTCGGTGAGCTCGAGCAGCTGCGGGTGCGCCTGGCCGAGCTCGGCGGCGCGGCGGCGTACGTCGTCGGTGAGCAGCAGCTCGCGGCACGGCGGCGCCCAGAGCCGCTCCACCTTCTCCAGGGTGCGCTGGTCGGCCACGGCGAAGGCGCGGATCTCCTCGACGTCGTCGCCCCAGAACTCCACGCGCAGCGGGTGCTCCTCGGTCGGGGGGAAGACGTCGACGATCCCGCCGCGCACCGCGAACTCGCCGCGGCGCTCGACCATGTCGACGCGGGAGTACGCCGCGTCGGCCAGGCCGCGCACGACCTCCTCCAGCGGCCGCGAGTCGCCCGGCGCGAGCTCGACCGGCTCGATGTCGGCGAGGCCCGGCACCTGCGGCTGGAGCAGGCTGCGGATCGGCGCGACCACGACCTTGAGCGGGCCGTTGGCGGCGTCGGTGCCGGGGTGGCGCAGCCGGCGCAGCACCGCCAGGCGGCGCCCGACGGTGTCGCTGCGGGGGCTGAGGCGCTCGTGCGGCAGCGTCTCCCAGCTCGGGTAGTAGGCGACGGTGTCGGGGTCGACGAGGTCGGCGAGCTCCTCGACGAGGTCCTCGGCCTCGCGCGAGGTCGCGGTCACCGCCAGCACCGTGCGCCCGCGCTCGACCAGGCCGTGCACGACGACCGGCCTGACGGCGCCGGGACCGGTCAGGTCGAGGCTGGACTGCACCGCGGCGTCGGCGAGCGCGCCGCCGAGGGTGGGCGCGGAGACGAGGCGGTGGGCGAGGGCGAGGAGTGGCGTGGACGACACCGTGGATCCCTTCGAGAGCACGCGAACGACCCCCGTTCGCCGGACGAAGGGGGGATCGTGAAAGTCTACGGGTGGTGCCCGACAGCGGCGCGATCGGGATGAGGGGCCGACCTGGCGGACAACTCCGGGTTTGTCCCGGGCGTCACAGGGGTAGCACCACCGCACAGCGACCGGCACCCGAGTGCTGGTCGGACCAGATCTTCCACCGAGAGGAACAACGGGGAACATGCGCATCACTCGTCTCGTCGCCGGTTCGGTCACGGCCGGACTGCTCGGCCTCGCGCCGATCGCCGTCGCCGCGCCCAGCCACGCCACGGAGAACCTGACCACCACGACCGCCGCCACGCCCAGCGAGACCCAGCTCGAGTACGGCGACGACCTCTACGTCAGCGTCGACGTCGACGCCTCCAACGGCTCGAGCGCCAGCTACGGCACCTCGACCCTCTACGCCATGGAGGCCGGCACGTCCGCGTGGGTCCCGGTCGCCACCGGCACCTCCGCCTCGAGCTCCTTCTACGACGTGAAGCCCCAGGCCACCACGACGTACAAGGTCGTCTACAGCGGCTACACCGCCACCTCGACCTACCAGAACAACTACGCGCCCAGCGAGTCGGCGCCGTTCACCGTCAGCGTGGCCCGCAAGATCACCTACCCGAGCTCGGGCTTCGTCATCAAGGGCAAGGTCACGCCCGACTACGGCAAGAAGAAGATCGTCATCCAGGTCAGCAAGAAGCAGAACAAGGGCTTCAAGAAGTACAAGACGATCAAGACCAAGGCCAACGGCAAGTACAAGGTCACCCTGCCCAAGCGCGGCGGCACCTGGTACTGGAGCTTCACCGTCAAGGGTGACTCCCGCTTCACCGCCAACGGCTTCGTCTGGAAGACCACCGTCTTCTGAGCGTCTTCTGATCGACCGCTTCCTCGACCGGCCCGGCAGAGCACGCTCTGCCGGGTCTGTCGCGTCCGGGGCTGTGTGAGAGTGGAGCCATGACCCGTACGCCGCTCCTCGCAGCGCTGCTGCTCGCGGTGACGGCCTGCGGCGGCGCGGCACGGACTCCCCCACCGGGCGACGACGCGCGGCCCGCCGACGCGGTGGTCTCGGGCGAGGCGCGCGCGGGCGACGACGTACCCGCCGAGCTCGAGGCCGCGCTGGCCGGGACCCCCCGCCGCCCGGCCGGTCCCGCGGAGGCGGCGGCGATGGTGGCGGCCGCGCAGCGGGTGATCCGCTCCGCCGACCCGGCGCCGGACCTGCTCGCCGCGGCCGGCCACACCGCCCAGCTGGCGGTGCGCGAGACCGCCGGGCGGCGGACCTGGCTGCCCCGGGTGCTCGAGGACCTGCGCCCGGCGGACCGCCGCTGGCTGCGCGCCAACGTCGCCGCCCGGCGCGAGTTCCGCTCGATGCACCCGGTGGCCGACCGCGACCTGGCCGACGAGCTGCCCGCGTGGCGGATCGTGCCGCCCGCCGCCGAGCGCATCCTGGTGCGCAGCTATCGCGAGGCCGAGCGGCGCTTCGGGGTCGACTGGGAGTACCTCGCCGCCATCAACATGGTCGAGACGCAGTTCGGGCGGATCCGCGGGACGTCGGTGGCGGGCGCGCAGGGGCCCATGCAGTTCATCCCCACCACGTGGGACATCTACGGCGCGGGTGGCGACATCGACGACGCGCACGACGCGATCCTCGCCGCCGGCCGGCTGCTGCAGGCCAACGGCTTCGCCCGCGACAAGGGCGCCGCGCTCTGGCGCTACAACAACTCCTGGGCCTACGTCCGGGGCGTCACCCACCACGCGGAGGTGATCCGTCGCGACCCGCGCCAGCTCGGCGGCTACCTCGCCTGGGAGGTCTACTACCTGACCCGCGCCGGGAGCGTGTGGCTCCCCGAGGGCTACGCCCACCGGCGGCCCGTCCCGGTGCGGTCGTACGTCGCCGCGCACCCCGAACGGCTCCCCTGACGGGTCAGCCGGCCGGCGGACTCGCGTCGACCTCGGCCTGCGAGCGCAGGATGCAGAACTGGTTGCCCTCCGGGTCGGCGAAGACCACCCACCCGGTGCCCGGGCCGTGCTGCCCGCGCTGGTCGGCCACCTCGACGGCCCCGAGGCCGCGCACGCGGTCGACCTCGGCGTCCCGGCTCCCGGTTCGTGGGCGCAGGTCGAAGTGGATCCGCTTGGCTGGCAGCTCCGCGTCGGGCACCTCGATGAACAAGATGCGGTGCCCGGTGTCCGGGTCGAGGATCAGGCACTCCTCGTGGCCCGGCTCGTTGGGGTCGCCCGCCACGTCGACGTACCCGAGGAGCTGCTTCCACCACTCGGAGAGCGCGTAGGCGTCGTGGCAGTCGACGGTGGTGTGCGAGACGAAGGAGGTCATGGCATCACTCCGTGCCGTGGCGCCTCACGAAGTCGACGATCTGGTCGGCGAGCTCGGGACGGCACACGATCAGGTCGGGCAGCGAGGTGTCGTCCTCGTTGTAGACCAGCGGCG
>JAYSEC010000270.1:0-4832 GCA_041914085.1 Nocardioides sp.
AGCGGTGCACACGCCGTGGACACAGGTGTGGATATCTGCGTACCCCATCTGGGATAACCGCCTCTGACCTGCGAAAACGCGTTGCACACACTGTGGAGGAAAATCCCCATCGCAGTCCCGGCGTTCACCTGTCCGTCATCCGGGAGACGCCTGTTGCTTTGTCGACACGGGCAGGAGACGGTCGTCACGGCGCCATCATCCACACGGATCTACACAGGTAGTCCGATCGTGCTATGTACACCGCCGGCGGCCGGTCGATATGTGAACGCGAGGGAGCGTTCGCGACCACGACTTCCTAGGGTTGGGCCCGTGAACGCCACCGACCGGGAGATCCTTCGCCTGGCCGTGCCGGCCTTCCTCGCCCTCGTCGCCGAGCCGCTCTTCCTGCTCTCCGACGCCGCCATCGTCGGGCACCTCGGCACGCCCGAGCTGGCCGGGCTCGGCGTCGCCGCCGTGATCCTCCAGACCGTGGTCGGGCTGTGCGTCTTCCTGGCCTACGGCACCACCGCGAGCGTCGCGCGCCACCTCGGGGCGGGTGACCTCCGGGCCGCGCTGGCCCAGGGCGTCGACGGGGTCTGGCTCGCGGTCCTGATCGGCACCCTCGCCACCGTCCTCGGTGTCCTGCTGACGCCGGCGCTCGTCGGCGCCTTCGGCACCGGTCCCGAGGTCGCCGAGCACGCCGAGACCTACCTCGCCATCGCCTTCCTCGGGACGACGCCGCTGCTCGTCATGCTCGCGACCACCGGAGTCCTCCGGGGACTGCAGGACACCCGGACGCCGCTCCTCGTCGCGGTCGTGGGCAACGGCCTCAACGTCCTGCTCAACGTCGTCCTCGTCTACGGCCTCGACCTCGGCATCGCGGGCTCCGCGATCGGCTCGGTGCTCGCCCAGCTGCTGTCCGCCGCCTGGCTGGTCGCGGTCGTGGTCCGCGCGGCCCGCGCGCACGACGCGCCCCTCTCGCCCGACCGGCGTGGCATCGCCGCGGCCGCGCACGCCGCCGTGGCCCTGGTGATCCGCACCCTGGCGCTGCGCGCCTGCCTCCTCGTCGGGACGTACGCCGTCACCCGTGTCGGCAGCGGCGCCACCGACGTCAACGTCGCCACCCACCAGGTCGCCATCACGCTCTGGAGCTTCCTCGCCTTCGCCCTCGACGCGATCGCGATCGCCGCCCAGGCGCTGACCGGGCGCGCGCTCGGGGAGGGGGACGTCGACACCACCCGCCAGCTCACCCGTCGGATGATCCGCTGGGGTTGGGGCAGCGGCATCGTGGCCGGCGCCGGACTGGCGGTCTCCGCTCCCTTTGTCGGCGCCCTGTTCACCACCGACCCCGCGGTGCGCGACCTCCTGGTCCCCGTGCTGCTGGTCGCCGCCGTCGGGCAGCCGCTTGCCGGGCTGGTGTTCGTGCTCGACGGCGTGCTCATCGGCGCCGGGGACGGCGCCTACCTCGCGTGGGCCGGCCTCGTGGTGCTGGCGGCGTACGCACCGGCGGCCCTGCTCGCCGCCACCCTGCCCCACGGTCTGGTGTGGGTCTGGGTGGCGATGACCGTCGTGTTCATGGGTGCTCGCGGCGTCCTGCTGTCGTGGCGCGCACGCGGCGAGGCCTGGCTCGTAACCGGAGCGACCCCCGTGCGTTGAGCCTCTCGGAGGGAGCGCGCACGGGTGCGCGCACCGAGGGAGGGAACCCATGACCCGCACGACGACCACCACCTGCGTACGCCGCTCGGTGGGCGCAGCCGCGCTGCTGCTGGCCGCGTCCACGCTCCTCGCCACAGGCGCGGCACCCGCGGGCGCCACCCCGGGCTGCACTGATGAGACGCAGCCGACGGACCCGGTCCTCGGCCTGCCCGTCGGCGACGGGTGCGACGACGACACCCCACCAGAGACCCGGGTGACCGCCTCGGCCTCGCCCAACGCGGCCGGCTTCGTCGCCACCGCGACGCAGTCCTTCTCGTTCACCTCGACCGTCAGCGACGGCGACACCGGCCCGTTCGGCTTCGAGTGCCGGCTCAGCGGCGGCCCCCAGGCGCACGACTGGCGGGCCTGCACCAGCCCCGTCACCGTCGCCGGCCTGCCCGACGCCCCCGCCGGTGCCTACGTCTTCGAGGTGCGGGCCGTCGACCTCGGCGACCGCGACCGCACGCCCGACAACCTCTTGGTGCCGCCCACGGTCGCCGACACCCCCGACGAGGACCCGACCCCGGCGTCCGTCGCCTGGGGGCAGGACACCAAGGCCCCGTTCGTCTTCGTCACCCGCAGCGGGTACGACGAGGACACCCCCACCCAGCCCGTGATGACCTCCAGCACGGTGCCGCTCCGGCTCAACAGCAGCGAGCCCGGCGCGAGCTTCGAGTGCACGGACAACGGCCGGGCCACTCCGTGCACCGGCCCCCGGTGGGAGGTCGCCGCCCCGAAGGCGGGCCGACACGTGGTCACCGCGCGCGCCGTCGACCGGGCCGGCAACGCCAGCGCCTGGTCCACGCCCGTGGAGTTCTTCGTGCCGCGCAACCTCACCCGCAGGCTCGCGCGCACCGACGGCTGGACCAGGGTCCGCAAGGCCGGATACTTCCGTGGCGACGCCCTGCGCGCCGAGCGACGCGGGGCGCGCATCGTGCTGCCGCGGGTCGAGGTCGGCGAGCTGCGGCTGGTCGCGCCGACCGGTCCGCGCCTGGGCAAGGTGCGGCTCCGCGTCGGCCGTCGCGACTGGCACGTCGTGGACCTCCGCGGACGGCGTACGACGCTGGCGCAGCACACCGTGCTCGACCGCTACTCCGGGGTCCGCACCGGCCGGATCACCATCGAGTCCCTGAGCAACCGGCCGGTCGTCGTCGACGCCGTCGTGGCGCGACCGAACCGGTTCCCGCCGGCCGACTGACCGGCCGGGCCCCGCCCGCCCGGACATGCAGGACGGCCCGCCGCCTCCGAGGAGGCAGCGGGCCGTCGTGCGTGCGTCAGGTCGCGATCAGGCGGGGACGACGTTGAGGGCCACCGTGGCGGACACCTCGTCGTGCAGCTTGACCGACACCTCGTGGGCACCGAGCGTCTTGATCGGGTTGGTCACCACGATCGTGCGACGGTCGACCTTCTCGCCGGAGACGTCGGCGACCGCGTCGGCGATCTCCGAGGTGGTGACGGCGCCGAACAGGCGGCCGCCCTCACCGGCACGGACCTTCACGTTGACCGGGTTGGCCTCGAGCTTGGTCTTGATCTCCTTGGCGTGGTCCGCGTCGCGGGCGGCGCGGGCCGCACGGGCGGACTTGATCGACTCGATGGTCTTCTCGCCGCCGCGGGTCCACTTGATGCCGAGACCACGGGGGACGAGGTAGTTGCGGCCGTAGCCGTCCTTGACCTCGACCACGTCACCGGGGGCACCGAGGCCGTCGACTTCCTGGGTCAGGATGAGCTTCATGTCCCGTGCTCCTCTCAGCGACCGGTGGACGTGTAGGGCAGCAGCGCGAGCTCGCGCGCGTTCTTCACGGCGATGGCCACGTCGCGCTGGTGCTGGACGCAGTTGCCGGTGACGCGACGGGCGCGGATCTTGCCGCGGTCGGAGATGAACTTGCGGAGCAGGGTGGTGTCCTTGTAGTCGACACCGGTCGCCTTCTCCTTGCAGAACTGGCAAACCTTCTTCTTGGGCTTGCGCAGAATTGCCTTGGCCATTGTGGTGCTCCCTTTCAGTGAGCCCGGCCCTGAAGGCAATCAGGGACGGAATGGTGATGGATGTTTCAGGTGATCCGGATCAGTGGATCGACGACGTCAGCTCAGAACGGGGGCTCGTCGTTGCCGCCGCTGACCCCGGGCGTGGCCCACGGGTCGTTGGCGGGTGCCGACTGGCCGCCACCCTGGGACTGGCCGCCCCAGCCGCCGCCACCCTGGCCACCCTGGGAGGGTGCCGGGCTGGCCCACGGGTCGTCGGCCGGAGCCGACTGCTGCTGGCCGCCACCGGAGTAGCCACCGCCACCGGAGTAGCCGCCACCGCCGCCCTGCCGCGTCGTCTTGGTGACCTTCGCCGAGGCGTTGCGCAGCGAGGGGCCCACCTCCTCGACGTCGATCTCGAAGACGGTGCGCTTCTCACCCTCGCGGGTCTCGTACTGGCGGGACTTCAGGCGACCCTGGACGATCACGCGCATGCCCCGCTGGAGGGACTCGGCGACGTTCTCCGCGGCCTGGCGCCACACAGCGCACGAGAGGAACAGCGTGTCGCCGTCCTTCCACTCGTTGCTCTGGCGGTCGAAGGTCCGCGGCGTCGACGCGATCCGGAAGTTGGCCACCGGCGCCCCCGAGGGGGTGAACCGGAGCTCCGGGTCGTCGACGAGGTTGCCGATGACGGTGATCGTGGTCTCGCCTGCCATGTCAGGTCTCCTCAGAATGTCCTGCTGCTGTGCAGTTGATCCGGGTGGGTGCTCCCGGTGATGCGCCCATCAAACAGGCACTCACCGACAGCCGGAAGGTCTTTCCACAGATGCCGCGGGGGCGATCAGTGGGCGTCGGGACGCAGGACCTTCGTGCGCAGGATCGACTCGTTCAGCGTGAGCTGGCGGTCGAGCTCCTTGACCGTCGCGGGCTCGGCCGTCAGGTTGATGACGGCGTAGATGCCCTCGGCGTTCTTCTTGATCTCGTACGCCATCCGGCGCCGGCCCCACACGTCGACGGACTCGACCGAGCCGCCGTCCTTGCGGATCACGTTGAGGTACTTGTCGAGCGACGGCTCGATGGTGCGCTCGTCGAGACTCGGGTCGAGGATGACCATCACTTCATAGGCACGCATAGCGGTCTCCACCTCCTCTGGGCTAGAGCGGCCACGGGCTCTCCGTGGCAGGAGGACTGTGCGTTCG
>JAYSEC010000271.1:0-2331 GCA_041914085.1 Nocardioides sp.
AGCCGCGCCATGGCGACGTACTGGGTGAAGACGAGGACCGCGCCGTCCTCGGCCACGACGGTGCCGACGAGCTCGTCGATGAGCTCGAGCTTCTCGGAGCGACCACGGAGCTTGGGGTTGGCCTGTCGCAGGAAGTGGGCGGGGTGGTTGCAGATCTGCTTGAGCCCGGTCAGCAGCGCGAGCACGAGGCCGCGGCGGGTCTCCTCGTCGGCCTCCTCGATGCGGCGCATCGACTCGCGCACGAGCGTCTCGTAGAGGACGACCTGCTCCCGGGTGAGGCCGAGGACGTGGTCGGTCTCGGTCTTGGCCGGCAGCTCCGGGGCGATGCCCGGGTCGGACTTGCGCCGCCGCAGCAGGAACGGGCCGATCAGGTCGGCGAACTGCCGGGCCTTGGTCGGCTCGAGACCCGACTCGATCGGCGCGGCCCACACCTTGCGGAACGCGTTGCGGCTGCCGAGCAGCCCGGGGATCGCCCAGTCGAGGATGGACCAGAGCTCGGTGAGGTCGTTCTCGACGGGGGTGCCGGTCAGCGCGACGCGGGCGGTGCCGGGGATGGTGCGCAGCGCGCGGGCGGCGGCCGACCGCGAGTTCTTGATGTGCTGGGCCTCGTCGGCGACGACGAGGTCCCACGGGACCTCGGCGAGCAGGGCGGCGTCGTTGCGCATCGTGCCGTAGGTCGTGAGCACGAACCCGTCCGCGACCCCGTCGAGGTCGCGCGCGCTGCCGTGGTGGCGGCGTACGGCGACTCCCGGCGCGAAGCGGCGGATCTCCGCCTCCCAGTTGCCGAGCAGCGACGCCGGGCAGACCACGAGCGTCGGCCCGCCCCGGCCGACCTCCGCCCGGTGGAGGTGGAGCGCGATGAGGGTGATCGTCTTGCCGAGGCCCATGTCGTCGGCCAGGCACGCGCCGAGGCCGAGCGAGGTGAGCTCGGCCAGCCAGGACAGCCCGTGGCGCTGGTAGTCGCGGAGGTCGGCCTGCAGCGCGGCGGGCACGGCGACGGGTTCGGTCCGGCCCGCGGCCTCCAGCCGGTCACGGACCTTCAGCAGGCTCGCACCGACGACCGCTTCGTAGGGGACGTCCTCGACGTCGACGACGCCGGTGAGGGTCGCGGCGAGGGCCTGGACCGGCGTGACGGTGCGGATGAGCCGCTTGCGCGCGCGCTTGATGACGCCGGAGTCGACGGCGACCCAGTTGTCGCGCAGCCGGATGACGGGGCTGGTCGTGCGGGCCAGCTCGTCCATCTCCTCCTCGGTCAGCTCCTCGCCGTGCAGCGAGAGCTGCCACTCGAACCCGAAGAGCGCCTGCGGCCCGAACAGGCCGTCCTGGAGCGCCTCGTCGCGCGCCCCGGCCGGTGACCGGCGGCCGAGCTCGACGCGCTGGGTGACCTCGCGGTCGAGGTACTTCGGCCACAGCACGGGGTGGCCCGCCTCGTCGAGCGCGGCGGCGCCCTCGTCGAGCAGCGAGAGGATCTCGTCGGAGTCGAGGGTGATCTCGTCGGGGACCCGGAGGTCGAGCAGCCGGTCGAGGACGGGCCACGCGTCGGCGGCCGAGCGCAGCGCGATGGCGGCGTGGGTGCGGGCGCGCTCGCCGAAGCCGTGGCGGGCGTCGGGGCCGGCGTCGGCCCAGAGCTCGCCCGCGTCGGCGACGTGGGCGGCGTTGTCGACGGCGTGCACCTGCATGACCAGGCGCACCGCGCCCGCGACGAGCTCCTCCTCGTCGGCCTCGACCCGGAAGGAGATCGACACCAGGTGCGGCCGGTCGTCGCGCCCGCGGGCCCGCAGCCGCGCGATGCGCTGCTGCAGCTGGTCGCTGAAGTCGTCGGGGCTCGTCGGCGGGGCCGGACGGGCGACGGGCGAGCGGTGCCGGCGGGCACTGCCGGGCGTGGTGCGCGGCACGGTGTCGGCGACGGCGTCGAGGAGGGCGCGGACCGTGCCCTCCGCCGTGGCCTCGTCGAACCCCTCGTGGGCCCGGGCGCGCGCGAGCTCGGTGATGCGGCGCTCGTCGTGGGCGTCGAGGCCGGCGACCTGCCAGTGGCGACCGTCGGGGTCCGGGGCGAACCGACCCGCCGCGACGAGCTGCAGGCCGAGCAGCGAGGCGCCGGCGAGGAGGGCCACCGAGGGGTGGAGGTCGTCCTGGTCGCGCACCTTCGCCAGCACCGGGAGCGCGCCGCGGATCGGCATCACGATCGTGCGGCGGTCGTCGGTGAACTCGATCGAGCCCTCCCGGGGCGGCTCCCCCACCAGCAGCCTGGCGGGACCGGTGACCGGGACAAGGCTCATGCAGGGCACCTTTCCGTGCTCGCTCGGACAGCGGGCAACAGGGACGCTAACG
>JAYSEC010000271.1:2431-4828 GCA_041914085.1 Nocardioides sp.
GCGCTGCTCGCCGCGCACCCCGTCGTCGACGGCCACAACGACCTCCTGTGGGAGGCGCGGGTGCAGGCGTCGTACGACTTCGCCCGGCTCGACGTCGGCACCGGCGGCACACCGACCCACACCGACCTGCCGCGGATGCGCGCTGGCGGGATGGGCGCGCAGTTCTGGTCGGTCTACGTCCCGACGCGGCTCACCGGCGACGAGGCGGTCAGCGCGACGCTGGAGCAGGTCGACGCCGCGCGCCACCTCACCCGGACCTACGCCGACCGGCTCGCCTGGGCGACCACCGCCGACGAGGTCGAGCAGGCCTGGGCGGCGGGCCGGATCGCGTCGTTGGCCGGGGCCGAGGGCGGGCACTCGATCAACTGCTCCCTCGGCACCCTGCGCCAGCTCCACGAGCTCGGTGTGCGCTACCTGACACTGACCCACAACGCCAACACGCCGTGGGCCGACTCCGCCACCGACCGGCCGGTGGCCGGCGGCCTCACCGCCTTCGGCCGCGAGGTGGTGCGGGAGATGAACCGGATCGGGATGATGGTCGACCTGTCGCACGTCTCGGCCGACACCATGCGCGACGCGCTGGCGGTCACGGAGGCGCCGGTGATCTTCAGCCACAGCTCCGCGCGCGCGGTCACCGACAGCCCCCGCAACGTGCCCGACGACGTGCTTGAGGCGACGGCGGCCAACAACGGCGTGTGCATGGTGACCTTCGTGCCGAAGTTCGTGAACGCCGCCTGCGCCGACGGGCACCGCGAGATGGTCGCCGCGGCCGCCGCGGAGGGCGTCCCCGAGGCGGACGGCGTACGGTTCGCGGCGTTCGAGGCCGCGTGGACCCGCGAGCACCCGCAACCGACCGCGAGCCTCGAGGACGTCGTGGCCCACTGCGAGCACGTCCGCGAGGTCGCGGGCATCGACCACGTGGGGCTCGGCGGCGACTACGACGGGGTCGACGTGCTGCCGACCGGCCTCGAGGACGTCTCCACCTACCCCGCGCTGCTGGGTGCGCTCGCCGCCCGAGGCTGGTCGGAGGCGGACCTGGCCAGGCTGACCTGTCGCAACGTGCTGCGGGTGATGCGGGAGGTCGAGGAGCGCGCCCGCGACCTCCAGGCCACCCGCGGTCCCAGCCTGGCCCGCATCGAGGACCTGGACGGCGTACCCGCCTGAGGTCCGAGCCCCCGGGTCCGGCGAAAAGGATTCGTTTGTTGTTCGGTGCAACCAATACCGTGGTGCGGTGACCAGCACCCAGACCTCACCCGGCGAGATCCAGCCGGGCAGCTCCGACAAGCTCGACAAGGGCGTCCTGATGGTGGCGGGCGTCGTCGTCCTCGGCGCCATCATGTCGATCCTCGACATCACCGTCGTCTCCGTCGCCCTGAACACCTTCCAGGAGGAGTTCGACGCCACCGCGGCCGAGGTCGCGTGGACGATGACCGGCTACACCCTCGCCCTGGCCAGCGTCATCCCGCTGACCGGCTGGGCGGCCGACCGGTTCGGCACCAAGCGGCTCTACCTGATCGCGGTCGCGCTCTTCACCGCCGGCTCGGTGCTCTGCGCGACGGCGACGTCGCTCGAGCTGCTCGTCGTCTACCGGGTCCTGCAGGGCCTCGGTGGCGGGATGCTGATGCCGCTCGGCATGACGATCCTCACCCACGCCGCCGGCCCGGAGCGCGTCGGGCGGGTCATGGCCGTCCTGGGCATCCCGATGCTGCTGGGTCCGATCTTCGGCCCCATCATCGGCGGCGCGCTCATCGAGAGCGCCTCGTGGCACTGGATCTTCCTGATCAACCTGCCGATCGGCATCCTCGCGATCGCCTATGCCTGGGTCGTGCTGCCGAAGGACGAGGTCGAGCCGTCGGAGACCTTCGACTGGCTGGGCATGGTCCTGCTCTCGCCCGGTCTCGCCGCGTTCCTGTACGGCGTCAGCTCGATCCCGGAGGAGGGCACCGCGATGGCGGCCAAGGTCCTCGTCCCGATGGTCATCGGCGCCGTGCTGATCGTGGCGTTCGTCCCGTGGGCACTGGCCCGGCGCAACATCCACCCGCTGGTCGAGCTCCGCCTGTTCAAGAACCGGAACATGACGGTCGCCATCATCGCGATGATGCTCTTCGCCATCGCCTTCTTCGGCGCCTCGCTGCTGTTCCCGCTCTACTTCATCCAGGTCCGCGGCGAGGGCACCCTCTTCACCGGCTGGCTGCTTGCACCGCAGGGTGTCGGCGCGATGATCACCATGCCGATCGCCGGCATCCTGGCCGACAAGATCGGCCCCGGGAAGATCGTCCTGACCGGCATCACCGTGATCACCGTCGGCATGGCGATGTTCACCCAGATCGGTGCCGACACGTCGTACGCCTACATCCTCGGCGCGCTGTTCATCATGGGCCTCGGCATGGGCGGCAC
>JAYSEC010000272.1:0-3602 GCA_041914085.1 Nocardioides sp.
GGCGCATGGACGACTACGGACGGGGCCAGGTGTCAGTGAGGTGGGTTCAGCCGGAGGTGTGGCTTCAGGAAGGGCCCGAGCTCGCTCGCTCGAAACTTTGTTCGATTATATCGACACCCTCCGACGATGTCAACGAATCGTTCCTAGGTCTGCAGGAGGGACTGTCCGACGGCAGACGGGGGTCTGAGCGACGCTCCCCTCCCGGCTCGACGGCGTAGAGTCTTTTCGCGGCGGAGCGACGCTCCAGTGCTCGGGGACGACAGTGGCTGCGTGGCGCTCAGTCGCAGTCGAGGCAGCGCACTTCAGCCAGTACTGATGCTCCGCCACTAGCTGGCACGGGCTGGCGATGGGGGCCGATGCGCTGCCAAGTCCCGCGGTCCTCAATCCATCCCCAAGTCGGCGGAACGAGGTACTCGTATTCCGGTAGATGTTGGCAGCCGTACCAATGCGCGCGCCCCGACCGGTGCACCAAGATCGCATCCCTCGGAGGCCGGGCTCCCTCGTACTCGGACGGCGGGTGCACTTCCTCGACTCCGCTCGGACGTAGGGCTGGACCGCGATGAGTCGGACAGCCGCACTCCGACACTAGGAGCCAAGTGTCTTCACATCTCTCGTCGGGCATCGGTCCAGTCTGGTGGAGACTCGGCGTTACGCACCGCAATTGACGCATTCCGGTCCGAGCGGGTCCCCCATGCGGCGGAAGACATGGTCAGCCAGGCGCGGGCGGAGCAGCCGGATACTCGACTCCGAAGTGATCAGCGATGACAGATGTGGTCTCGCAACCCCAACCAACGCGCCGAGCGACTGGTTCATCCTCGAAACCGCTGTCGCACGCGCCGCCACCGGATCCGCAGTCGCGGTGGAGCGCCAAGATCCGCCGGGCGAGGGAGTCGTCGATGGAGTTCAATCGACGCATCGCGTCAACCCATCGGGCCACTGGAGCGGGCCGATCGTCGATCTCGTGAACGACGTCCATGTGAAGCCGTTGACTGGCCTCCTCGTCGTATTCGTACCGCGTCATGTCAGGACGCTACTTCGACCTACGCCTTGACCGCTCGCGAATCCGCAGAGGCGATGTCTCGCTGATACCGCTCGCCTCGTGGGACCAGGGTCAGACACCGACATGCGGCGCAATGTCGCGCCCCGGACGGTACGCGGCGGGGTGATCCGCCCATCCACTCCCCCAACCGTGGGTCAGGCGTAGTCCTTCGCCACGTAGCGCCCGTCGGGCGTGATCGGGTCGTCCACGTTGATCGCCTCGACGGCCTCGGTGAGCTCGGCCTCCTCGAGCGGCGGGCGGCGGTCGAGGTGGATGCCGGCGATCATGCAGCGCACCGATCCGCCGGCGAGCTCGATGGTCGGGATCTCGACCGAGACGATCTCGCAGGACTCCTCGATCGCGGCGACCTGCTCGGGCCGCAGCGAGCGGCGGGCCCGGGCGGACATCGCCATGACGTAGCGGCGCTTGCCCTCCGGCGTACGTCCGCAGAGCTCGACGGCGTTGCCGGCGAACTCCCGGATCTGCTCCTCGGTGAGCTCGATGATCGTGCGCCCGGTCACCGCGAGGCGCTCGCGGACCTGCTCGCGGCGGTGCTCGTCCGGGATCATGTCGAGCGCGATCATCGCGACGTCGGTGCCGATGCAGGCGATGACGTTGGTGTGGTAGACCGGCACGCCGTCGGAGTCGACCGCGTCGAAGGCCATCGGCTCGTAGTTGAAGTCGGTGCAGAAGCGCTCGAGGACCGCCACGTCGGCGCGGTGGCTGCGCGCGGTGTAGGCCACCCGGGAGACGTGGTCGAGGACCATCGCGCCCGTGCCCTCCAGGAAGATGCCGTCGGGCTCGAGGCCGGAGTAGTCGATGATCTCCTGGACGCGGTACTCCGACTTGAGCATCTCCAGCACGTCGTGACGGCGCTCGTGGCGCCGGTTGGAGGCGTACATCGGGTAGACCGCGACCGTGCCGCCGGCGTGGGTGGAGACCCAGTTGTTCGGGAACACGCTGTCGGGGCGGGTGTGGTCGTCGTCGTCGAACACGTGCACCCGTACGCCGACGTCACGCAGGGCCGCCGCGAGCGCATCCATCTCGGCGAGCGCCTTCTCCGAGGTCGTGTAGTCCGACTGGCCCTCGGGGGCGTCGGACTGGAAGGCGTTGTCGGCGGCCGTCGCCGGGTTCGGGACGAAGCTGGTCGCGCGGATCAGGATGACAGCGGAAGGGGCCTGGGCACTCACGGGGAGGAATGTAGGGGACGCCGAGGCGCGACGCGGCATCCGCCACCCGGTGCGCGGAGGTGGTTCAGGCCACCACGGCGGCGATCTGCTCGGCCACGTCGGCGGGGTCACGGTGGACGGCCGCGTCGTAGCAGGTCAGCTCGGTCACCACCCACCCGGGCACCTCGCTCGGGCTCCACAGTCCGCAGGGCACGACCCGGTGCTCCTCGACGTGGGCGACCACCCGCGCGTTGACCTCGTCGGCCTCGCCGGGCGCGTAGGCGAGGAAGGTCGCAATGTGCGGCTCCTCGGGGAAGGTCCGGATCCCGCGCTCGCGCAGCTCACCGGCCAGCGCGACGGCCCAGGTCCGGTAGCGGTCGAACCGGTCGAGGTCCTCGCGGAGCCCCATCAGCCCGCCGACGGCCGCGGCGGTCATGGAGAAGGTGGTGCCGCCCATCCGGGTCCGCCAGGAGCGCAGCTCGCCGGCGAGGTCCTCGGGGCACACGACCATGGCGCCGCTGGTCGCGCCGAGGCCCTTGTAGAGCGAGACGTACATCGAGTCGACGAGGTCGGCAGCCTCGGCGAGGGTCCGGCCCCAGTGCCCGACCGACTCCCAGATCCGGGCGCCGTCGGCGTGGAACGGCACTCCTCGTTCGCGGGCAGCCTCCGACAGCGCGCCGAGCTCGTCCCAGGACGGCAGCAGGCAGCCGGCATCGCGCAGCGGGAGCTCGACCATGACGGCACCGAGCCGGCCGCCGACCGCGGCGAGCGACGCGGCCGTCGCCGTCTCGCGACCGGTGGTGAGCCACTCCAGCTCCAGGCCCAGCACCCGGCGGGGGCCGTCCTGCTCGTGGTGCACGAGGTGCGAGAGGTCGGGCAGTGACACGCGGCGCGACCCGGACCGGTCGCACCAGGCGCGCAGGGTCGCCTGCTGGGCCATGATCCCGCTCGGGAACATGACCGCGGCCGGCTTGCCGAGCAGTTCCGCGACCTCCGACTCGAGCTGCGCCACGGCACCGCGCTCGCCGTAGCGGTCCCACTCGACCCCGTGCTCCTCGGCGAAGTCGGCTAGCTCGCGAAACGTCTCCGCCGGGCTGCCGGGAGCACGCCAGAAGACCACCTCGGCGGTCGCCGACGCCGCCCGGAACCGGGCCGGCAGGTCGGCGTCGCCGGGGAGGTCGGCCACCCTCAGGCCTGGCGCTTGAACCAGTACGTCGTCTCCGGGCCGGGGATGACCTGGACGAGCTCCCAGCCGTTGATGCCCAGGGAGGAGATCAGGTCCTCCCACGACTCGGTGTCCGCCACGAGCGCCTCCGGGTCGGCGTTGTAGCCGCCGACCTCGACGTTGCCCTGGTCGTCGACAGTGATCTCGAGGTGTGCCCAGGAACCCATGC
>JAYSEC010000272.1:3702-4811 GCA_041914085.1 Nocardioides sp.
CCTGCCTCACGTGGCAGTCGCCCGACTCCCACCACGCCAGCTGGAGCCGGTCCAGCACGACCTCGACGGGGAGCACGTCGCGCAGCAGGCCCGCGGTCGAGGACAGGCTCACCTCGTCGGAGGCCGCGTCCACGGTGAGGTGGGGCACGACGTCGGCGCCGAACTCGCCGCCGTAGGGCGGCCACTGGGGGAAGGCCGCGACCAGACGCGCCGTGAGGTCGCGCAGCGCGTCGTCGGGGTCGGGCACGACGTGGATGATCCCGTTGGGGAACTGCGCCAGCTCGGCCAGCCGCACGCTCACCGGCGCCGTCTCGGCAGCGAGGTCCGCGATCCGGGCGAGGGTGCCGGGTGACGGGTCGGGGTCGAAGGGCCCGAGCGCCGTCACATGGGCGTGCGCGAACCGCGGGTCGGTGGAGACGAAGCCGTCGTCGTAGTGGGCGGTCCGCGCGCGGACCCACTCCTCGAGCGCCGGGACCGGCAGCTGGAGGACGGAGTGGCCGGTCACGGCCCAAGACTGTCAGGTGGCCGGCGCCGGATGGGCCCTAGGCTGGGCTGGCCATGGACCAGACCCGCATCCCGCCGCCCTCGCCCGACGTTGCCGCCCGCGCCCGGGAGCGTCTGGCCGGGCTCGCGACGCCGCCCGGGGCGCTCGGCCGCGTCGGGGAGCTCGGCGCCTGGCTCTCCGCCGTCCAGGGCGAGGTGCCGCCGCGCCCGCTGGACGACGTACGCCTCGTGGTGCTCGCCGGTGACCACGGCGTCGCGGCCCACGGGGTCTCGGCCTACCCGCCGGCCGTCACCGAGGCGATGGTCCGCACGATCGTCACCGGTCGCGCCGGGGTCTCGGCGCTGGCGCGGGCGCACGGCGTCACCGTGCGGGTCCTCGACGTCGCGGTCGACGCCGACCTCGGCGACCTGCCGGGCGAGGTGACCGCGCACAAGGTGCGCCGCGGCTCGGGGGCGATCCACCTGACCGACGCGCTGACCCGTGAGGAGGCCGAGCGGTCGCTGGCGCTCGGCGCGCGCCTGGCCCGCGAGGAGGTCGGGGCCGGGGCCCAGCTGCTGATGACCGGCGACCTCGGCATCGGCAACACCACGCCGGCGGCCGCCCT
>JAYSEC010000273.1:0-4794 GCA_041914085.1 Nocardioides sp.
GCCTCAAGGACCAGGTGCTCGTCTACGGCGACTGCGCGGTCAACCCCGACCCCACCGCGACCCAGCTCGCCGACATCGCGATCGCCTCGGCCCGCACCGCGGCGGCGTTCGGGGTCGAGCCGCGCGTCGCGATGCTGTCGTACTCCACCGGCACGTCCGGGAGCGGCACGGACGTGGAGAAGGTCACCGAGGCGACGGCGCGGGTCCGCGAGCGGGCGCCCGACCTGCTCGTCGAGGGCCCGATCCAGTACGACGCCGCCATCGACGCCGCGGTCGCGCGCACCAAGCTGCCCGACTCCGCCGTCGCCGGGCGGGCGACGGTCTTCGTCTTCCCCGACCTCAACACGGGCAACAACACCTACAAGGCCGTGCAGCGATCGGCCGGGGCGCTCGCGGTCGGACCGGTGCTGCAGGGGCTCAACAAGCCGGTCAACGACCTCTCGCGCGGCGCGCTGGTGCGCGACATCGTCAACACGGTCGCGATCACCGCGATCCAGGCCCAGGAGCGATCGTGACCGAACGGGTGCTGGTCCTCAACGCGGGGTCGTCGTCGCTGAAGTACCGCCTCCTCGACGGCGCCACCGGCGAGGCCGAGGCGTCGGGCACGGTCGAGCGGATCGGTGAGGCCAGCGGCACGCTGACGCACTCGGTGGGCGGAGAGGACCACACCGAGGAGCGGAAGGTCGCGGACTTCGAGGACGCGCTCCGCTCGGCGATGGACGCCTTCGACCGCCACGGTCCCGCCATCGACGCCGGCGACCTCGCCGCGGTGGGCCACCGGGTGGTGCACGGCGGCGACCTCTTCGCCGAGCCGGTCGTCGTCGACGACCGCCTGCTCGAGACGGTGGAGGACCTCGTCCCGCTCGCGCCGCTGCACAACCCCGCCAACCTCGAGGGGCTCCGGGTCGCGCGCCGGCTCTTCCCGGACGTGCCGCAGGTCGCGGTCTTCGACACCGCCTTCCACCAGACGATGCCCGAGCACGCCTACACCTACGCCGTGCCCGTCGCCTGGCGCGAGGAGCACCGGATCCGGCGCTACGGCTTCCACGGGACGTCGTACGCCTTCGTGTCGCGCCGCGCGGCCGAGCTGCTCGACCGCCCGCTCGAGGAGACCAACCTCGTCGTGCTGCACCTCGGCAACGGCGCGTCCGCGGCGGCCGTGCGCGGCGGCCGGTCGATCGACACCTCGATGGGGCTGACGCCGCTCGAGGGACTGGTGATGGGCACCCGCTCCGGTGACCTCGACCCCGCCATCCACGGACACCTGCACCGCGAGCTCGGCTGGTCGCTCGACGAGATCGACCGCGCCCTCTACCGCGAGTCCGGCCTGCTCGGCCTCGCCGGGGTCAACGACTTCCGCGAGGTGTCGCAGCGGCGCGCGGCGGGCGATCGGGCGGCGAGCCTGGCGTTCGACGTCTACGCCTACCGCGTCCGCAAGTACGTCGGCGCCTACTACGCCGCGCTCGGCGAGCTGCACGCGGTGGTCTTCACCGGCGGCGTCGGCCAGCACAGCGCCGAGCTCCGCGCCGCCGCGCTCTCCGGGCTGTCACGGCTCGGGATCGAGCTCGACCCCACTCGCAACGAGGAGCGCACCTCCTCCGCGCGGGCCGTCTCGACCGACGGGTCCGAGGTCGCCGTGCTCGTCGTACCCACCGACGAGGAGTGGGAGATCGCCCGCCAGGCGCTCGAGGTCGTGCGCGGCTCCTAGCCCTCACCTCGGACACGTGTCCGAGAAGTCGCCCTCCGCACGGCCCTGCGAGGGCCGGAAGTCGGACACGTGTGCGCACGTGCGGCGGACGTGGCCCCCGGATCGCCGATCGGAGGGCCACAACCGCCGCACGTGCGGCAGACCGGGGCGGGCACGGCGGACTGACCCTAGGAGCGCAGCCGGCGCGGCACACCGGTGTCGAGCTCGGGCGGCTCGGCGATGCGGACCTTGACGTCGACGCAGAAGAGCCCGTGCGCGTTGACCACGACCGGCTCGAGGGTGAGGTCGGCGACGTGGGGCACGTCGACGGCGAGCCGCCCGACGGACACCACCAGCGCCTCGAGCGGTGCGAGGTCGACCTCCTCCAGGCCGTGGTCGCCGACGAGCTGCGGCCACAGTCGCAGGGCGCGCACGGCGCGGGCCGCGTCCGCCGCGGCGACGGGCGGCAGGAGCCGGCCGGCCTCGGCCCCGCTGCCGGCCGGGCCGGCAGCACCGCCGGCGACCCGGACCAGCGGGCCGAGCTGCGGGTCGCGCACCAGCCCGACCGAGGCCTGGTGGCCCAGCACGAGCGGCTGGACCAGCACGCCGACGTCGGGGCGGCCGAGCTCCTCGGCGAAGCGACGTACGGCGTCGGCGACGTCCGCCGCGGTGCGTACGTCGATGCGCACCAGGCCGCGGTCGGACTTGTGCAGCACCGTCGGGTCGGCGACCTTCACCGCCACCGGGAAGCCGACCTCGACGGCCTCCTGCGCGGCCTGCTCGGGACCGGACGCCAGGGTGCCGACCAGGTGGATGCCGTAGGGCGCGAGCAGCTCGGCCTGCGCATCGGGAGCCAGCCACTCGGGCTCGCCCCCACGGGCGGCGAGGCGGGTCCGCGCCCAGGTGCGCGCGTGGACACCGCGCGTGCCGAGCTCGACCTCGGGCTGGTCGGTGGGGACGCGTCGCCAGGCGGCGTACCGCATGGCGCGGCCGAGCGCCCCGATCGCGGCGTCGGTCGTGCGGTAGGACGTGACGCCCGGCAGCCCGCGAGCCGCCTCGAAGGCGGCCCCCGGCGCCACGAGCAGCAGCGGGACCCCCGCGCCGGCGGGCCGGGCGGCGGCGACGGCGGCGAAGAGGGCGTCGCGGTCGGTGAGCCGGTTGGCGACGAGCATGACGAGCACCGCGTCGGCCTCGCCGCTGTCGAGGACGGCCCGCAGCACGGCGGTGAGCTCCTCCGGTGCGACGTCGGCGCCGAGGTCGACCGGGTTGCGTACGTCGACCGCGGCCGGCGCCGCCGCGCGCAGGGCGGCGGCCAGGCCGGGCGACGGCGGCTCCACGACCATGCCCTGGCCGTCGGCCCGGTCGGTGGTCAGCGCGCCGACGCCGCCGGTGTTGGACACGATGCAGACCCGCAGGCCGGCCGGCAGCGGCTGCTCCACGAGCAGCAGCGCGGTCTCGGTGAGCTCGGCGCCGGTGCGGCAGGCGATGACGCCGGACTGGTCGAGGAGCGCGTCGACGCCGACGCCGACGGTGGATCCCGAGGCCGGGTCCTGCCGCGCGCGGGAGCGGCCGCCGACCACGGCGAGCAACGGCTTCTGCTCGGCGAAGCGGCGTGCGGTCCGCGCGAACTTCAGCGCGTTGCCGAACGACTCGAGGTAGAGCGCGCCCGCCTGCACCGCCTCGTCGTCCATCCAGGCGGCGAGGAGGTCGTTGCTGGAGACGTCGATCTTGTCGCCGAGCGAGACGAAGGCCTGGACGCCCAGCCCGACGTCGCGGGCGAGGTCGAGCAGCGCGAACCCCATGCCGCCCGACTGCGAGGCGACGGCGAGGCCGCCGACGTCCGGGACGTCGTGGAGCAGGGTGGCGTTGAGCCCCTCGGCGTTGTCCAGCACGCCCTGGGAGTTGGGCCCGACCAGGCGGAGGCTGTGGCTGCGGGCGAGCTCGAGGAGCTCGCGGCGCCGGTCGTCGCTGCCGGTGCCGGAGAATCCGGACGAGATCACCACGGCAGCGCCCGCGCCGTTCGCGGCGGCGTCGCGGAGCACCTCGGCCACGCCCTCGGCGGGCACCGCGACCACGACGAGGTCGACCGGCCCGTCGAGCTCGGCGAGGCCGCGGACGGCGGGGAGGCCGTCGATCGACTCGGCCTCGGGGTGGACGACGTGCAGCGCGCCGGCGTACGACGACTCGCGGATCGCCTCCAGCACGCCGTGGCCGAAGCCGCCGGCGGAACGGCGGACGCCGACGACGGCGACGCTCGTCGGGTGCAGGAGCGGCCGCAGGGACCGGGCGGCCGCGCGCCACTCGCGCCGGTCGGCCGCCTCGACCGCCTCCCGGGACGCGTCGGTGCGCAGCTCGACCTCGACCTCGCCCTCGACGGTGCGGCGGGTCGCGGCGAACCCGGCGGCGCGGAAGACGCGCAGCATGCCGTAGTTGTCGCCGAGCACCTCCGCCTCGAACCGGCTCACGCCGTGGCGCCGGCCCAGCGCGGCGAGGTGCTCGAGGAGCAGGCTGCCGAGGCCGCGCCCGCGGTCCTCGTCGGCGACGAGGAAGGCCACCTCGGCGCTGTCCGGCGAGAGCAGCTCGGCGGTGGCGAGCCCGGCGACGCGACCGCGGATGACGGCCACCAGCGCGGCTGAGCGGGTGTTCTCCGGGGCGAAGAGGTGCGCGACGTAGTGGCGGCCCGCCTCCCGGCTGGGGGAGAAGAACCGCAGCCGCAGCGTGTCGACCGACACCGACTCGTGCAGCGCGAGGACGGCGGCGCGGTCGTCCTCGCGCAGCGACCGGATGACGGCGATGGTCCCGTCGGCGAGCAGCACGTCCGCGGGCTCGGCGGTCCAGTCGCGCGGCGCGACGGCGGGTGCGGCCTCGGCAGTCACGTGCCCAACGTGCCAGACCTCGCCGCGGCGCGCTACGACCAGGGGGCGCGGGCAGGGATGAAGCCCGGCACCTGCGGGAACTGCTCCACCATGGCGGTCCCCCCGAGCTGGTTGCACGTGGTCCTCGACGTCCCTGTCGAGGTGTACGACACGCAGCTCGCGTTCTGGTCCGGCGCCCTCGGGTGGGAGCCCGGTGCGCCCTGGCCCGGCCACCCCGAGCTGCGCAGCCTC
>JAYSEC010000274.1:0-4681 GCA_041914085.1 Nocardioides sp.
AAGTGCCCGGTCGGCACGGGTCAGCGCGAGGAAGTGCCCGGTCGGCACGGGTCAGGGCGAGGAAGTGCCCGGTCGGCGCGGGTCAGCGCGAGGAAGTGCCCGGTCGGCGCGTGTCAGCGCGAGGAAGTGCCCGGTCGGTCAGAAGCCGCGCTCGCGGCGGCGGCGCCACCGCTCTTCCATGCGCTCCATGAAGGGGCTGCCGTTGCGCTGGCGCGAGGGGCGGTGGGCACGGCCACCGTCGATGACGCTGAACCCGGGACGGCCGTGGGGGCGACCCTTGGCCACGGGCGCCGCACCGGGGGCGCGGGCGGAGGTGAGGGCGAGGATCGCGCCGCCGAGCATGACGACGAAACCGAGCACGCCGACGATCGTCTGGACCACGACGCCCTGGTCGAGGAGCACCGCGAGGATGAGCAGGCCGACACCGGCCGCGAGGATCACGCCACCGAGGATCATCCGGCGGCGGGCGGCGCGCTGGAAGGACGTTCCACGCAAGGTGGAGGCGAGCTTCGGGTCCTCTTCGACGAGCGCGCGCTCCATCTGCTCCAGCAGTCGCAGTTCTTCCTCGGAGAGCTCCACGGTTCCTCCTCGCCTCTCGTCACAAGTCTAGGCACGCCGTTGGCCCTACGGTAGGCGTCCTCAGAAAATTCACCCCCACGCGGGTGGGATCACATCAGCGAGGTCACACCAGGCTCGCCGGACGGACGGCTGCCGAGCCGAAGCGGCGGGTCGCCCGGTCGACGGCCCGGTCGGCCTCGGCCCATCCGTGCTCGGGCTCGCCCAGCACCAGCTGCCGCTGCACGGTGGCGCGCGGCACGAGCCCCTCGACGCGTACGCCGACCAGGCGCAGGCGCGCGCGCTGCAGCCCGAGCGCGTCGTAGAGGCGGGTGACGGCACGGTGGATCTCGACGGTGACGTCGGTGGCCTCGGGCAGGGTGCGTGAGCGGGTGATCGTCGTGAAGTCGGCGAACCTGACCTTGAGCGTCACGGTCCGTCCGGCGACCCCCGCCGCGCGCATCCGCCCGCCGACCCGCGCCGAGAGGCGGAGCAGCTCGCGCACGACCACCTCCCGGTCGTCGGTGTCGCGGGCGAAGGTCTCGTCGGCGCCCATCGACCGCTCCGGCTCGTGGGGGCCGGAGGTGGGGTTGAGCTCGCCCCTGTCGGTGCCCCACGCCAGGTCGTGGAGGTGCCGGCCGAGGTGGACGCCCACGGCGCGCTGCAGGGTCGCCACGGGGGTGTGCGCGACGTCGCCGACGGTGACCAGGCCGAAGCGGTGGAGCAGCGCCTGCGTCTTCTCCCCCACGCCGTAGAGCTCGCCGACGTCGAGCGGGTGCAGGAACGACGTCACGCGGGACGGCGGCACGACGACGACGCCGTCGGGCTTGGCCCGCCGGCTCGCCAGCTTGGCCACCGACACCGACGCCGCGACCCCGACCGAGCAGGTGATGCCCTGCTCGTCATGGATGGTGGCGCGCAGCCGCTCGGCGATCACGGCCGGCGGGCCGAGCCGCCGGGTGGAGCCGCGCACGTCGAGGAAGGCCTCGTCGAGCGACATCGCCTCCACGACCGGCGTGACCTCGCGGAAGGTCTCCATCACGGAGGCCGAGACGCGGGTGAAGGTGTCGTAGTCGGGCGGGAGCACGGTGACGTGCGGGCAGAGGCGCCGGACGCGGGTCATCGGCAGCGCCGAGCGGATGCCGTAGCGGCGCGCGACGTAGTTGGCGGCCAGCACGACGCCGCGCCCACTGCCGCCGACCACCACGGGCTCGTCGACCAGGTCGGGACGCTCGCGCAGGGCCACGGACGCGTAGAAGGCGTCCATGTCGACGTGCAGGATCGGGGTGTCGGTCATCGCGACCACCCCGCCGCCCGCGGGTCAGTGGCGCGCGAGCACGTGCAGCTGCGTGGCGAGGGGGAGGTACTCCGGGCGCGTGGCAACGGCCCGCTCCAGCTCGACCAGCGCGGCCGCGGCCCCCGGCTCGAGGTCGAGGAGGCTGCCCGGCACGAGGTCGGCGAACACCCGCACCGCCTGCACCGCCGAGGCCTCGAAGCCGGCTGCGACGAGGAGGTCGACCACCTCGTCACGGGTGAAGCGGTGGCCCGCCCGACCGGTCGCCGGGTCGCCGTCGAGGAGCTCGCGGGCTGCCTGGAAGTGCCCCGCCATGGCGCGGGCGACCACGGCCGCGTGGCGCTGCGCCACGAGCAGGCTGAGGTGACCACCTGTGCGCAGCACGCCGGCGATGGCGTCGAGCGACGCCGCGGGGTCGTCGACCATCTCGAGGACGCCGTGGCAGAGCACGAGGTCGGCGTCGGCGACCAGGCCCGGCAGGTCGGACAGGTCGCCCTGCTGGCCGGTGACGCGGTCGGCGACGCCGCGCTCGCGGGCGCGGCGGTCGAGCGCGGCCAGGGCGTCGGGACTGGGGTCGATGACCTGGACGGTGTGGCCGAGCTCGGCCAGCGGCACGGCGAAGCCGCCGGTGCCGCCGCCGATGTCGACGATGCGCGCCTGCTCCGCGGCGAGGTCGCCCTCCAGCAGGGCTCGTACGCCGCCCCAGACCACACCCGTGCGGACGGACTGGCGACGGTCGCTCGCGGAGGGCTGGGCCATGGTGGCAACCCTAGTGCGTGCGCGACACCCGCCCCGGCGCGGTTCATCCCGGGCTCCCCGGGCTGCGGTGCCAGAGGTGCCGCGCGACGTCGCGGGTGTCGTCGCCGGCGGGCCTGACGTCGGAGTAGGGCGAGACCCGGAAGCCGGTGGGGTGCACCAGCACGCGCCGGTGGTCGGGCTCGCCGGCCGGAGGCTCGGGGCGGCGGGCGAGCTCGGCGCGCACCTGCTCGACGCCCTCCTCGCTGGTGCGCGCCCGGCTCCAGGTCGCGTGCAGGACCGGCAGCTCCCAGGCACCGGTCGCGCGCAGCGAGACGCCCCGGCGTCCCGTCCGGCGCAGCTCGCCGCGCACGAGCAGGAGCCAGCTCGAGAAGACGGTCGTGGCGTAGGGGCCCTGCGCGTCCTCGAAGAACGTCGCGTCGACCGGCCCGGTGCCGTCGTCGAGGGTCAGGAAGACGACCCGCCTGCCGGAGCGGATCGGCGGGGTCTGGGTGGCGACCTTGACGCCGGCGACGAGCAGCTCGGCGCGGCTGCGCCGCCGCAGCAGGTCGCGGCTGCGGGTGACCCCGAGGGCGTCGAGGAACGGGGCGTAGCCGGCGACGGCGTGCTGGCTGACGTCGAGGCCGAGGATCTCCAGCTCCGCGCGCATCCGCTCCCCCGCCGTCATCTCCGGCAGGCCGGACGGCGCCTCCCCCGGCTCTCCGGGCTCATCGCCGAGTCGCAGCGTGAGCTGCACCGACTCGGCGGCCACCACCGGGCGCGACGCCCGCGACTGGGCGGCCGCCCGGGCCCAGACGCCCGGCTCGGCCAGCGCGTGGCGCTCGGTCGGCCCGGCGTCCTGCCGCACCGACGTGTCGGAGCTGTTGCGCGCGGCTGCCGCGGTCGCCGCCGTCGCGGCCGGGAGCGGGGCCCGTCGTCCCGACGGCCCCCGACCGCGGGCGCGCGAGGCGCGGTCGAGCGACCGGGCGTGCAGGTCGAGCTCGGCCACCTGGAGCAGCAGGTCGCGGCGGGTCACCCGGCCGCGGCGGCGCACCTCCTGCTCGCCCGAGCCGATGCCGTAGACCCCGTCGAAGCCGCCGGCCAGCACCAGCCGCTCGAGCACCGGGCGCGACACCCGCGCGCGGTGGAAGAAGTCGGACAGCGAGACGTAGGCACCGCCGTCGCGCGCCTCGACGATGCGGGCGACCTCGGCCTCGCTGATGCCCTTGACGTCGGTGAGGGAGAGCCGGATGGCGTGGCCCTCCCCGGCCTCGCCGCGCTCCACGGCGTACGTCGACGCGCTCGCGTTGACGTCGAGGCCCCGCACGCCGACGCCGAACTGGCGCGCGTCGTCGAGGATCAGGCGCTTGGGGTACATCCCCGGGTCGTGGGTGAGCACCCCCGCCAGGAAGTGCGCCGGCCAGTGCGCCTTGAGCCACGCCGACTGGAATGTCGGGAGCGCGAACGCGGCTGCGTGCGCCTTGCAGAAGCCGAAGGAGCCGAACGCCTCCAGCACCGCCCAGACCTGCTCGACCAGGGCCGGGTCGTAGCCCTGGCCCAGCGCGCGCGGGAAGAACCACGCCCGGGTCGCCGCCATGCCGTCGGGGTGGCCGAGCGCGCGCCGCCTCTCGTCACCCTCGGCGAACGAGACGCCCGCGAGCTGGGCGATCAGCTCGATCACCTGCTCGTGGAAGACCACCACGCCGCGGGTCGGCTCGAGGATCGGCCGGACGTCGTCGTGGAGGTAGTGGGCGCTCGACCAGCCGTGCTTGACCTCGAGGTAGGGGGTGATCATGTCGCTCTTGACCGGGCCGGGCCGGAAGAGCGAGATGTCGGTGATGATGTCGTCGAAGGTCTCGATGCCGGACTTGCCGACGAGCTCGCGCTGGCCGGGCGACTCGATCTGGAAGACGCCGAGGGTGCGGGCCTGGCTGATCATCGTGTAGGTCGTCGGGTCGTCGAACGGGACCTGCGCCGGGTCGTCGAGGTCGAGGGCGACGCCGTCGACGCGCTCGACCTCGGCGACCGCGTGGGCCATGGCCGACTGCATCCGGATGCCGAGCACGTCGAGCTTGAGCAGGCCGAGCTCCTCGACGT
>JAYSEC010000275.1:0-4602 GCA_041914085.1 Nocardioides sp.
AGGCGGCGATGATCGGGAGGAACGAGTACGTCGCGAGCAGCGGCGCCTCGTCGGTCTGGGTGTAGATGATCTTGGCCATGGGTAGGACAGCTCCTGGGTGATCGTCTGGTGGATCGGGGGGCATAACTCTTGACGTCAAGATACCTGACGCGTGATCACGTGGCGACTCGCCTACCCTCGCACCCTCATCCGCACGCGGCTAGAGTTCCGGTGGCCTACGCGGGGTACGGCCCACGACCCTTGAGGAGCAGCTCGTCATGAGCGACATCGTCCAGGACACACCGACCACCGGTCAGAAGTTCACCGCCGAGCTGCTCGGCACCTTCGTGCTCGTGTTCTTCGGGTGCGGCGCAGCCATCTACAACGGCGGCAACGTCGTCGCGATCGCGCTGACCTTCGGCCTCACGGTGGTCGTCATGGCCTACGCCGTGGGCCGGGTCTCCGGCGGTCACTTCAACCCCGCCGTCACCCTCGGCGCGGTCCTCGGCGGCCGCCTCCCGTGGAACCAGGCCGGCCTCTACATGGCCGCGCAGCTCGTCGGCGGCCTGCTCGCCGGCACGGCGCTGTTCGGCATCAGCCACGGCTTCGAGGGCTTCAGCGCCGAGGGCAACATGGGTCAGAACTTCTTCGGCGACCAGCACCCGAGCGCTCCCTTCGCGTGGTGGGCCGCCCTGCTGCTCGAGACGCTGCTCACCGCCGTCTTCCTCTGGGTCATCCTCGCGGTCACCGACGAGCGCAACGAGGTCAACGTCGCGCTCGGCCCGCTCGCCATCGGCCTGGCCCTGGCGATGATCCACTTCGTCGCCATCCCCCTCACCGGCACCTCGGTGAACCCGGCGCGCTCCATCGGTGTCGGCGTCTTCGCCGGCACCGACGCCATCGTCCAGCTGTGGCTGTTCGTCGTCGCGCCGCTGCTCGGAGCCGCGATCGCCGGGCTCACCTATCCCGTCCTCTTCGGCCAGGGCGCCGCCCCGGTCGCCGGGTCGGGCCTGTCCTTCGGCGGTGGCCGCAAGGGCCAGCCGGTCCCCGGCAACTACGAGGCGCAGTGGAACCAGGGCCAGCAGGGCGGCTGGGGCCAGCCCGGCTCGGCCTGGGGCGCTCCCCCGCAGCAGCAGTGGGGCCAGCCCCAGCCCTACCCGCAGCAGTCGCAGCCGCAGCCTGACCCCTACAGCACCCCGCAGGCGGCGCCGCAGCAGCCCGGCCAGTGGGGCCAGCCGGCTCCCCAGCAGCCGCAGCAGCAGCCGGGTCAGCCCCGTCAGTGGGGCGCTCCCCCGCAGCAGCCGGCGACGCCCGGACAGAGCGCTCCCGGCCACTGGGGCAACCCGGACGGCGACGACGACGGCCGCACCCAGGTCCGCCGCCCCGACTAGCGGCGCGTCGCCACCCAGCCCTGGTCGAGGTCCTCGATGCCGACGAGGCCGGCGCCCAGCTCGTACACGGTGCGGGTCGTGGTGCCGGCCTCGCGCCGCAGCTCCACCATCGTGCGCGACAGGTCCTCCACCCGCACCGCCGTCTCGGGCTGCCCCGGCACGACGTAGGCCCGCCACCCGTCACCGAGCCGCGGCTCGGCCGGCATCGCCAGCCCCGCCTCGGCCCCGGCCTCGCCCGCCCGCCAGCCGCCGGTCGCCGCGTCGACCGCGACCAGCCACACGTTGCCGTCGACGTCCTGGGCGTAGAACGACGTCTCCACCGTCGTCTCTCCCGCGACCTCGGTCGTGGTGCGTACGCCGGTCGTGCGGAGGCCGGCGACCGACGTGGTGCCGGGGAGCACCTCGGCGTCGACCGCGCCGATCCTCCGCCCGTCGTCGGTCACGTCGTAGTGCGCGGTGGCACCCGGCTCGAGCGCGAGCCACGCGTTGTCGACCGCGTCGACGAAGTCGTCGGGGTCGGGCGACGGGGTGGGGATGACCAGGCCGTTGATGCCCACTGAGTCGTAGGGCTCGGGCTGGCCGATGCCGGCGCAGCCGGAGAGTGCGACGACCAGCACGAGGGCCGTCGTCACGTGTCGCCGCATGGGCGCCAGCATGCCAGCCGCCGACCAGCATCCGGCCGACATCCCGGCGCTGCTAGCGTCAGCGGGACACCACGTCCCGCCTCACGAGGAGTACCCCACCGTGACCTCCGAACCTCTCAAGGTGGCCGTCACCGGCGCCGCCGGCCAGATCGGCTACAGCCTGCTCTTCCGCCTCGCCAGCGGCGCGCTCGCCGCGGACCGGCCCATCGAGCTGCGCCTGCTCGAGATCGAGCCCGCCCTCAAGGCGCTCGAGGGCGTCGTCATGGAGCTCGACGACTGCGCGTTCCCGAACCTCGCCGGCGTCGAGATCGGTGCGGACGCCGAGAAGATCTTCGACGGCGTGAACCTCGCCCTCCTCGTGGGCGCGCGCCCGCGCGGGCCCGGCATGGAGCGCGGCGACCTGCTCTCCGCCAACGGCGCCATCTTCACCGCACAGGGCAAGGCCCTCAACGCGGTGGCCGCCGACGACGTACGCATCGGGGTGACCGGCAACCCGGCCAACACCAACGCCCTCATCGCGATGAGCAACGCGCCCGACATCCCGCAGGAGCGCTTCTCCGCGCTGACCCGCCTCGACCACAACCGCGCGATCTCGCAGCTCGCGGCCAAGACGGGCGCGAAGGTCACCGACATCACCCAGATGACGATCTGGGGCAACCACTCGGCCACCCAGTACCCCGACCTGTTCCACGCGAAGGTCAAGGGCCAGAACGCCGCCGAGCTCGTGGGCGACCAGGCCTGGCTCGAGAACGACTTCATCCCGACCGTCGCCAAGCGTGGCGCCGCGATCATCGACGCCCGGGGCTCGTCCTCGGCCGCCTCGGCCGCGTCCGCCACGATCGACGCGGCGCGCGACTGGCTGTTCGGCTCGGCCCAGGACGACTGGGTCTCGATGGCCGTGGTCTCCCGCGGCGAGTACGGCGTCCCCGAGGGGCTGATCTCCTCGTTCCCCGTCACCACCGCCGACGGTGACTGGTCGATCGTCGAGGGGCTCGACATCGACGACTTCTCCCGCGGCCGCATCGACGCCTCCACCGCGGAGCTCGACGACGAGCGCAAGGCCGTCACGGAGCTCGGCCTGATCTGATCCAGGCAGCGCCGACGAGAGGCCGGACCCTGTGGGGGCCGGCCTCTCGTGCTGTCAGAAGCCCGGCTGGTCCGGGATGGACGTCGCGAGGAAGACGAGCGCCCCGCCCAGCGCCAGCAGCACGACGGCGTCGAGCACCTTGTGGCGTACGGCGAGCATGCCGGCGTCGCGGCTGCGCAGGACCAGGCGGACGAGGGCGGCGAAGACCAGCGCCCCGCCCATCAGCCGGATGCCGGTGCGCCACTCGTCGAGCGCCACGACGACCAGGGCCACGGCGACCACGCCGAGCACCAGCAGGTAGAAGGCGCCGCCGATGGTCGAGGGGTAGCGGCGCGGCTCGTCGGGGTCGACCGGCTCGGCGGAGACCGGCTCGACCGACTCCGGCGGCTCGATCGGGCGCGGCTCGGGGGCCTCGCGCGGGTCCGGCTCGCTCATGTCAGGACCGGGCGGACTTCTCGGCGATCTCCACGATGTTGGTGAGCAGCATCGCGCGCGTCATCGGACCGACGCCCTTCGGGTTGGGCGAGACCCAGCCGGCCACCTCCCAGACGTCGTCGGCGACGTCGCCGGTGACCTTGCCGTCCACCCGCGAGACGCCCACGTCGAGGACGGCCGCCCCGGGCTTGACCATGTCGGCGGTGATGATCCCCGGGACGCCGGCCGCAGCGACGACGATGTCGGCCCGGCGCACGTGCGACGCGAGGTCGACCGTGCCGGTGTGGCAGAGGGTGACGGTGGCGTTCTCCGAGCGGCGGGTGAGCAGCAGGCCGAGAGGACGCCCGACGGTGATGCCGCGACCGACGACCACGACCTCGGCGCCGGCGATCTCGACGCCGTGGCGGCGCAGCAGCTCGATCGAGCCGACCGGGGTGCAGGGCAGGGGCCCGGCCTCGCCGAGGACCAGCTTGCCGAGGTTGGTGGGGTGCAGCCCGTCGACGTCCTTGTCGGGGTCGACCCGCGAGAGCAGGGCGAACTCGTCCAGCCCGGTGGGCTGCTGGACGATGAAGCCGGTGCAGGCGTCGTCGGCGTTCAGCTCGTCGATGACGGCCTCGACCTCGGCCTGCGTGGCCGTGGCCGGAAGGTCGCGCCGCAGGGAGGTGATGCCGATCTCCGCGCAGTCCTTGTGCTTGGCGCCGACGTACCAGTGCGAGCCCGGGTCGTCGCCGACCAGCACCGTGCCGAGGCCCGGCGTCACGCCCCTCTCCTTCAGCGCGGCCACGCGCTGGGCGAGCTCGGACTTGATCGTCTTGAGGGTGGCTGCGCCGTCCAGGGTCTGTGCCGTCACGGCAGGGAGTCTAGGCGCCGACCGGGGCCCCGATCCGCACGAGGTGTCGCTCGGCCGCGCGCGCCGCCGGGTGGGCGACCGCGGCGGCCGTGACACCGATGAGCGCGATCACGATCCAGCCGGGGGTGCCGACCTGGAGCGCGAGCCAGGTGTAGAGCGCGGGGAAGACGATCGGCTCGATCTGGTAGCCCAGCCCCCACACGCCCTGGTAGTCGC
>JAYSEC010000276.1:0-4574 GCA_041914085.1 Nocardioides sp.
TCGTCAGAGATGCCGAGCCGGCGCTTCACCCGGTCATAGACGTCGAGCACGGTGCGGTCGGCGGCGATGGCCGCCTTCTTGGCGCGGGTCTCCTCGGGGCGGGCCTGGTAGTTGGTCGACTTGCGGACCGGGGCCGCCTCCTCGGTGAAGTAGTACATCGCCAGCGAGCGGCGCGCCATGTCCGGCGGGCAGGTGAGGCCGTCGGGGTGGCCGTGGAAGGAGTCCTCCGACGTGGTGAAGACCAGCATGCGGTTGCCGGCCGGGGTCACCGTGCCCTGGCACGCGGTCATCTCGGGGTCCCAGAGCTCGAGCTTGCCGCCCCAGTCGTCGTGCCACTCCTCGTTGAGGTAGAGCAGGATGTTGACCCGACGGGCCCAGTTCTCGTGGGTGTGGTGGGTCGTGAAGTCGGCGTGGATGTTGAGGTGACCGCCGCGCAGCGTCTGGTGCAGGCCCCCGCCGTCCATGGTGTAGTCCGGGATCAGGTTCGGAATGCCGGTGAGCTGCTCGAGGTAGGAGACGAACTCCGGCGAGCAGAACTCCTGCGCGATCGCCTGGAGGCTCGGCGCCCACGTGTCGGGGTAGACGTTGCAGTACTTGGTCTCGTTGACGTGGAGGTAGCCCTTCCAGAACTCGTCCCTGATCCCGGGGAAGTCGCGCACGGCGGCGGCGAACGCCTCGGGGTGGAGCACGTCGTCGAGGACGATGTGCGGGAACGGCTGGGCAGAGCGGTAGGCCTCGGACGACGCGGCGAGGTCGGCGTTCAGGCGCGTCTGGTCGACGAGCTTCAGGGCGGTCTCCATGGCGCGCATCATGCCACCAGAGGTGGCACCACGGACCGGGTTGGACCACATTTGTGGTCCACCTTCGCGACGTTCCGGCGCAAAACCTACTGGCGGGTTAGACTCGCCCGGTTCTCCGCTGGTGACGTCCGTCACCGCACCGTGAGGACGTGTCTGGAGGGAGAGCCGTGCAGTCGACCGACGTGTCCACGGAGCCGCCCGCCGGCCGGCGCGAGCCGCGGGTGGGCGTGCTCGTCGTGGCCTACAACGCCGCGTCCACGCTGGAGAAGACGCTCAACCGGCTCCCGCAGTCGTTCGTCGACACCGTCGACCACGTCATGGTGTGCGACGACGCCAGCGCCGACGACACCTACGAGATCGGGCTGCGCTTCCGCGACACCGCCCGCTTCCCGATCACCGTGGTCAAGCACGAGCGCAACCTCGGCTACGGCGGCAACCAGAAGGCGGGCTACCGCTGGGCGCTCGAGCACGGGCTCGACGTCGTGGTGCTGCTGCACGGCGACGGCCAGTACGCCCCGGAGTGCATCGAGGACCTCGTCGCCCCGCTGGTCAGCGGTGAGGCCGACGCGGTGTTCGGCTCGCGGATGCTCGACAAGGGTGGCGCGCGCGCCGGCGGCATGCCGGCCTACAAGTACGTCGGCAACAAGATCCTCACCCGGTTCCAGAACACCCTGACCGGCCAGCGGCTCTCGGAGTGGCACTCCGGCTACCGCGCCTACCGCACCGATGCGCTCGCCGACCTCGACCTGGCGGCGTACAGCGACGACTTCGACTTCGACACCGAGATCATCCTCGGCCTGATCCGCGCGAGGAAGCGGATCGTCGAGGTCCCCATCCCCACCTACTACGGCGACGAGATCTGCTACGTCAACGGCGTGAAGTACGCCCGCGACGTCGCCGGCGACGTGGTCCGGCACTGGGCCACCGAGCACGGCTTCGGCGGCGGCGTCCAGTCCCTGGAGTCCGACGAGTACGCCCTCAAGGACGAGTACGGCTCCCACGCGGTCCTGCTGGAGTGGCTCGGCCGCCACGAGCCCGGGCGCGTGCTCGACGCCGGCTGCTACGACGGCCGGTTCGCCCAGCGCGCGCGGGTGCTGGGGCACCACGTCACCGGCCTGGACCGGCAGAAGCACGAGGGAGTGGCCGAGCGGGTCGACGAGTTCATCGAGGCCGACCTCAACCTGCCGCTTCCCCACAACCTCGACGCCCAGTACGACGTCGTGGTCGCCGGCGACATCCTGGAGCACGTCGTGGAGCCGCACCTGCTCCTCTCCGACCTGGCGGCCAAGGTGCGCCCCGGCGGCGAGCTGCTCGTCTCGGTCCCCAACTTCGGCCACTGGTACCCCCGCGGACGCATCGCGGTCGGCAAGTTCGACTACGACCAGCGCGGCCCGCTCGACCGCGGCCACATCCGCTTCTTCACCCGCGACATGATCGAGCGGCTCCTGGCCGACTGCGGCCTGACCGTGCTCGAGACCCGCATCGTGGGCACCCCGTTCAACACCTTCGCCGACTCCTCCCAGGACAACCTGGGTGGGCGCGTGGTCCGTCGCATCGAGCGCACGGACCGGGGCCTGATCCGCGCCTGGCCGCGGCTGTTCGGCTATCAGTTCCTTTACCGACTGGAAGTGGCGTGACCTCGACCGTCCTGACCCGCTCGACCCCCGCACCGACCCCGGCCCAGCCGGACCGCCAGGCCCGCATCCGTCTCGTCGCCACCACCACCGGCCTCCTCGTCGGCGGTCTCGGCTACTTCCTGACGCTGCTCAACTACTCGACCGACATCGGTCGCACGGCCCTCGGCGGCGGCTACTTCTCCAACTTCTTCGACGACCAGATGCGGGCCATCCTCGACGGCCACCTCGACATGGACCCGGAGTCGCTGGCGATCGAGGGCTTCGTGCACGACGGGAAGACCTACACCTACTTCCCGCCGTTCCCGGCGCTGCTGCGGCTGCCGATCCTGCTGACGACGCGCGAGTTCGACTACCAGCTCACCCTGCTGTCGATGGCGGTCGCCTGGATCGTCCTCGCGGTGATGTCGACCAAGCTGATCTGGCTGCTGCTGGACCACCTGGTCGAGGGCGAGCTCACCTGGCGCTCCGGCACGCTGGCGGGGATCTTCGTCGCGGGGGCCACCGGTGGCACCTTCCTCACCTACGACGCCAGCCTCCCCTGGGTCTACCACGAGGTCTACACGTGGGCCGTGGCCGCTGCGGTCGGCGGCCTCTACTGGATGGTCCGCACCTGCCTCGCGCCCTCCACGCACACCGTCTTCTGGCTCGGCGTCTTCGCCCTCGTCACCGTCGGCTGCCGCACCACCGAGGGATGGGCCATCTGCCTGGGCACGATCGGGCTCGCCCTGCTGATGCGGTTCCGCCCGTTCTCGCCCGAGCACCGGACGCTGTGGTGGCGCACCCTGGCGGCGGGCGTGGGACCGCTGGCGGCCTCGATCGCGCTCAACCTCTACAAGTTCGACGCGATCTACATGTTCCCGCTCAAGGACCAGGTGTGGACCCAGGTCAACGCCCAGCGCCAGGCGGCGCTCGAGGCCAACGGCGGCACCCTGAGCGGACCGCAGTTCTTCACGACGTCCTTCATGGCCTACCTGCGGCCCGACGGGATCCGCTTCACCGAGTACTTCCCCTGGATCACGCTGCCCGCGTCGCCGGCGAAGGCCTACCACGGTGCGTTCGTCGACCAGGCCTACCGCACCGGCAGCGTCACCAGCTTCATGTGGCTCTTCCTCCTGCTGATGGCCCTGGCGGTCGTCGTCGCGTTCTGGCCGCGGCGTGACGCGACCCTCGCCCGGCTGCGGATCCCGCTCGTGGCCAGCGTGCTCTGCACCGGCGGCGTGATGACCTACGGCTACTACTCGACCCGCTACGCCAGCGACTTCGTCCCGGCGATGGTCCTCGGCGGCGCGATCGGCACCGCGCTGCTCGCCCGGTTCGTCGCGCGGCGTCGCCGCTGGACGGTCCCGGTGACCGGCTTCCTCGCCGTCGGCGTCGTCTTCGCGATCGTGGCCCAGATGGCGATCGGCCTGTTCATGGCCGCCTCGCTCCACCGGGGTGAGCCGCTGCAGCGCTACGTCGCCTGGCAGGCCGACCTCTCCCCCGACGCCCAACGCGGGCTGATCAGCCGGATCGACGGCCTGCCCGAGGGGGGCGAGACCGACGACCTCGCGATCCGCGGGGACTGCGAGGCGCTCTACCTCCACACCGGTGACCAGTACGAGCCCTGGGTCCCGGTCGAGGAGCGCGACCGCGTGTGGAGGTTCGAGGTCACGGGTGAGCTCGTCCCGGGCAAGGTCAAGATTCTCGACGTCTCCGGCGCGCAGCGGCAGTCGGTGTGGCTCGACGTGCGCGAGGACCGCCTGGTCCGGGCGATCCTCTACAAGGGTGGCGAGTCGAGGAGGGGTGACCTGTTCGAGATCCCCACGGACGGCGAGTTCGCCATCGGCATCCGCAACCTCCTCGACGTCGGCTACTTCGAGATCGAGACGACGCCGGGCGGCCCGTTCGGGTACACCGAGTCGGTCTACTTCGACGACGACTGGAACTCGGTCCCTGCACAGACCGAGGACGCCTACGCCGACTCCGAGCTCGCGTCCCACGGCTTGTCCGTGACCCGGGAGTTCGGCCTGCCGATCCCGCTGTGCGAGCGCCTGGCCGAGGACGCCGGGTTGGCCGCCAGCGGGAGCTGACGTGCGGATCGCCTTCCTCTCCTGGCGGGACACCACCCACCCGGACGGGGGCGGCTCGGAGGTCTTCG
>JAYSEC010000277.1:0-4540 GCA_041914085.1 Nocardioides sp.
ACGCGATGTTCAGCCGCACCGGCCAGCTCGACCAGCAGTTCGAGATCAGCCGGCTGCGCGCGCTGGAGACCGGTCGCTGGGTGGTCGTGGCGGCGATCAACGGCATCTCCGGCGTGGTGCGTCCCGACGGGACCGTCGTGGCGTCGGTCCCCGCCCGGGGCCAGGAGGTGCTGGTCGAGGAGGTCGCGCTGAGCACCACGCTCACACCGGCGGTGCGCGCCGGGGTCTGGCCCGGCAGGTTGGCCCTGGTCTTCCTCGTCTGTCACACGGTGTGGGCGTTCGTGGCCTATCGTCGTCGGCGACGCGGCGAGCGCCCGTCCCGCCAGCCGTCGCAGGAATCCGTGGAACGAGGTAGCACCGCGTGAGTGTCGAAGGCCTCGGCCGTGTCGTCATGGTCGTGCCGACCTACAACGAGTCCGAGAACATCGAGTGGATCGTCGGCCGCCTCCGGGCGGCGCAACCGGGTGTCGACGTGATGGTCGTCGACGACAACAGCCCCGACGGCACCGGTGCGATCGCCGACCGGCTCGCGGCTGCCGACGACGCCGTGAGCGTCGTCCACCGCACGGAGAAGGCCGGCCTCGGAGCTGCCTACCTGCACGGCTTCGACGTGGCCCTGAAGGCCGGGTACGACGTCATCGGCGAGATGGACGCCGACGGATCGCACCAGCCCGAGCAGCTGCAGCGGCTGCTCGACGCGCTGCACACCGCCGACCTCGTCATCGGCTCGCGCTACGTGCCCGGCGGGTCGGTGGTGAACTGGCCCGTCCAGCGGCTCGCGCTCTCGCGCGGCGGCAACCTCTACGTCCGCCTCCTGCTCGGCATCAAGGTGAAGGACGCGACCGCCGGCTACCGGCTCTTCCGCCGCACCACGCTGGAGAAGATCGACCTTGGCACGGTGAGGTCTACTGGATACGTGTTCCAGACCGACCTCGCCTACCGCACCCTCACCCAGGGCCTGCGGCTCACCGAGGTGCCCATCCAGTTCATCGAGCGCGAGCGCGGCGACTCGAAGATGAGCGGCCAGGTCGCACGCGAGTCGCTGCAGCTGATCACCCGGTGGGGGCTCGCCGAGCGACGCGCCCAGCTGCGTCGCCGCCGGGTCGGGTCGTGACCCACCCCGCCGCACCGCGCCGCAGCCCGGCCCGCAGGCGGGGGTGGCTGCGCCCGCTGCTGGCGGTCGCCTTCGTGGTCGTGCCGCTCGCGGAGATCTGGGCGATCCTCCAGGTCGGCCAGCTCGTCGGCCCGTGGTGGACCATCGTGCTGCTCGTGCTCGACAGCATGCTGGGGGCGTGGCTGATCAAGCGCGAGGGCGGTCGCGCCTGGCGCGCGCTGCGCGAGGCGCTCCAGCGCGGCCGGATGCCCGCGCGCGAGATCGCCGACGGTGCGCTGATCCTCATCGGCGGCACGCTGATGCTCAGCCCCGGGTTCCTCCTCGACGCGGTCGGGATCCTGCTGGTCCTGCCGTTCACCCGACCGGTCGCCCGGCGGCTGCTCACGACCGTCGTGGAGCGCCGGCTCGTCGTCGTACCCGCTGCGGGCAGGTTCGGGCCGATGCCCGGAAATGGACGACGCCCCGGACCGGGCGAGGGGCCCGTGGTCCAGGGCGACGTGGTCGAGTAGTCGACCGTCTGGTGCGCGAGGAGGGGTCAGCTGACCCGCTTCTTCTTGTTCGCGCGGTGCAGGTGCGCGGGGCCGATCTCGCCGCCGCGGAGCAGCTCGAGGCGCTCCTTGAGGATGTCCTCGAGCTCCTTCTCGGAGCGACGCTCCAGGAGCATGTCCCAGTGCGTGCGAGCCGGCTTCTCGACCTTCTCCTCGGGCTGGATCCCCGCCGTGCTCAGCGCCTCGGCGCCGCAGCGCGGGCACTCCCACACGGCCGGGATGTCGGCCTCGACCGACATCGTGACCTCGAAGTCGTGCCCCTGCTTGCATCGATATCCGACCTGCTGACGGGCGGCGAACTCGATGCCGCGCTCGTCCTCAAAGCTCTGGCCGCCGAGCCTCGCGCCACGCAGTGTGCGCTCCGCCACAGTGCCCACCTCCAATGGGTTGCTGACACCCGTTCGTGTTTGTGTACCGGGTCAAGGGTGAGACGGACCAGAACCGGGTTCGTGACGCCGCTCGTGACGGCGCGGTCCATCCCCTGTGATCCTTCAACGGTAGCGGGAGCGCCCACATTCCGCGGATTCGATGGGTGCGGACCCACGCTCAGGCGAGACCAACTTCACCCCCAGGGGTGCAGCTCGCCGAGGTCGCGGCCGGATCCGCCGCCCGCGCCGCTCAGATCACGGCCGGTACGTCGTTGCCCGCCTCGCGGATGCCACGAGCGGTGTCGACGCGCCACAGGAGCAGGCCACCGACGACGAAGAAGATGATCAGGGCGAAGATCGCAGGCCGGTAGGAGTCGGTGAAGGTGTAGACGAGGCCGAACACGAGCGTGCCGAACCACGACGTGCCGCGCTCCATGGCGTGGTAGAAGCTGAAGAACTCTGCTTCCTTCCCGCGCGGGATCAGCAGGGAGAAGTAGGACCTCGCCAGCGCCTGCGTCCCGCCGAGCACCAGGCCGATGGCGACACCCAGCACGAGCAGCGGGACGAGCGACTCCTCGGGGATCACCAGGCCGGCCGTGACGATGCCCATCCAGACGACCAGGCCGCCGAGGATGGTGTTCTTCGCCCCCCGCCTCGCCGCGATGCGACCGAAGAGCAGCGCGCCGCCGACCGCGACGAACTGGACGAGCAGGTAGACGCCCAGCATCGTGCCCTGCGGGAAGCCGAGCTCCTCGACGCCGTAGACCGACGCCTGGCTGATGACGGTCTGGATGCCGTCGTTGAAGAAGAGGTAGGCGAGCAGGAACGTCAGGGCCACGGGGTAGTTGCGCAGCTCCTTGAGGGTGATCCACAGCTGTCCGAAGCTGCGCTGCACCACGCCGCCCTCGACCTGCTCGACGTCAGCGGGCGGGTGGTTGCGGAGCCCGCGGAAGGGGATGAACGTGAACGCGGCCCACCACACCGCGGCGGACAGGAGCGAGATCCGCACCGCCATGCCCTCGGTCAGGCCGAACGTGTCGTGGAAGCTGACGAGCACGAAGTTCAGGGCCAGCAGCAGCCCGCCGCCGGCGTAGCCGTAGGCCCAGCCGCGCGAGGAGACCCGGTCGCGGTCGGACTCCGTGGAGATGATCGGCAGGATCGAGTCGTTGACCACGGCCGACGCGGCGAAGCAGAGGTTGGCCAGGACGAACGTGGTCGCGCCGAGCTGCCAGTTGTCGCCGGTCATGAAGAACAGCAGCCCCGCGAAGAACGCGCCTGCCCAGGCGAAGCCCGCCAGCAGGTCCTTCTTGCGGGAGGTGCGGTCGGCCACTGCGCCCAGCAGCGGCAGCACCAGGGCGGAGATCAGCGTCGAGAAGGTGATGACGTACGCCGGCAGGGCGCCCGGGGCGACCGACAGGCCGAGGACCGACACGCGGTCGTCGACCGCGGCCTCCTCGGCGATGGCGATCAGGTACGGGCCGAAGAGGACGCCGGACACGGTCGTGGCGAAGGCGCTGTTGGCCCAGTCGTAGAAGTACCAGGCGCGCTGCTCCTTGGCCCGCGCCAGCGGCGTCAGGTCGGCGATCCCACTCACCTCGGTCATGCCTCATCCTCCACGTGGCCGTTCCACTGCCCGCGGGCGCGGAGCACGTCCCTGAGTATGTCCGTGCGATCGGTCATGATGCCGTCGACACCACGGTCCAGGAGGACGTTCATCTCGATTGGGTCGTCGATCGTCCAGACGTGCACCTGCACGCCCGCGGCGTGCGCACGTCGTACGAGCCCACGCGTGGTCACCGGGAGCCGGCCGTGGCGGTGGGGGACCTGCAGCGCGACCGGGTGCCCGCGCGTCAGCAGCCGGGCCAGCCGGCCGCTGGGCGCGAGGAGGAAGGCGGCCACCTCGAGCGGGCCGGCCGAGGTCGCGACGCGTCCGCGGGTGCGTCGGCGGAACGCCCGCATCCGTCGTCCGGAGAACGACCCGACCAGGACCCGGTCCCACGCCTCACGCTCCTCGATGAAGGCGGCGAGCGCCTCCACCGCGCCGTCGGACTTGAGGTCGATGTTGAACCGGGCGCCGGGGAAGGCGTCGAACAGCGCAGCCAGGGTCGGCACCCGCTCCGCCCCGCCGATGAGCGCCTGCTGGACCTCCTCCCAGGTGCTCTCGGCGATGTTCCCGGTCCGGTCGGTGACCCGGTCCAGGACGGTGTCGTGGAACGCCAGCAGCACGCCGTCGCTGGTGACGTGCACGTCGGTCTCGAGGTAGGTGTAGCCCAGGTCCACCGCGTGCGCGAACGCCACCAGCGTGTTCTCCAGGCCCTCGATCTCGGGGTGGTAGGCGCCACCGCGGTGGGCGAAGGCGAGCGGGCGGGGCGCGTCGAGGTAGCCCGTCGCGGAGGGTCCGGGTGTGTTCACGGGGAAAGTATGGGGGCGCGGAGTACCGTCGGGGGATGGAGAGCATGACGTGTCCCCGGTGCGGCGCCGAGATGCAGGAGCGGAACCTCGGCGAGGCC
>JAYSEC010000278.1:0-4525 GCA_041914085.1 Nocardioides sp.
TGAAGTCCCGCGGCTGGAGCGACATCGGCTACAACTTCCTCGTCGACCGGTTCGGTCGCATCTGGGAGGGGCGCTACGGCGGCATCGACAAGCCCGTGGTCGGCGCCCACACGCTCAACTACAACCAGTACTCCTTCGCGATGTCGGCGATCGGCAACTTCGACACCGCGCAGCCCAGCGACGTGATGCTGCGGGCCTACGGGCAGATCTTCGCCTGGAAGCTCTCGCTCCACGGCGTGAACCCGGCCTCGACGTCGCAGCGCATCGGCAGCAAGACGTTCGCGGCGATCAACGGGCACCGCGACGCGGGCTCCACGGCCTGCCCCGGCCGGTACCTCTACGCCCAGATCCCGCTCATCCGGCAGTACGCCACCTCGGCCGTGCCGCCGACCCCGACGACGCCGACCGTGGTGCCGATCGCGGTGTCCGAGCCGAACCCGCAGAACAACCTCGACGCGTCGCCGTACCCCGACCTCGTCGTCCGGCGTGCCGCCGACGGGCGCGGCCTCGTCATCCCCACGGGTGGCATGACGTCGTTCCAGCAGCGCATCGTGGTCGGCAAGTCGGGCTGGGACCAACGCGCCGACGTGCTGGTGTCCCCGGACCTCACCGGGGACGGCAAGGCCGACCTGGTGACGGTCGACCGGTCGGGCGTCGTGCGGATCCGCACCGGCAAGGGCAACGGCAAGTTCGGCGCCACGGCGAAGAAGCTCAGCCTCAAGGGCTACTCGCTGATCACCGCCGTCGGCGACATCAACGGCGACGGTCGCAACGACCTCGTGGCCCGGTTCAAGGGACGCCTCACCACCCTCCTCGCGACCTCCAAGGGCGGCTTCGCCCGCAAGACCACGCGCAAGGGCTACGGCAACTACCGGCAGATCGTCGGCGCCGGCGACGTCAACCGCGACGGCCGGATGGACCTGCTGCTGCGCACCAAGAACCGCGTCTTCCTGCAGACCGGCTACGGCACCGGCTCGTTCGCCGCGCCCACCCGGGTGGCGGGCTCGTGGAGCGGCTTCAACCGCCTCGTCGCCGGCGACTTCAACCGCGACGGCGTGCCGGACCTGGTGGCGCGCTCGAGCTCCGGCAAGGTGCTGATGCTCCCGGGTCGTGGGAACGGGACGTACGGCGCCGCGCTCGGCCCGGCGACCAACCTCAAGTCGATGCGCTGGATCACCGGCACCAACCTGGTGGGCGGCTCGGGCGCGGACCTGATCGGCGTCTCCGGCAAGCAGCTGGTGGTCGTCGCGAACCGCGACACCTACGAGCTCGGCTCGCCGATCGACACCGGGGTGTCCTTCGCCGGCAAGAACCTGCTGCTGAACGCGGGTGACGTGAACAAGGATGGCTTCGGCGACGTGCTGGCCCGCGACGACGCCGGGACGATGTGGCTCTACGCCGGCAACGGCACCGGTGCGCTCGGCACGCCCACCTCGATCGGCAGCGGCTGGGGTGCGGTCTCCGACGTCAGCGCGGTCGGCGACGTGACCGGCGACGGCAACCCCGACCTGATCGGCACCTACAACGGCACCCTGTCCGTGTGGGCGGGCAACGGCTCGGGCTTCAACGGGGCCGTCCCGGTGAAGGGCGGCGTGCCGACCCGTGCCGGGCTGCCGAGCGACCTGTCTGGCTTCGACTGGGTGCTGGAGGTGCAGCCGATGACGCTCAAGGGCCACGGCGACTTCATCGTCCGCGACCGGACGAGCGGGCTGGCCTACGTGTACGGCGGGCGCAAGGCGGGCGTGTCCTCACCCCGCGTGCTGGGCGAGGGGATGGGGGCCTACGACCTGGCGGGGTGATCCGCGCAGAGGGCCGCGATCAGGCTCGGGCAGTCGCCCGCTCGGCGTCGTAGACGTCGTCGAGGCGCGCCGGGTCGGGATTGCGGACAAGGACCAGCGAGCCGCCTCGTCCGAGGGGCTCGGTGAAGGTGGCCATTCCTGGTGGGGAAGCCGGGTCGGCCACCGACAGAAGACGGCCGCCGTCGGTGAGAGAGCTCCCGACGGCGGCCGTCAGGTCGTGCTGCCACAGCTCGGCCTGGGTCAGGTCGTCGGTGGCGGGGTCGGCCGCGGTCGGCGGGTCCCACGCGGTGAAGCCGTCGGGCTGCGACCAGATCTCCACGCCGACGTCGAGCACGCCGTCGGGCAGCGGCTCGGCGAAGCGCACGCCGAGCGGGCGCAGGCTGCAGGCGAGCACCGGGATCGCTCCCGCACGGGGCGCCCAGGCGTCCAGGCCGTCGGGACCGCAGACCACGGCGTCCGGCTCGTCGGACCCGGTGACCCGGAGGCCGACGGTCCAGGCCGCCCCCAGGAGCACGGGGGAGAGCCAGTGGGGCGGCAGGTCGATCCGCAGCGTCATCCCGCGCTCGAGGTCCGCGACGTCGGTCAGCAGCCCGGACGCCTTCGCGACCCAGTTGGCGTACGTCGTCACCGACAGCTCGACGCGCTCGTCGGTCGCGTGGTCGTAGAAGGTGAGCAGCGGCCGGCCGGGGTCGCGCCGCAGCTGGGCGGCCAGGACCTCGGCGAACGTGGTCATCGGCGACGAGGGCAGGTCAGACGACCGTGGGCTCCGGGGAGTCCATGTAGGGGTAGTCCTCCATGAACGTCTCCAGCGCGCTGCCGCTCAGCTCGGAGCAGTACTGCCACACGCCGACCTGCTTGGACGGGTCGGTCTCGCCGACGCCGCCGACGGACCAGTGGGTGAAGGCGACGTGCTGGCCCTTGGGGAAGGCCTTGCCGTCCTCGGAGGTCCACGGAACGGCCTTGAACTTGTCGCGCAGGTTGCTCGTGCCCTGGAGCTTGGAGGCGATGCCGCGCAGGTCGTCCATGGCGGACTGGCTGTCGGCGATGGTCTCGTCGTACCAGAGGATGGTGTAGCCGTGCTCGAGGTTGTGCACGAGCTCGCCCAGCTCGGGACGGTCCGAGGTGGTGTAGAGCTTGCGGTCCATCGTGTCCCACATGTTCCAGTGGGAGCCGAAGGCCGGCGGGGCGTCGGGGTACTCCATCGGCGTGCCGACCTCGACGTGGTCCTGGTTGCCCTCGGCCTTCTTCGTGGTGACGTCCTGGCACACGGAGGCCTTGGCGCCGATCTCACCGAGCGAGTCCGAGGCGTAGGCGCGCAGGTCCCACCAGTCCTTGAGCGGCTTGTAGGCCGCCGCGCCCACGATGAGCAGGGCGACGACGACGCAGACGACCACGATCGCCATGCCGCGCCTGTTCTCGGCCCTGGACTGCTGGGAGCGGATGGAGTCGATGACCGCCTGACGGTCGGTCTTTGCCTGCTTGGCCACGGTGCTCGGTGTCTCTCGGTCGGTGTGCAGAGGGAGCCCTGCGCGGGCTGCGCTGGCAGAGTCTACGTACTCACGGGTGACAGGTCGCACACGACGCCCGCGACCGTCTCCTCCCAGCGGCGGATCCGCCACCCGTGGGCGAAGCAGACGGCCGCGACCGCCGTGCGGTCCGAGCCCGCGGGCAGCCGCAGCTCGTTGCGGTCGGGCTGGCCGTCGAAGGTGAGCGACAGGGTCGAGGACATCGCGCGCCCGCGGCCGACCACGCGACCGACGGCGGACTGCAGCTCGGCCAGCGGCACCGGCTCCCCGAACGGCGCCCGGTCGGCGTCGTCGCCGCCCAGCGCCCGTACGACGGCCTCCCGCGCGCCGAACCCGAACAGGTCGCCGCCCTCGGGCCGCACGAGCGCGACGGCGCCGGGCCCGTCCTCGCCGGGCGGCAGCACCAGGTCGGCTCGACCGCGGACGACGGCGAGCGGGCGGCCGGTGAGCTTGCCCTGGACCAGCTCGGCGGCGCCGGCGATCTCGTCGGCGACGGCGGGCAGCGTGACCGCCAGCGGGTTGCCGTAGGCGTCGGTGCGCCCGGCGTGGTCCTCGGCGACCACGAGGCCGGCGGCGCCGATGGCGATGTCGGTCTGGCCCTGCCGCCAGGCGCGGCCGGCGGTGTCGGTGACGACCACGCCGACGTTGGTCCCCGCCCGCGCGGCGACCTCGCGCCGCAACCCGCGCGCGCTCCGGTCGGGGTCGAGGGGGAGCAGGACGACCGAGCCGGGCGCCACGTTCGAGGCGTCCACGCCGGCCGCGGCCATGGTCAGCCCGAGTCGGTGGCGCACGATCCGGGTGGCGCCCCGCTGGGCCACCACCCGCTCGGTCTCCTCCGCGACGGCCGCCTCGCGGTCGCCGGCACGGGTGCGTCCCTCCGCCTTGCTCACGACCTTGCTCGTCACGCAGATCACGTCACCGTCCGCGAGGTCGCTCCCCACCGCGGCGAGGACCAGGTCGGCGAGGTCGGCGCCGACGCCGACCTCGGGCAGGCCGTCGGGCGCCCAGACCTCGATCCGCCCGCTCACGACGCGCCGGCCGCGACGAGCGACACGGCGGCAGCCGCCATCCGGGCGGTCGCGTCGTGGTCGGTCATCATCAGCGGCACGGCGCGCGCGCGCACGCCCTCCGCCTCGAGCCGGGGCAGCTGGTCGGCGTCGCGCTCGTCCACCAGCCAGCCGTCCAGCACCCCGCCGCGCG
>JAYSEC010000279.1:0-1515 GCA_041914085.1 Nocardioides sp.
GGCCAGGAGCCCGAGCCGATCAAGCCGATCGACGTCACCACCAACGAGGAGATCGGCCAGGTCGCCCGCGCGGTCGACGACCTCCACCGCCAGGCCATCCACCTCGCCTCCGGCGAGGCCCAGCTCCGCCAGACCGTCAACGCGATGTTCGTGACGCTCTCGCGCCGGTCCAACTCGCTGGTCAACCAGCAGCTGGCCCAGATCGAGCGCCTCGAGCACGACGAAGAGGACCCCAAGCGCCTCGAGTCGCTCTTCCGCCTCGACCACCTCGCCTCGCGCATGCGTCGTACGGCCGACTCGCTGCTGATCCTGGCCGACGCGCCCAACCGCGCCGCCGGGCAGTTCAGCCTCACGGTCGGCGAGGCGCTGCAGGCCGCGACCTCCGGCGTGCAGGACTACCAGCGCGTGCAGATCCTGTCCCACCTCGGCACCCGCGTCGGCGACGACGCCGCGGCCGACGTGGTCCACCTGCTCACCGAGCTGGTCGACAACGCCCTGACCTACTCGCCGCCGGCCGAGCCGGTGCGCCTCGCGGCCAAGCTCGGCGCCGACGGCGTGACGATCACCATCACCGACTCCGGTCTCGGCGTGCCGCCGGCCGAGCTCGAGCAGCTCAACAAGGACCTGCAGCACGGTGCGGAGGCCACGCCCGACACCGCCCGCCGGATGGGCCTGTTCGTGGTCTCGCGCCTCGCCGAGCGCCACGGCATCGTGGCCTCGCTGGCGCGCAACCCCGGTGGCGGCATGACGGCCACGGTGGTCCTGCCCCCGTCGGTCCTGCCCGAGCTGCCGCAGACGACGCCGGCAGTTCCCGCCGCTGCGGCGTCGACGGCGTACGACGCCAGCCCCGCTGCCGCGTCCACGGGCGTCGCCGCGGCCGCGGTCGCCGCCGACAGCGAGCACAAGCGCGAGTCGCGCAAGCTCTCTCGCGCCGAGAAGGCCGAGGCCAAGGCCGCCGAGAAGGCCGCCCAGGCCGAGGCGAAGGCCGCGCGCCGCGAGGCCCGCAAGGAGGCCGAGCTCGAGCCGCTGCCGGCTCCGGCCGCTCCGAGCCCCGCCGCTGCCGCTGCCGAGCCGGCCGCCACCCCCGACCGCCCCTCCCTCGAGAGCCTGCTGCCGCGTCGCGAGCCCGGTGCCAACATGCCTCGCACGGGTGCCGAGGCCTTCCTGCCGCCCGAGACCTCGGGCGCCACCGGCCCGCTGTTCGGCAAGCGCGCGGACACCCCGGCCGCACCCGCGGCCCCTGCCGAGACCGACCAGCCGGCCGCCGCCGCGCCGGCAGCTCCCGAGGCACCTGCCGCCACGGCGACGCCCGACGTCGCCGAGACGCCGGCCGAGCCGACCGTCGCCGAGAAGGTCGCGCCGGTCGTCCCGATCACCGCCCTGGCCTCCCGCCAGCGTGCCCAGGCCGAGGAGGCGCGTGCCGCCGAGGTCGCGCCCCCTGCCCAGGACCCCCTGGGCGACCCCCTCAGCGCGCCCCTCAGCGACCCGCTGGGCGACCCGCTGAGCGACCCGCTG
>JAYSEC010000279.1:1615-4452 GCA_041914085.1 Nocardioides sp.
GAGCCGGCGCGTGCCGGTGGGGACTCGCCGATCTTCAAGTCCATGCGCTCCGGCTGGCTCGCCAGCGCCGGCGAGGGCGAGTGGCACCAGACCGAGGTCGACCGCGGCTGGGAGATCGCCGAGCACGTGGCCGAGGAGGCTCCGGTCGTCCAGTCCACCCCCACCGGACTCCCGCGACGCGCCCCCGGCGAGCGTCTCGTTCCCGGTAGCGTTACCCCGCCCACGGCAGCCAAGACGCGTGACCCCGAGGCCATCCGTCGCCGGCTCCAGGCACACACCGCGGGAGTCTCCCGCGGCCGACGAGCAGCCCAAAGTTCCTCACAGCACACGGAAGCAGGCCCCGCATGACGTACGAATCCTCCGCAGCCGCCCCCAGCGTCCCTGCTGGCGACGACCGTGATCTCGACTGGGTGATGTCGCGCTTCGTCGAGGAGGTCCCCGACGCGGCCCACGCCATCCTCGTCTCCGCCGACGGCCTCCTCATGGCGTCGAGCACCAGCATCCCGGGTGAGCGCGCCGAGCAGGTGGCGGCCGTCTCCTCCGGACTGGCCAGCCTCGCGGTCGGTGCCGCCCGCCTCTTCGAGGGCGGCTCGGTCATGCAGACCATCGTCGAGATGGAGATGGGCTTCCTCATGCTGATGAGCGTCGGTGACGGGTCGAACCTCACCGTGCTCACCACCGAGGAGGCCGACATCGGCCAGGTGGGCTACGAGATGGCGCTGCTGGTCGACCGCGTGGGACGTACCGTCGAGGCCCAGGCCCGCGTCGGTACGGGCGGCTGAGTCGGTCCAGCGCCGTGACGCCGCCCATCGAGCCGGAGGAAGAGGAGTACCGTCCTCGCCTCATCCGGTCGTACACCATCACCGCTGGTCGGACGGCAGCCACTGTCGATCTGGCCATGGAGGCCACGCTGCGCCTCCAGGCTGGTGCGGAGGCGCCCGTCCTCACCCCCTCTGCTGCACAGGTTCTCGAGGTCTGTGACAGACGTTCCGTTGCCGAGGTCTCGGCACTGACCAAGATGCCGATCGGCGTCACCCGGGTGCTGCTGGGTGACCTGATCGAGCAGGGTCTCGTCCGAATCCAGGCAACCATCACCGAGAAGACGTCGACAGATGAGCGTCTCGAGCTCATCGAAAGGACCCTCCGTGGACTTCGAAACTACTAAGGCCCAGCGCGCGGCTGCGTCGACGAAGATCGTCATCGCCGGCGGCTTCGGCGTCGGCAAGTCGACGCTCGTCGGCGCGGTCTCGGAGATCGACCCGCTGCGCACCGAGGCGCTCGTGACCAACGAGTCCGAGGGCGTCGACGATCTCGCCGCCGTGCCGACCAAGGCCACCACCACGGTCGCCATGGACTTCGGCCGCCTCACCCTGGCCGAGGACCTGGTCCTCTACCTCTTCGGCACGCCCGGCCAGCGGCGCTTCTGGTTCATGTGGGACGACCTGTGCCGCGGCGCCATCGGCGCCATCGTGCTGGTCGACGTGGCCCGGCTGGACGAGTCGTTCTCGCCGCTGGACTACTTCGAGTCCAAGGGCATCCCGTTCATCGTCGCGGTCAACGAGTTCGACGGCGTGCCGCGCTACCCCGCCGAGGAGATCGCCGCGGCGCTGGCCCTGCCCGCCGACGTGCCGATCATCAGCCTGGACGCCCGCGACCGCGAGCAGGCCAAGGGTGCCCTCGTCAAGATCACCGAATACGCCCTCATGCGACTTCGTGAGTCGCTCACCGTGAATGCGAACTGACCCATGACCCGCTCGATCCGCCGGCTCAGCCCTGCCCGCACCGCTGCGGCCGCCCTGTCCTCCGTGGCCCTGATGGCCGCGCTGAGCGCCTGCGGCGGCTCCGCCAACGGCGAGTCGGGCGACGCGCTCAGCGACGTCGACCTGGTCTTCGACGGCGCGCTGACGGTGTGCACCGACACGCCCTACGCCCCGTTCGAGTACGAGGAGAAGGGCAAGCCCACCGGCTTCGACATCGACCTGGTGCGCAAGGTCGCCGACGAGCTCGAGGTGGACCTCGACGTGATCGACTCGTCCTTCGACGACATCACCTCGGGCCAGTCGCTCAACGCCGGCGTCTGCGACGTGGCCATCTCCGCGATGACCATCACCGGCGAGCGGGCGCGTGTGCTCGACTTCTCCAGCCCGTACTTCGACGCCAAGCAGGCGCTCATCACGCCGCGCGGCTCGGGCCTCGACACCCTCGAGGAGCTCGCCGGCAAGCGCGTCGGGGTGCAGAAGGACACCACCGGTGAGACCTACCTGAGCGACTTCGCCCCGGACTCCACCCAGGTCGTCACCTTCCCCGACGCGGCCGGTCTCCAGCAGGCCCTCGACTCCGGTGACCTCGACGCGGCCATGCTCGACAACACGGTGTCGGGCGAGTTCGTCTCCGGCAACTCCAAGCTCAAGCTCGCCAAGGAGTTCGACACCGGCGAGCAGTACGGCATGGCGGTGAAGAAGGACGGCAACATCCCGCTCCTGCGCGAGATCAACGGCGTGCTGGCCGAGCTCCGCGAGGACGGCTCCTACGACGAGATCTACGCGACGTACTTCGGCTGACCCACGCGCACACGCGGCCCGGCAGGACTCCTGTCGGGCCGCGTTGCATGTCGGGGCCTACGGCGCCACGGTCAGGAACAGGAAGGCGGCCAGCAGCACGAGGTGCACGCCGCCCTGCAGCGGCTTCGCCCGGCCGGGTACGACGGTGAGGATCGCGACCGCGGCGGTCAGGACCAGCAGCACGGTCTGGAGCTGGTCGAGCCCGAGCTCGAGCGGTCCGTCGAGCCAGATCGAGGCGACGGCGATGGCCGGGATGGTGAGGCCGATCGAGGCCAT
>JAYSEC010000280.1:0-4444 GCA_041914085.1 Nocardioides sp.
TCTCGCCGCACAGCGCGCAGCTGGGGTCCTTGCGGACCTTGAGCTTGCGCCACTCCAGCTCGAGCGCGTCGTAGATGACGAGCTTGCCGACGGCCGGGTCGCCGATGCCGGTCAGCAGCTTGATCGCCTCGTTGACCTGGATGGAGCCGATGCTGGCGCAGAGCACGCCCAGCACGCCGCCCTCGGCGCAGCTGGGGACCATGCCCGGCGGCGGGGGCTCGGGGTAGAGGCAGCGGTAGCAGGGGGCGTCGTCGGCCAGCGTAGGGGCGAAGACGCTCGCCTGCCCGTCGAAGCGGTAGATCGAGCCCCAGACGTAGGGGATGCCGAGGAAGTACGCCGCGTCGTTGACCATGTAGCGGGTGGCGAAGTTGTCGGTGCCGTCGACGATCAGGTCGTAGCCCTCGAAGATGCCCATCACGTTGTCGTTGTCGAGGCGCTCGTTGTGCACCACCACGTCGACGTACGGGTTCACCTCGGCGATCGACTCCTGCGCGGAGACGGCCTTGGGGCGGCCCACGTCCGACATGCCGTGGATGATCTGGCGCTGCAGGTTGGACTCGTCCACCTCGTCGAACTCGGCGATGCCGAGGGTGCCCACACCGGCGGCGGCGAGGTAGAGCAGGGCCGGCGAGCCGAGCCCACCGGCACCGATGACGAGCACCTTGGCGTTCTTCAGGCGCTTCTGCCCGACCATGCCCACGTCGGGGATGATCAGGTGGCGGCTGTAGCGGCGCACCTCATCCGTGGTGAGCTCGGCAGCCGGCTCGACAAGAGCGGGGAACGACACGTGATCTCCTTGACTCGGGTGTGGGTGCAACAGCACCGACGCCACTGCTGTTCCCCGCCATGCTCCCTGCGCCCGGTGGACACGCCCCGCCACGTCCCGCGATACGGACGCAGGTCGGCGACCCGGGGCGGCTAGGCTCAGCCGCGACCGCACTACTCAGGAGTACGACGTGACTGCAGGCCAGCTGGAACCAGACGCCCCGCGACCGCGCGGGGGCCGGATGCCCCGCCGTGAGCGCCGGGTCCAGCTGCTCGAGTCGGCCCTCGAGGTCTTCGTCGCGCAGGGCTACCACGCCGCCGCGATGGACGACATCGCCGACCGGGCCGGCGTCTCCAAGCCGGTGCTCTACCAGCACTTCCCGGGCAAGCTCGACCTCTACCTCGCGCTGCTCGACGCCTCCTGCGACACGATCATCGACAACTGTCGCGCAGCCCTCGCCTCGACCACCGACAACAAGGACCGCGTCGCGGCGACGATGAAGGTGTTCTACAGCTACGTCGCGTCCGAGGAGGGCGCGTTCCGGCTGGTCTTCGAGTCCGACCTCACCAGCGAGCCCGACGTGCGCGAGCGCGTCGACCGCGTCACCGTCGAGTGCGCGGCGATGATCGCCGACGTGATCCGCACCGACACCGGGCTGCCCGACGAGGCGTCCGAGCTGCTGGCGGTGTCGCTCGTGGGAATGGCGCAGGTCTCTGCCCGGTTCTGGCTCGCGGGCGGCGGCGGCATCCCCCAGGACGACGCCGCGGCCCTCATCGCCGGCCTCGCGTGGCGCGGCATCCGGGGCTACCCGATGACCGACGACCACTGATCCGGCAGGATCGATCGCGCACCACCCCCCAACGTCCTCAAGCAAGGAGCACCACCGTGGAGGTCAAGATCGGCGTGCAGAACGCGCAGCGTGAGCTCGTGCTCGACACCGACAGCACGCCCGACGACATCGAGAGCAAGCTGACCGAGGCACTCGCCGCCGGTGGCGTGCTGCGGCTGGCCGACGTGAAGGGCCGCGCCGTCGTCGTGCCGGCCGACAAGATCGCCTACGTCGAGCTCGGCAACCCGACCGCGAGCACCGTCGGCTTCCGCTGAGCCCCACCCGGGAGGGGGTGCGACACCCCCTCCTTTCGGGCGTCGCGGTGATTGAACGCGACAAGGCCGGGGAACATCATGGAGGAGTCGGTGCACCCACACCGACACTCCCGCCACGAGCTCGTGGCACAGAAAGGCGGAGCGCTCATGCTTTGGACCATCATCTTCTACCTCGTGGTCGGCACCATCGTCGGCCTCCTGGGCAAGTTCGTCGCCCCGGGCGACAAGGACAACATCCCCCTGTGGCTCACCGTCGTGTGCGGCATCGGCGGGATGATCCTGGGCGGCGTCATCTACCGCGCCTTCGGGGGCGACGGCAGCCGCGGTCTGGACTGGACGCAGGGCATCGTCGCCATCCTGACGGCGGCCGTGCTCGTGATCATCGCCTCGACCGTCACCGGCCGCAACGCAGGCACCCGCACCCGGGTCTGACCCGCAGCTCGCGACACCCAGCACGCAGCAGGGCCCCGCACCTCACGGTGCGGGGCCCTGTCGCGTCGTACGGCTCTGCGCGGCTCAGGCCTCGAGACCGAGCTGCGCCATCCGGTCGGTGTGCAGCTCGGTGAGCCGGGTGAACATCCGCCCCAGCGCCGCCAGGTCGAGGCCGGGACGGTCGACTCCCCCGGCGAGCAGCGCGGTGAGCGACTCCCGGTCGCCGGCGACGCGCTGGGCCTGGGTCAGTGCCTCGCCCATCAGCCGGCGGCCCCACAGCGCGAGGCGCCCGCCGAGGCGGTGGTCCTCGGCGATGCCGGCCCGCACCCGCTCGACGATGAACGCGGTCTGCCCGGTGTCCTCGAGGGAGCTGATGATCACCTCGCGCGTCTCCGCGTCGAGGTAGGCCGCGATCTCGCGGTAGAAGTCCGCGGCGAGCCCGTCGCCGACATAGGCCTTGATCAGTCCCTCGTAGTAGTCGGAGGGCGCGGTGTGCTCGTGGAAGCTGTCGAAGCTGGGCCGGAAGACCTGCATCGCCTCCACCGGGTCGGCGCCGAGCTCCGCGAGCCGGTCGACGAGCTTCTGGAGGTGGCCGAACTCGGCGGTGGCCATCGCCCCGATGGCGATCTTGTCGTCGATGCCGGGCGCCATCTTGGCGTCCTCGACGAGCCGCTCGAAGGCGGAGAGCTCGCCGTAGGCGATCGCACCGAGGAGGTCGACGGCGGCGCGGCGGTAGTCCTCGTCGGGCGATGCCGTTTCGGCCGATGCGCTCATGCGCGCAGCCTAGCGATAGCATCGAGGGCACCGAGCCGTCGACAACGTGTCCGGCGGCCACCTGTATGTGCGCGGTTGGCATTCCCTCCCTGCAAGCTTCCTCGAGTGGGCTGACCGCATCCGTGTGGGACAACCAACTCAGCAGAGAGCGAACTTCGTGACCACCTTCCGTGACATGGGCGTGCTGCCCGAGATCTGTGACGCGCTCGAGCGCGCCGGCATCACCACCCCCTTCGCCATCCAGGAGATGACCCTCTCGGTCGCCCTCCTCGGCACCGACCTCATCGGCCAGGCCCGCACGGGCACCGGCAAGACGCTGGCCTTCGGCATCCCGGTGCTGCAGCGCTCGATCGCCCCGGGCAACCCGGCGTACGCCGACATGCCGCAGGGCAAGCCGCAGGCCCTGATCGTCGCCCCGACCCGCGAGCTCGCGCTCCAGGTGTCCAACGACCTCGCCCTCGCCAGCGCCGACATGGGCCTGCGCGTGCTGACCGTCTACGGCGGCGTCGGCTACGAGCCGCAGCTCGAGGCCCTCGACGCCGGCGTCGACATCGTCGTCGGGACGCCCGGTCGCCTCATCGACCTGGCCAACCGCCGCGCCCTCGACCTCTCGCACGTCCACGCCCTCGTCCTCGACGAGGCCGACGAGATGCTCGACCTCGGCTTCCTGCCCGACGTCATCACGCTGATCTCGAAGACCCCGGAGACCCGGCAGACGATGCTGTTCTCGGCCACCATGCCGGCCGCGATCGTCGCGCTGGCGCGCACCCACATGCGCCACCCGATGAACATCCGGGCCGAGTCGTCCTACGAGAACGCGACCGTGCCCGCGACCGCCCAGTTCATCTACCAGGCCCACGACCTCGACAAGACCGAGATCATCGGGCGGGTCCTCCAGGCCGAGGACGCCGACAAGATGATCGTCTTCACCCGCACCAAGCGGCAGGCGCAGCGGGTCGCCGAGGACCTCCAGGAGCGCGGCTTCAAGGCCTCGCCGCTCCACGGCGACATGGCGCAGGTGGCGCGCGAGAAGGCGCTGGCCCGCTTCCGCGAGGACAAGATCCAGGTCCTGGTGTGCACCGACGTCGCGGCGCGCGGCATCGACGTGCGGGGCGTCTCGCACGTCATCAACTACACCTGCCCCGAGGACGACAAGACCTACGTCCACCGCATCGGGCGCACCGGCCGCGCCGGCGCCTCGGGCACCGCGATCACCTTCGTCGACTGGGCCGACCTGCACCGCTGGAAGATGATCAACAAGGCGCTGGACCTGCCGTTCGACGAGCCGCAGGAGACCTACTCCACCTCCGAGCACCTCTTCCACGACCAGGGCATCCCGGCCGGCACCAAGGGCCGCGTCGTCGACCC
>JAYSEC010000281.1:0-4387 GCA_041914085.1 Nocardioides sp.
TGGTGGCTGAGCACGGGGTGTTCACGCGCAAGGAAGCCCTCGCCGCGGGCTACCACGACCACGCCATCGCAGCTCTCGTGAGGAGCGGCGCGTGGGTGCGGGTGAGGCGAGGGGCGTACGTCTTCGGTGATGGGTGGACGGACCTGACGGACAACCAGCGGTATGCCGCCCTGTGCCGCGCCGCCGTCCGTCAGGCCAACACGCGTGTGGTCCTGAGCCACACGAGCTCCGCCAACGAGTACGGCTCCCCCTTGTGGGAGTGCGACCTCACCACGGTGCACCTGACGCGCACCGACGGGCGCGCAGGTCGGGCCGAGGCCGGCATCGTGCAGCACCGCGGCGTGATCGCGAAGGACGACGTGGTCGCGCGCAACGGGCGCGAGGTCATGAGCGGAACCCGTACGGCGCTCGAGCTCACCATGGTGCTCGACGTCGAGCACGCCCTGGTCGAGATCGACCACCTGCTCCACCAGGGATTCACCACACTGGAGCAACTACGAGCGCGCTACGAGTCCATGGCTCATTGGCCGCGGAGCCTCACCACTGACCTCGTGTTGCGCCTGGCCGATGGGCGGTCGGAATCGGTCGGCGAGACACGGGCGCGGTTCCTCTGCTGGACCCAGCACCTGCCGGCGCCGATCCCCAACTACCCGATTCACGACGAGCAAGGTGTCGAGGTCGCTCGTGTCGACCTGGCGTGGCCCGAGCTGGGCGTGTTCCTCGAGTTCGACGGGAAGACGAAGTACCTGAACCACCGCCGCACAGGCGAGTCGGTCGTGGACTGCGTCCTGCGGGAGAAGCAGCGCGAGTCGCGCATCTGCGAGCTGACCGGCTGGCGATGCATCAGGATCGTGTGGGCAGACCTCTACCGGCCCTCCGACACCGCGGCGCGCATCCGCAACCTGTTCCGTCAGCCCGCGGCCTGACTGGACTTGTCAGGCTCTCGCTGAACTTGTCGGCCCGTGCACGGCCTGACACGTTCAGCGATCCCCGGCTGACCGGGGATCACGAAGGAGGCATCGGCGAGGTCAGAGGCGGGCGAGGAGGGTGGCCGCTCCCGGGCCGGAGACCTCGTCCGGGGTGACCGGACGTCCGTAGAGGAGGCAAAGCGCGGCCTCGGGCGGCAGGGAGACCTCCGGCCCGGAGCCGTGGGACCAGTCGGTCCCGGGCACCACGATGCGCAGGCCGCGGACCCGGCGTCGCGCGCTCCCGCCGATGACGGCGTCCAGCGGGCGGGGCGTCGCGAGCGCGAAGTCGGCGACCGGGCCGAGCGCCGAGGTCGGGACCTCGTGCGGCAGGCCGAGGGGCCGGCGTACGTCGACGCCGTGCACCACCGCGTCGGCGAGCGCGGCGACCTGCGGCATCCCGATCGGCTTGGCGCCCGAGGCGGCGTTGGCACGCAGCTGGTCGAGGATCGCGCCGTGGCCACGGGCCGACCACGCCACCGCGGTGCGCGCGATCATCCGGTTGACCGAGAAACGGTTGCGGGCCATCGCCACCAGGCCGGCGCCCGGCCCCAGGACGGGCGCCCAGGCGAGGTGGGCCGCGACGTCGACCACGCGCCACTCGCCGCACAGTGACGGGGCCTGCCACTGCTCGTCCGAGAGCTGTTCGAGCGTCGTGACGAGCGCGTCGCGCTCCGACCGCAGCACGGTGGTCAGGTCGGGCACGACAGCCTCCGGGGTCAGGCGATGGGGCGGTTCTCGTAGGGCGTCGAGAGCACGATGGTGGTGCGGGTCGACACGCTGGCCGCGCCGCGGATCCGGGCCAGGAGCTCCTCGAGGGCGAGCGGCGTGGCCACCCGGATCTTGAGGATGTAGGACTCCTCGCCCGCCACCGACCAGCACGACTCGATCTCCGGGATGTCGACCAGCCGCTCCGGGTAGTCGTCGGGCTGGGAGGGGTCGATCGGCGTGATGGAGATGAACGCGGTCAGCGGGCGGCCGAGCTGGTCGTGGTCGACGGTCGCGCCGTAGCCCTTGATCAGGCCACGCTGCTCGAGGCGCTTGACCCGCTGGTGCACCGCCGACGTGGACAGGTCGGTCGCCTTGCCGAGGTCGGTGAAGGACATGCGTCCGTCGGCGGCCAGCAGCGAGAGGATCTGCCGGTCCTTGGACTCGACCTCGGAAGTGCTCACGGCGCTCAGACTAGTGCGATCCGGACAGGGCCTCCACGAGGCGCACAGCAGATGAGCCGAGCCCCCACCTCTCGTCCAGCGCCACCACCGCGGCGTGGTCGGCGGGCGTCCGGGGGCGGGTGAGGTCGAGGGACCCGAGGTCGAGGTCGCGACGTACGGCGACGACCTGGGGCGCGACGGCGAGGTAGTCGGCCGCGGCCTTGATCTTCCCGCGCGGTCCGGGGCCCATGTCGGAGTCGGGGTCGTGCGCGGCCTCGATGATCGACCCGATCGTGCCGAAACGGTTGAGCAGGGTGGCGGCGGTCTTGTCCCCCACGCCCGCGACGCCGGGCAGGCCGTCGGACGCGTCGCCGCGCAGCGTGGCCAGGTCGGCGTACTGCCGCGCGTCGACACCGTACTTGCCACGCACCCACGCGTTGTCGACGCGCTCGTGCCTGCTCACGCCACGAGCGACGTAGAGGACCCGCACGGCGGCGTCGTCGTCGACGAGCTGGAACAGGTCGCGGTCGCCGGTGACGATGTCCACGGGCATCCCGGCGTCGGAGGCGAGGGTGCCGATGACGTCGTCGGCCTCCATCTCGGCGTGCCCCACGACCGGGATGCCGTAGGCCGCGAGCACCTCCCGGATGATCGGCACCTGCGCCTCGAGGGGGTCCGGGACCTCCTCGACGTCGGGCCGCGGGCCGGGGATCGCGCGGACCACCCGGTGGGCCTTGTAGGACGGGATGAGGTCGACGCGCCACTGCGGGCGCCAGTCGTCGTCCCAGCAGCAGGCGAGGTGGGTCGGGTCGTACTCCCCCACGAGACGGCTGATGAAGTCCATGAGGCCGCGCACGGCGTTGACCGGCGTGCCGTCCGGCGCCTTCATGGAGTCCGGGACGCCGAAGAACGCGCGGAAGTAGAGGGACGCGGTGTCGAGGAGCAGCAGGCGCTGGCCGGGGTCGGTCACGCGGGTGAGCCTGCCACAGCCCTACTCCGCCAGCACGCTGTAGGCGACGACGCCCCGCTTGATGGCCGCGGCCGTGGCGCGTGCCGTGGACCGCAGCGGCGCGTCGCCGGCCGCGTCCGCGACCTGGCCGCAGAGGTCGAGCAGCTGCTTCATCCACCGCACGAAGTCGCCGGCGGACAGGCCGGTGACCATCAGCACGTCGTCGAGGTCGTCGCCCTCGGCCCAGCGCCAGGCGGCCCAGGCGAAGCCGAGGTCGGGCTCGCGGAGGAAGTCCAGCTTGTGCTCGCGCTCGAGCGCGTCGAGCTGGCCCCACAGGCGCACCAGCTCACCCAGCGCAGGCTGCACCCGTCCGCCGGGCAGCCGCGGCGAGGAGGCGTCGTCGGCGCGGCGCGCCTCGAAGACCAGCGCGGACAGCACCGCGGCGAGCTCGGAGGGTGCGAGCTCGTCGAGGACGCCGGCGCGGATCGCCTCCGCGGCGACGAGGTCCATGTCGGTGTAGATCCGGCGCAGGTGGCCACCCTGCTCGGTGACCCGGTCGCCCTCGAGGTAGCCCAGGGCGGTCAGCACGTCGCAGACCCGGTCGAAGGTGCGCGCCACCGTGTTGGTGCGGTTCTCCACGCGGCGCTTGAGCGTCTCGGTGTCGCGCTGCAGCTTGAACCACCGCTCGGCCCACCGCGCGTGGTCCTCGCGGTCGGGGCACTGGTGGCACGGGTGCGACTTGAGGTCGGCCCGCAGGCGGCCGATCTCACGGTCGGTGGGCGTGTCGCTGAAGGACTCGCGCTGCTTGGTACGCCGCTCGGGCGTGGCGAAGGAGTCCGCCCGCGAGCGCAGCGCGTTGGCGAGCTCGCGTCGCTGCGCGGGGTTGCGGCCGTTGAACGACTTCGGGATGCGCAGGCGCCCGATCGACGCCACGGGCACCGGGAAGTCCATCATCGCCAGTCGGCGCGCCTGGCGGTCCGCGGTGACGACGTACGGGCGCGGCTCGTCGCCGGACGTCCCGGGGTCGATGACCACGGCGAGCCCGCTGAACTTGCCCGCCGGCACCTGGATCACGTCGCCCGGGCGCAGCTTGCCGAGGGACGCCGCGGCCTCGCCACGACGGTCCTGGCGGCGCTCGCGCGCCGCGCCCTTCTCGAGGTCGGAGATGCGCCGGCGCAGGGCGGCGTACTCCATGAAGTCGCCGAGGTGGCACGTCGCCGCCTCGCGGTAGCCGTCGAGCGCCTCCTCGGCCTTGTGCACCTGCCGGGCGAGCCCGACGACGGCCTTGTCGGCCTGGAACTGCGCGAAGGACTGCTCGAGCA
>JAYSEC010000282.1:0-1708 GCA_041914085.1 Nocardioides sp.
CCGATGACCTCGGTCGAGCCCTCGTTGTCGCGCTTGATGCGGACCTGGTCGCCCTGCGACTCCACGACGGAGGCGAGCGTGACCTGCGGCAGGCCGAGGCGCTCGGCGAGCATCGCCGGGACGACGGAGCCCGAGGCGTCGGTGGAGGCCATGCCGCACACGACGAGGTCGGCGCCGGCGTCGGCCTTGATCTTCTCGACGGCCTTCGCGAGCACCAGCGAGGTGCCGAGGTAGTCGGAGCCGGCGATCGCGTCGTCGACCACGTGGACACCGGAGTCGGCACCCATCTGCAGCGCCTTGCGCACCGCGTCGACGGCCTTCTCCGGCCCGACGGTCAGCGCGGTGACGGTGATCTCCTCACCCTCGCGCTTCTCGCGGAACTGCAGCGCCTGCTCGACGGCGTACTCGTCCAGCTCGGACAACAGCCCGTCGACACCGACGCGGTCGACGGTGTTGTCGTCCTCGAACTTGCGGTCGGCCGTGGCGTCCGGCACGTACTTCACACAGACAACAATGTTCATGGTGGTGTGGCCTCGCGGCCCCTCCTGTGCACTCGGATGTGCTCGTGAGGCTACTAGCCGGTCACCCGCGACCGGAATGGCCGCCCGGGTGGGGTCAGTCACAGTGACACTGTCACGGTCCGCGGCCGCGGGACGGGCAGTCCCCGACCGCCCCGTCAGCGGATGCGGAAGCGGAGGGTCCGCGTGGCGGCCAGGTGGTCGGCGTCGCCCCGGTAGGCGACCTGCAGGCGGTAGCGGCCGGCGCGGGCCGGCCCGGGGTCCAGGAACAGCCGGCCGCCGACCACGCCGCGTTCCAGCTCTCCTCGCGCGACGCGCACGGTCCGACCCGCACGACGTACGACGATGCGCACCCGGCCCGACGGGGTGGTGCCGAAGCCGCCCGTGGCCCGCACCCGGACCGCGATCGGGGCGCGCCGGCGCTTGCCCGTGACGTCCACCTGGAGCCGCGTGCGCACCTGGGTGACCTGCCAGGTCACCGTCGACGACGTGCTGCCGTCGTGCACCAGCGGGTCCTGGGGCAGGTACGTCGCCTGCACCGCGTGGGCTCCGGCCGCGGCGGGGGGGAGGATGAGGGAGGCGGTGCCGCTCGCGCCGAGGGTCGCCCTGAAGGCGACGCCGTCCACGGAGACCACCACGTCGCCCTGCGCCGGGCCAGACGCCGTGGTCACGGCTGCGGAGGCGCTGACCAGCTCGCCGTAGGCCGACTGGGTCGTGCTGAGCACGAGGCTGGTGCTCGACGCCTCGGCTGCGACCGCCGGGTGGACCGGTGCAGCCGCGGCCGAGAAGCCGAGCACGCCGGCGGCGGCCAGACGGGCCGCCTGCCGGCGTGCAGACGTTCGAGACATGTGGAACCCCCCTGCCCGGATCGTAGATCACGGGCAGGGGTCACCTCAGCGGACCTTGACCGACGTCTTGCCCGTCGACGCGGCGTGCGTCGCGTCACCGGCGTAGGAGACCGTGATGGTGTACTTGCCGGGCTTGGTGATCTTGGGGACCACGACCTTGGCCTTGCCGGCCTTCACCTCGACGCGGAGGCTCTTGACCTTCTTCGCGCCGCGGGTCACCTTGACCTTCGCCTTGCCGGTGGCCGCGCCGTCGGCCGAGCCGACCTTGACCCTGGCCACGATCTTCGACTGCTTGGCGGAGTACTTCCCGCTCACCTTGGTGGTGGTCGCCTGCACGGCGGG
>JAYSEC010000282.1:1808-4302 GCA_041914085.1 Nocardioides sp.
GCGGTGCCGAGTGCGGCGAGGCTGGACTTCAGGTGCATGCGTATTCCCTCCCAAGGAACATCGGGTCAGCGCCACCGTCCCTCCCTGGTCCGGTGGTCGCCCGGGAACTGTGACATCCAGTTACACACTGAGGTACACCCCGTCCCACGATGCGGTACGCATGTTCACCGAGCCCGGTCACCGCACCGGGCGACCGGCCCGCGTCCTCAGGACTTGATGAGCTTGCTGACCAGCCGGCCGGCCACCAGCCAGGCGATCGCCCCGAGGCCCCAGTTGAACAGCGCGTTCTTGGTGTCGGCGCCCTCCCCGCGGAACTGCTTGATCCCGTCGCTGCGCGAGAAGACGTCGAGGTCCACGACGTTGGCCGCGCGCAGGATCAGGTCGACCGCGTCGTTGGACCGGTTGGCCTCGAGCGCGATCAGCAGCGCGCCCATGGCGAGCAGCAGCGCCGAGAGGGCGCTCACGATCCACACGATCTGGGCCAGGGTTCCCCGGAGCTTGTCCACTGGTCGGTCTCCTTCGGTTCGTCACGGCGACGTGCGGTCGCTCGGGCGGGCTGCCGGAGCGTACCCGGTGTCAGCGCCCCACGAAGGTCGCCTTGCCCGGCCCGTTCTCAACGAACGAGGTCATGCCGCGGGTACGGTCCTCGGTCGCGAAGACGGCGGCGAACTGCTGCCGCTCGATCTCCAGGCCGGTCTCGAGGTCGACCTCGCTCCCCCGGTCGATGCACTCCTTGGCCGCCCGGATCGCCAGCGCGGCCGCCCCGCTGAACTGGGCGGCGTAGGCCACGGACTCCTCGAGCACCTTCTCGGCAGGCACCACGCGGTCCACCAGGCCGATGCGCAGCGCCTCGTCGGCCTTGACGAAGCGGCCGGTGAAGATGATGTCCTTCGCGCGGGCGGTGCCGACCAGCCGGGTCAGGCGCTGGGTGCCGCCGGCGCCGGGGATGATCCCGAGGAGCACCTCGGGCTGTCCGAGGACCGCGTCCTCGGCGGCGAAGCGGAGGTCCGCGGACAGCGCCAGCTCGCACCCGCCGCCCAGGGCGTACCCGTTGACAGCGGCGATGACCGGCTTGGGGATGCGGGCGATCGCGGTCGTCGCCGAGCTGACCGAGCCGGAGACCCTGACCATGTCGGCGTACGACAGGTCGGCCATCTCCTTGACGTCGTTGCCCGCCGCGAAGACCCGCTCGCCACCCCACAGGACCACGGCGCGTACGTCGTCGCGCTCGGTGAGCTCGGCGGCCGCCTCGCGCAGGTCGGACTGCACCTGGACGCTGATCGCGTTCATCTTCGGTCGGTCCAGCCGCAGGACCGCGACCCCGTCGGTCACGTCGATCGAGACGAACTCCATGGGTGGCTCCTCATCATCGAGAACAGGTCGGCGCCGCGTGGTCGGCGCGACACGTGTGGGATGCCGCATTGTGCCGCGCGCGCCCGACTCGACCACAATGACCCGCGTGACACCGCCCGAGACCTCTGTCTGGAACCACGACGGCGAGACCATGACGGTCTGGCCGGGACGCCACTACCCCCTGGGCGCGACCTGGTCGCACGAGTCGACCAACTTCGCGGTCTACGCCCCGGCGGCCGAGCAGGTGTGGGTCTGCCTGTTCGACGACGAGGGCACCGAGGTGCGCCACCTGCTCACCGAGCACTCGCTCGGCGTGTGGCACGGCGCGATCCCCGGCGTCTCCCCCGGCACCCGCTACGGCTACCGGGCGCACGGGCCCTGGCAGCCCGACGCCGGCCTGCGGTTCAACGCCAACAAGCTGCTCCTCGACCCCTACGGCAAGGCCGTGTCGGGCGACCTGCTCGTGGACGACGCGATCTTCGGCTACGCCAAGGGTGACCCCGACACGCTCAGCGAGCTCGACTCGGCGCCGTACGTGCCGCGCAGCGTGGTCGTCTACGACGACTTCCAGTGGGGCGCGGACACCTCGCCGCGCCGCCGCTGGCGCGACACGGTCATCTACGAGCTGCACGTGAAGGGCATGACGCAGCTGCACGACCGCGTGCCCGAGGAGCTGCGCGGCACGTACGCCGGCCTCGCCACGCCGGCCGTCACCGACTACCTCAAGGACCTCGGCATCACCGCGGTCGAGCTCCTCCCCGTCCACCAGTTCGTCTCCGAGCCGGCGCTGGCCGAGCGCGGGCTGGTCAACTACTGGGGCTACAACTCCATCTCCTTCTTCGCCCCGCACAACGGCTACGCGAGCGCCGGCGACCGCGGCCAGCAGGTCACCGAGTTCAAGCAGATGGTCAAGGACTTCCACGCCGCCGGCCTCGAGGTCATCCTCGACGTGGTCTACAACCACACCGCCGAGGCCGGACCGCTCGGGCCGACGCTCAGCTTCCGCGGCCTCGACGACCTCGGCTACTACCAGCGCGTCGTCCGGACGCCGGTGGCCGACGCGGGCGAGGACCCGATGCCCGACACCTACTGGGACGTCACCGGCTGCGGCAACACCGTCGACGCCACCCACACCCAGAGC
>JAYSEC010000283.1:0-4301 GCA_041914085.1 Nocardioides sp.
TTCATGCTCAGCACCACGTCGTTGTCGAGCGCCTGGCTGTAGCCCTCGACGAGCAGGTTGTACGCCGGCAGGCCGGCGCTGCCGATGCCGAAGCCGGTCTTGCCGACGACGTCGCGCAGCTCGTAGAACAGCGCCCGGTCGAAGCGCTTGGAGTCCGGGATCGTGTCGAGGTAGGCGCGGAACGCCGCCACCACCTCACCGCGCTCGTCCCGTGAGAGCCGCCGGGTGCTGCCGTCCTCGAGGAACCGGCGGCGGCCGTCACGCATCAGGGTCATCGAGTCGAGCAGGTCGGCGCGCCGTTTGGTGCGGGCCAGCACGAGCGCGTCGAGCACCGGGCCGTCGGCGGTGTCGAGGGTGATCTCGAAGTCGTCGTCGTCGTCGGAGGCGACGTAGTGGTTGACCTGTGCGAGGTAGGAGCGGGCGTAGCGGCTGATGAGCTTGCGGATGGCGTCCTCCGGCAGCGCCTTCTGCCACGCGACGAGCGCGAGGCTGGCGGCGAAGCGCTGCAGGTCCCACGTGAAGCGGCCGACGTAGGCCTCGTCGAAGTCGTTGATGTCGAAGACCAGCCGGCCGTCGGAGTTGAGGTAGGTGCCGAAGTTCTCGACGTGCAGGTCGCCGTGGATCCAGATCCGCTCGGCGCCGTGCGCGGCCCACTCGTCCTCCTCGGCGGTGACGTCGTGGAAGAACAGGCACGCGGAGCCTCGGTAGAAGGCGTGCGGGTCGCGGGCCATCTTGCGGTACTTCGCGCGGAAGGCTGCCGGGTCGGCGCGCATCAGCGGTGCGAACGCGTCCCTCAGCACCTCGATGATGGTGTCGGTCCGGTCGCGGGAACCCATGGCTGCACCCTAGGGCTGTCTGCCACGTGGCGGCCCCTCCGCAGGGCGGGACGCGCCCCACTAGGTTGGGCCCCATGGCAAACACACAATTCGGCGACACCACCGTCAACACCGTCGGCGAGCTCCCCGCGGTCGGCTCGCAGGCACCCGGCTTCGACCTCGTCGGGCTGAAGTTCCAGCCGCTCACCGACGCCGACGTCGCGGGCAAGCGCGTCGTGCTCAACATCTTCCCGAGCATCGACACGGGCGTGTGCCAGGCGAGCGTCCGGAAGTTCAACGAGCTCGCGTCGGGCCTCGACAACACCGCGGTCGTCAACGTCTCGGTCGACCTGCCGCTGGCGCAGGCGCGCTTCTGCGGTGCCGAGGGCATCGACGACGTGGAGGTGGGCTCGGCCTTCCGCTCCACGTTCGGCCAGGACTACGGCGTGGCCATGGCCGACGGCGCCTGGCAGGGCATGCTCGCCCGCGCCGTCGTGGTCCTCGACACCGACCGCACCGTGCTGCACACCCAGCTGACCGACGCGATCGGCGTGGAGCCCGACTACGACGCCGCGGTGGCCGCGCTGTCCTGACCGACCTCACCGATCACCACGGCTAGCGGACGCGGTCGGCGAGACCGCGCTCGCAGCCTCGCATCATCTGGTCGTGGTTCCACCGCAGCACCGGCCCCAGCGCGCGCGACGCGCGAGCCAGGATGCGGTGGGCCACGACCACGGTCTGGTCGTAGACCAGGTGGGTGCGCCCGCCGTCGCCGCTCAGCCGGAACGCCGACCACCCCTCGAGGTCGCCGCCGATCGCGCTGCGCAGGACCTCGGGGCCCCGCTCCTCCGCGTGCAGGACCAGGTCGAGGGTGTAGGGCAGGACCGACCGGCACAGCACCCGGGCCGTGTCGTCGTCGATCTTGGCGACCGCCCGCACCTGCGGCCACCACTCGGGGTAGTGCTCGAGGTCGAGCAGCACCTCGCGCACGTCGTCCGGCGCCGCGGACACGTCCCACTCGCGCTCGAACCGGAACGTCGTCATCGCAGCGACGCGAGCCAGTCGTGCTCGGCCTCCGGGAGCACCTGCGCACCGAGGAAGACCTCGGCGAGCTCGCGGTCCCCCATCGCGGCGCGGAACAGCATGGGCACCGTCAGGCCGTGGCCGGGACGGTGCACCACCTCGACCGGGTCGCCGCGGTCGATCACCCCGGCTTCGCGGACCGCGAGGTAGGCGCCGGTGCGACCGCGCTCGGCGAACCGGCGTACCCAGCGGGGCTCGCGCATGTGCGCGGCGAAGGTCGCGCACGGGATGCGTGGCCCGCAGACCTCCAGCAGGGTCAGCCCGACCCGCCACAGCTCGCCGACCTCGGCGTCGTCGACCTCGAGGCCCCAGGTGGTGAGGTTCTCCCCGAACATCCCGTCGGGCAGGTCGCGATCGAGCTCGCGGCCCCACCGGTCGAGCTCCTCGCGGGCGACGGCGTAGACGGCCTGCGTCGCGCCACCGTGGTGCTTGCGGCTGCCGATCTCGTCGCCGACCACCCCGCTGCCGAGGCCGCCGCGCTTGGGACCCGGGTCGCGCACGGCGATCCGCTCGACCGGGCGCTTGCGGATGCCCGTCGGCCGGCGTACGCCCTCGACCGGCTCGAGCCGACCGGCGTTGACGGAGAGGACGGTCGCGAGCACGGCGCCACGCTAGCCGTCGGAGCGGCCCGCCGTCCTCTCCATTGCCGCCGCCCGGATGCGCTCCAGGGTCTCTCGCATCCCCTCGCGCAGCCGCTCGGTGAAGACGCGCTGCCCTCCCATGAAGGCGTCCGTGAGGTCCAGCGCGAGCTCCGAGAGCCCGTCGGGTGCCTCACGACGCTCGACCAGACGGGTCCCGCCGGGCGAGGGCTCCAACGTCAGCGACCACACCGCCCAGTTCTCCTCGATCCGGAACGCGACGACCCGCTCGGGCTCGAGCCGCACGACCTCGCCGTGGGTGGTCCACTCCAGGTCCTCGCCCTCGACGTTCACGTTGCGGAAGCGGGTGCCGAGCGCCACCTCCTCCGCCCCGTCGAGCAGCTCGGAGGTGCGGACCTGGGGGCTCCATTCGGCCATCCGTCGGGGATCGCGCACCAGCTCCCACACGACGGCCGGAGGCGCCCCGACCTCGACCTCGACCTCCAGCAACCGGTCGAAGGGCCGGACCCTGTCCTGCTCCACGCTCATGCCTGCTCCTCTTTGCGTCCGATCGGTCGTCTTTCGGTGGGCAGCGTACGCACACGGCGAACTATGCGTCCAGTCGGTCGTCTAGAGTGGCGGCATGGCCTCCACCACCGACGGACGACGTCTGCGCGGGGAGCGCACGCGTCGCACGGCGGCCCGCACCGCCGCCGACATCGCCACGACCCACGGCCTGGACTCGGTGACCGTGGGGACGCTCGCCACGGCCACCGGCCTGAGCAAGAGCGGGATCCTCACGGTCTTCGGGACCCGCGAGGCGATCCTGGTCGCCGCCGTGGCCGAGGCGCGACGCGTCTACCTCGCGCACGTCGTGGCACCGGTCTGGCACCACGAGCCGGGACGCGACCGGCTCCACGCCCTCCTCGACGCCTGGGTCGACCACCTCCGCGCCCGGGTCTTCCCGGGCGGCTGCTTCATCAGCGCGACCTCGGCGGAGTTCGGTCATCGCGACGGCCCGGTGGCCGAGGCCGTGCGGCGGCTCAAGCGCGAGTGGCTCGACCTGCTCGAGGCGGACCTCACCGTGGCGGGCGCGCGCTCGCCGCGCGACGACGCGTTCGCCGTCGACGCGCTGCTGGTCGCCGGCAACGTCCGCCGGGAGCTGTTCGGCTCGGACGACGAGCTCGACCGCGCCCGCCGGCTGGCCGGCGCCGTGGTCGACGCGGCCGGCTGAGGAGGCGTCAGCTGTCGCCGGTGTGGCAGACGGCCTCGATGTTGTTGCCCTCGGTGTCGCGGACGAAGGCGCCGTAGTAGGCCTCGTGGTATTCCGGCCACAGGCGCGGCTCGTGGAGCGACTCCGCCCCGGCGGCCACGGCCTCGGCGTGGAAGGCGCGCACGGTCGCCGCGTCGGGGGCCCGGAAGGCGATGTGCACCTCGCGGTTGTCGCCGATGCCGTCGAAGGTGCTGAGCCAGAAGTCCGGACCCTCAGTGCCGTAGCCGATGGCCACGTCGAAGTCCATGATCCGCCGGTGGCCGAGGACCCCGAGGACCCGGTCGTAGAACGCTGCTGCCCGCTGCAGGTCGGTGCAGTTGATGCCGAGGTGATCGATCATGCGCCGATCCTGTCAGCGCCCACCGACAGCGCAGGGGGATAGCGTGCGCCCATGACCGCACCGACCGACCTGATCGAGCAGGCCCGCGCCTGGGCCGCCGAGGACCCCGACGAGCAGACCCGCGCCGAGCTGGAGGCGGTCCTCGCCGCCGCCGGGCGGGGCGAGGAGACCGACCTCGCCGACCGGTTCGCGGGCACGCTCGAGTTCGGCAC
>JAYSEC010000284.1:0-4241 GCA_041914085.1 Nocardioides sp.
GTGACGCTTCACCACGGTATGTCGGGAAACGCGGCACTTCCCACGGTCAACTGACGCCGGGAAGTGCGGGTTCGGCGACATCCCATGGTGAACAGGCAGGCGGCTCAGGCGTGCTGGGTGAGCAGCCCGGTGTCGACGTCGTAGAGGAAGCCCCCGACGGCGGCGCGGTCGGCGATGAGCGGGTGCGTGCGCACCTTGGCGACGTCCTGGCGCAGCTGGTCGAGCTGGTCGGTGACGACGCCGAAGGACTGCCAGCTGGCGTCGGTGCCGGCGGACTCACCGACCTTGACGCGCAGCTCCTGCTCGGAGGCCGAGGCCATGGCGCAGCGGGTGTGCGGGACGACGAGGATGCGCGAGACGTTGAGCAGGTGCACCCCGAGCACGAGCGCCTCGAGCGCCTGCGGCGTCACCCGACCGCCGGGATTGCGGAAGATCTTGGCGTCGCCGTGCTTGAGGCCGAGCATCCGCAGCGGGTCGATGCGCGAGTCCATGCACGTGACCAGCGCGATCCCGGCATGGGCCTTGCCGTCGAAGCCGCCGAGGTCGAAGGAGTCCGCGAACTCGCGGTTGGCCTGCATCAGGTCGGAGAAGTCGTCCACGAGACCGCAGGTTAGCGAACTTCAGGCGTGGCCCGAGAAGACGTCTCGTGCCGCCAGCCTGGTCGGGCGTACGTCGCGGAAGACCACGAGCGCCAGCACGCCCGCCACGACCGCACATCCGGCCGCGCCCCAGAAGACCGCGTGCTCCTGCGCGATGCCGGCGACCCGCAGCAGGTCGGAGAAGGCCTTGCACTTGCTCTTGCCGTCGCACACCTCCTGGACCGGGGGGATGGCGAGCTGCTCGGAGTAGTAGCGGCGCAAACCGATCGTGGTGAGCGCCGAGATCCCGATCAGCATGCCGACCATCCGCGCCACGACCACGAAGGCGCTCGCCACGCCGTGCACGTCGTCGTCGGTGAAGGCCAGCAGGGCGGCGTTGACCGGCGCGAGCGCGAGACCGAAGCCGAGTCCACCGGTGATGAGGGCCAGGTTCGCGATCGGCTCCTCGATCGTGGTGAGGCCCCAGCGCGTCATCAGCACGAAGCCGGCCGCCGCCATCGCCATGCCGACCGCGGTGACCACGCCGGGGGACAGCGAGCGGATCAGGTAGCCGCCTACGACGGCGCCGACCGGCAGCGCCAGCAGGAAGCGCACCAGCACCAGGGCGGCAGGGAGCTGGTCGTCGGGGTAGACGGTGGTGCGGGCGAAGAGCGGGATGTCGATGAGCGCGGCGATCAGCGCGGCTCCGACGAAGAAGCTGACGAGCAGCGCCCCCCACGCCGGCGTACGACGCAGCGCGCCGCGCGGCACGAGCGGGTTGGCGGCACGACGGATGTGCCAGGCGAAGGCGGTCGCGGCCACGACGGCACCGAGGAGGTACCAGCGGCCGCGCGGGGAGAAGACCTCGACCTTGGGGTCGGCGGTGGCGAAGGCGAGGATCACCCCGCCCAGCGCCAGGGCGAGCAGCAGGGCCCCGGCGAGGTCGGCCTCCAGCAGCACGCGCGTCCACCCGCGGAGGTCCAGCAGCGGACGACGGGCGAACCAGCACCACGCGACCAGCAGGACGAGCGCACCGACCGTGATCGCGCCGATCGGCGTGAGCCAGCGACCGTCGCCGGCGTAGGGGATGAACAGCCGGCCCCACGTCAGGTCGCGCATCAGCGCGGACGGCCGCAGGAACACCACCAGCCCGCTGGCCAGGGTGGCGAGCAGCAGGAGCAGGCCCACGACGTCGGGGAGTGGTTTCGAGGCTCGCTTCGCTCGCACCTCAACCACCGGAGAGTCGGCTCGCACCTCGACCACCGAGGCGGCGGGCGAGAGGGCGCGCACGGCCGCCGCGAGCACCAGTCCGACGGCGAGGTTGATCGCGAAGATCGCCCGCCAGTCGGCGACCGCGAGCACCGCGGCCCCGAACAGCGGGCCCACGACCGAGCCGATCTCCTGCACGGCCGAGACCACGCCGAGGGGGATCCCGCGGCGCTCGACCGGGTAGAGGTCGGCGACGAGGGCGAGCGTGGCCGGGACCAGGCCGCCGCCGCCGACGCCCTGGAGGAAGCGGCCGGCCACGATGCTGGGCATGTCGTAGGCGAGGGTGGTCACGAGCGAGCCGACGGCGAACAGCACGAGCGCCATGACCAGCACGGGCACCCGGCCGCGCAGGTCGGCGATGCGACCGATCAGGGGCAGCATCGCGACGTAGCCGAGCAGGAACCCGCTGACGATGGGCGCGGCCCGCTGGAGCTGGTCGATCGGGACGCCGACGCCGGTCATCATGTCCGGCAGCGCGAGCACGACGACGTACGTGTCGGCGGCCGCGAACGCGACGGCGACCGCCGCGATCGACAGGAGGAGTCGCGAGGTGCGCGAGACCTCCCCGGTCGCAGCCGGGTCGACGCTCACGGCGCGGTGATCTCCTTCTCGGCGCCGTAGCCGTCGAACTCGACGGTGTAGGTCATCGGGTCGGAGCGGGGGTAGAAGACACCGGTCAGCGTCGCCTTGCGCAGCTCGCCGTCGTCGTTGACCTGCCACTCGACGTCGAAGGAGTCACCGGCCGAGGACGGGATGATCGCGTCCATCGCGTCGCCCGGAACGGTGCCGGAGTAGGTCGTGAGGACCTCGGTGTTGTTGTCGCCGCCGCGGACGCTCTCGCCCTCCTCGGGGGACTCGGTCAGCCCCAGCAGACCGGCGAAGCCGTCCTCCCCGACGAGCTGGGAGGGGTCCGGGGCGCCGTACTCCTTCGGGTTGACGGTGTCCCAGGCCCCCTGGGTGAACGGCAGCTGGGCGTAGACCTTGTCGTCGACGGCGATCACCGGGACCTCGGCGGTCTGGCCGGCGAACACGACGGTGATCGACCCCTCGAAGGCCGGCGCCCGGGTCACCGTGCCGGCGGCCTTGGCGATGCCGGACACGCCTTCGGGCAGCGTTCCGGTGGAGAGGTCGAGCTCGACGCCGCTGGTCTCGGCGAGCTTCGTGGCGGCCTCTGCCAGCACGTCCTCCGCGGACCTGCCGTCCTCGGCCGCCCCGCCGGAGTCGTCCGAGCAGGCGGCGAGGGCGGGGACTGACAGCAGGACCGAGGCGGTGGCGGCCAGACGGCGGTGCGTCCGGACGCGGAGCGGCGCGCGAAGGGGCATGGCGTCAGCCTTCCACAGGGGCGGGCGCCGCACCGGCATCCGCGTCGGCACCGGCCACCTGGGCGACGACCGGGGAGGCCACGGCGGCGATAGGCTGCGGGGCAGGTACGCCGGACCCGTCGCGCTTGCCGGTCGGCTCCGGGAGGTCGACGGGGGCGCCGCTGGCGGCGGCGGCCCGCGCGGGGCCCGGTCCGGCCCAGGCGGTGACCAGGGTGTCCTCGCCCTTGAGGAACCGGTGGCTCCGCACGCCCCCGGTGGCGCGGCCCTTGCCGGGGTACTCCGAGAACGGCGTGACCTTGACCGCCCCTGCCTCGGTGCCGGGCAGCGCGGTCGAGGAGCCCGACGCGGTCACCACGACGGCGTCGGCCGGGTCGAACGCGCCGAAGAACGCCACCTGCTGCCCTGCGCCGAGCTTGATGCCGGCCATGCCGCCGCCCGAGCGGCCCTGCGGCCGGACGCCGGAGGCGGGGAAGTGGAGCAGCTGGGCGTCGGTGGAGATGAAGCAGAGCTCCTCCTCGCCGGTGCGCAGCTCGACGGCACCGACGACCTCGTCTCCGTCCTTGAGGCCGATGACCTCCCACTCGTCGCGCCCGAGCACCTCGGGGTTGACGCGCTTGACGACGCCCTGACGCGTGCCGAGGGCGAGGCCCGGACCGTCGGTCGGCAGCGAGGTGAGCGCGAGGGCGCGCTCGCCGTTGTCGAGGGAGAGCATCTCGCTGAGCGGGTATCCGCCCTGCAGGTTGGGGTCGTTGGCCGAGTCGGGGAGCTCGGGCATGTCGAGCACGCTGACCTTGACCAGGCGCCCGCGGTTGGTCAGCACGCCGACCTCCCCGCGCGCGGTGGTGCGCACCGCGCTGGTCACCACGTCGTGGTTGGCCCGCCCCTCGCCGTGCCCGGGCGCGGACGCCGACGTCGTACGAGCGAGGAGGCCGCTGGAGGACAGCAGCGCGAAGCAGGGGTCGTCGGCGACCTCCACGGGCGTGGTTGCGGTGACCGTCGTCCCGGCCGAGGCCAGCAGGACGGTGCGCCGCGGGGTGCCGTGCTCCTTGGCGACCTCGGTCAGCTCGTCGGA
>JAYSEC010000285.1:0-4196 GCA_041914085.1 Nocardioides sp.
GGGTGGGCGGGGTCGTCGACGTAGGTGCGGTACATCGCCCGGTAGTGGGCGCGCTTGCGGTCGACCGTGCCGTCGTGCCCCAGGTGCGCCACGGGTGCCCCGTCCTCGACCGCGACGGCGGTCATCGACGTGTGGTCCAGCCAGAGCTCCCGCCCGCCGGACCAGCGCAGCGACGTCTGCTTGCTGCTGTCGCCGGTGTGCCAGCTGGAGGTGAGCACACCCGTCCCGCCGTCGAAGACCACGCGGGTCACCGACCGCGTGCCGTCGGCCACCGCGTCGTGCGCCGCGACCCCGATCCCCGACACGAAGCGGGCCAGCAGCCCGAGCTGGTTGGGTCCGGAGTCGGTCCAGCTGGACACGTAGGTGGCACGCTCGTGCTCCGGCTTGAGGACGTACGGGTCGTTGAACACCGACAGCACCGAGGCGGGCGGGCCCCACCCGCGGTCGTGCGCCAGACGGGCGCCCCACTCGACCTCGGGGGAGAAGGCGAAGTGGTTGACGACGCGCAGGCGGTCGTGGACGTCCGGGCGGGCCGCCAGCACCTCGAGCGCCGCCGGGTCGTCGGCCAGCGGCTTCTCGGACAGGACGTCCGCGGCGGTGGTCGCCAGCAGCCGCTCGGCGAGGCCCACGTGGGTGTTGGTGGGGGTGGCGACGACGTAGAGCTCGGGCGCCGGCAGCCGCCCCCGGTCGACGTCACGCAGCAGCGCGTCCACGTCGTCGTACGACGGCAAGCCGGCGCGGCGCGCAGGCTCGCGCGCCTCGGCGCGCGGGTCCACGACGCACCCGACCTCGAGCTCCGGGACCTCGGTCAGGGTCCGCAGGTGCACCTGGCCGATGACGCCGAGCCCGACGAGGGCGACGGTCCGCACGGAGTCGCCCGCCGCCGCCTCCGCGTCGTGCGTCACCGCAGGCTGCCCGGGTCGGGCCGACCCGCATCCCCGGGGTCGCCCTCGAGGAAGCGGACGGGGATGCCGAGCGACCGGGCGTGCGCGATCTCGCGGCGCGTGCTCTCGCCGACGTGGCCACCCACGTCGACGACCAGCACCTCGTCGGCCATCGCGACCTTCTGGAGGTGGACCCGACCCAGCCGGGCCCGCTGCTCCTCGTCGGGCTCGGCGGAGGGGTCGAGGGCAGCCGGGGCCAGCACCACGTGGCCGGCCAGCGACAGCTCGGCCTCCAGACGGTCGAAGTGCTCGCGGAACCGCATCGACCCGCAGAGCGTGACGACGGTGAGCTCGGGTGCGGTGCGCGACTCCTCGTGTGGCACCGGGCGAGGCTAGCAACGCGGGCGCCCCGGCACGGCCTCGATCCGCGACCGGCGCTGGGCGACACTGGCCAGGTGATCTCCTTCGACCTGGCGCACCGGCTGCACGACGCCGGGCTCGTGTGGTCGCCGGTCAACGGCGACCGGTTCTGGCTTCCCGACCGCGACCTCGACGAGGTGGTCTTCACGGTGAGCGACATGGTGGTCGAGGTGCGCGACTGGCCCTCCGGCCGCTTCCTCGCCTTCAACGGCACGACCGAGTGGGCGCTCGACGACGTGGAGGACGAGGAGGCGGTCTGGCTGCCGCGCCTCGACCAGCTGCTCGACCGCCTCGGGCCGCACTTCCTCAGCCTCAACGCGCGCTCCGGCGGCCACGTCGTACGCGTGCGGGTGGACGGCGTCGAGGAGGACCACGTCGACGTCGGTGCCGCCGACGCCGCCGCGCGCGCCGTGCTCAGCCTGCTGGCGGCCGGCGGCTGAGCCCCGCCCGGGACTCGGTCAGGCGCTCCCGGGGGACTTCACGCCCGTGTCCGCGTGGCAGCGGCGGCACGAGGTCGTTCCGACTGCTCTGCTTCAGCCGGGATAGTCGCCCAGCACCTGCGTGCCGTGGCGAGCCGCGAGCCCGACCAGCTCGTCGGGGTCGGCGAGCAGGGCGTCCTCGCCGCGCTCGACCACCGCTTCGAAGACCTTCTCGAACCCCGGGGGCGAGATGAGGGTCAGCATCCTCACCGGGTCGGCGGACAGACGCCGGAGCCCGTGCGGCACGCCTCGCGGGACGACGAGGAAGGTGCCGGGTGTCGCGGTGGTCGCGGTCCCGTCGATCCATGCCTCCACCTCGCCGGCGAGCACGTAGAACGCCTCCTCGGCGCCGACGTGGAGGTGGAGGGGCGTGGTGTCGGCCCAGAAGCTCTCCTCGGTCAGGGAGTAGGCCCCGGACACGTGGCTGCCGTCGGTCTTCGTCACGTAGGTCGAGCCCAGGGCGCTGACCTCGCGGCCGTCACCCGGCGGCACCAGGAAGGCGGATGTCATGCGCCCACAGTGGTGGAACACGGCGGGGTTGAGAAGTGCCCAGGGTTGAGGAATCGCCTCCGGCCGGCGGCGTCAGGCGGTCTCGGGGAAGCTCACGCCCGTGTTCGCGTGGCAGCGGTAGCCGAAGGGGTTCTTCGCGAGGTACTGCTGGTGGGCGTCCTCGGCGTAGAAGTACGGCGTCTCGCTGGCGGGGCGGATCTCGGTGGTGATCTCGCCGAGGCCGCGGCGGGCGAGCTCGTCGCCGTAGAGCTTGGTGAGCTCGCGGGCGGTCTGCTCCTGCTCGGGGGTGGTCCAGTAGATCGCCGAGCGGTACTGGGTGCCGACGTCGTTGCCCTGGCGCATGCCCTGGGTCGGGTCGTGGATCTCGAAGAACTTCTTCACCAGGTCGGCGTAGGAGACGACGGACGGGTCGAAGACGACCCGCACGGCCTCGGTGTGGCCGGTGCGGCCGCTGCAGACCTCCTCGTAGGTGGGGTTCGGCGTGCTGCCGCCGGCGTACCCGACCGAGGTGGACCACACGCCGGGGACCTGCCAGTAGATCTCCTCCGCGCCCCAGAAGCAGCCAAGGCCCAGGATCGCGACCTCGTGGCCGGCTGGCACCTCGTCGGTGACGACGGGGGTGTGCAGCACCACGTGCTCGCCGAGGCTCCACATGGGCTCCGTCCGGCCCGGCAGGGCCTGGTCGGGCGTGGGCAGGGTGGTGGGCTTCCCGAATCCGAACATGTGCCCATTCTCCCCGGTCGCGCAAGCGGGGGAGCGCCGTCCCACCGCGTGCGGACCGATGGATCCGGTGGTCTAGTCGTCGTAGTACCACCGATGTGCGGGACCTCGACGCGGGAGCACTGTGGGCTGACCACGCACCACCACTCGAAAGGAACCGCACATGTCGTCAGGGTCGTCACGTCGTTCGTTGCGCCGGCTCGTCGTGGCCGTCGTCGTCGGGGTCATGGTCGGGGGAGGCCTCATGGCCGTCACACCCGCCGGCGCCGAGGTCTCCCAGTCTCTCGCGACGAGCTGGAAGAAGATCTGGAAGAAGGAGCTCCGACCGCTCGCGGACAAGCGCTACTACACCAAGAAGAAGTCGGACTCGACCTTCGCCACCAAGGCCGAGTCGGCTGCCGCGGCTGCCGCGGCCCAGTCGGCCGCGAGCTCGGCCACCGACTCCAAGCTGGGGAGCTACTACAAGAAGACGGAGTCCGACGCGCGGTACGCGCCGGCTCAGGCGCTGTACCGCGGCTCGTACCAGATCATGGGCAACAGCCCGGCCGCCGCGCACGGTGGGGCCGCGTCCGTGTCGTGGGGTGCGACCTTCCCGGCCGCCCTCACGCCTCACTACATCAAGTCCGGCGACCCCGTTCCCGCAGGCTGCTCGGGGAGCTCGACGGAGCCGAACGCCGCCCCAGGCAACTTCTGCGTCTTCGAGTCCCTGGCGAGCAACGTCTCCGCCAACCGTTCCGTGTGCCGCGGCGCCGCGCCTGCCTCGTGCGGCACGACCGACCCGTGGGGGGCGGGCATCTACACCTACACGGCTGCGGCGGGCTCCTTCTACGTCTACGGCACGTGGGCGGCACGACCCAGTGGACCGGTCGTGAACCCGGCGCGCACCTCGCCGTCCCGGGCCTCCGCCCCGGCGAGCGGCGACCCGACGCTTGCAGGCAGGTGATCGACCGACTCGAGGAGGGACGGCCGCCGCCGGCGTGGGTGTGGCGGCCGTTCCGCCGTCCTCCGGTGGGCGGCGTACCAGCCCCGAGGTCTACGCTCGCCGTGTGACCCAGGAACGCGCCAACAAGGCCGGGTTCGAGACGCGTGCGATCCACGCCGGCTACGAGCCCGACGCGATGACCGGGGCGGTCAACCCGCCCATCTACGCCAGCAGCACCTACAAGCAGGACGGCGTCGGCGG
>JAYSEC010000286.1:0-4150 GCA_041914085.1 Nocardioides sp.
CGCGCAACCTGGCGAAGTCGGTCACCGTCGAGTGAGGGTGGCGACGGTTCATCAAGGTATGTAGACGAACAGGCGCTTGCCACGGTCAATTGGCCGTGGGAAGCGCCCATCGACCGACATACCTTGATGAACCGGCAGCGCGGCGGAGCGAGCAATGAAATGGACTGGGCGCCCCTTGCTGCATGGGGTCAGCAAGGGGCGCGCCGTGGAGAACCTTCCCACCCTGTCCGACGTCCTGTCCGGGGTTCGTCCGAAGTCCCCGGGGATTTTGCTGTCGGCTCCGTCACTGCCTGGTCGGACGGTCCGCGAGGGCGCCGTCGGCGAGCTCGAGGGCGCGTCGCGCCAGGGGCTCGGCGACCGCTCGGTCGGCCGGCACGAGGCCCACGCGGGTACGCCGGTCGAGGAGGTCCTCGACGTCGTGCGCGCCCTCGTGGGTGACCGCGAAGACCAGCTCGGCCAGGGTCACCGGGACGGTGGGCGAGGCGGGTGCGAGCAGCTCGTCGTCGGCCAGCCCGGTGACCTCGCGGGCCGTGGTCATGACCAGGTCGGCGTCGGTGCCGAAGCGGCGTACGAGGCGGGCGGGGGCGGTGCTGCGGCGCAGCTCCTCGCGCGACGCTGCGCCCAGCAGCGGCAGGGTCCGGGTGCGGCACGGTCCCGCCGGGAGGCCGGTCGTCGCCACCACGGCGTCGAGGGTGTCCTCGGCCATCCGGCGGTAGGTCGTGAGCTTGCCGCCCACGACCGTCGTCACAGCCGTGCGCGAGGTCAGGACGGCGTGGCGGCGCGACAGGTCGGAGGTCTCGTCGGTGCCGGCGACCTCCAGCAGCGGGCGCAGCCCGGCGAAGGCCCCGACCACGTCGGCCCGGGTCGGTGGGACGCCGAAGGCCGACGCGACGACCCCGAGCAGGAAGTCGATCTCCGACTCGCTCGGCGTCGGCACGTCCGGGACGGGTCCGGTCACCGGCTCGTCGGTCAGTCCGACGTAGTGGGTGCCGTCGGGCTGCGGCAGCACCATCGCGAAGCGCGCCCGCGACCCCGGGATCGGCACCATCACCGCGACCCGGGTCCCGGCCAGGGACGAGCTGCGCAGGACGAGGTGCGTGCCCCGGCTCGGTCGCAGCCGCACCTGGTCGTCGAGGTCGCCGGCCCACACCCCGGTGGCGTTGACGACCGCCCGGGCGCGGACCCGGCACGACCGGCCGGTGAGCTCGTCGCGGAGGTCCACCGTCGTACCGGTCGCCGACGTGACGCGGGCCCGCGTGCGGACCTCGGCGCCGTACGACGCCGCGGTGCGGGCCACGGTCGTCACCAGCCGGGCGTCGTCCTCGAGCTGGCCGTCCCAGGAGAGGTACCCGCCCCTGAGGGTCTCCGCCCGCAGTGCGGGGGCGAGGTCGAGCGCCTCGGTCGCATTGAGCCGCCGGGGTCGGGGAAGGGTCCGCGCGGGTGTGCGCGCCGCCCGGCGCAGCAGGTCGCCACCGTGCAGGCCGGCCCGGGTGAGCGTCGTACGGCTGCGGGGCATGGCGTCGTTCACCGGCGTCAGCATCGGGAGGGGACGCACGAGGTGCGGGGCGGTGACGTCCATCAGGATGCCGCGCTCCACGGCGCTCTCGTGGGCGATCCCGAGCTGGCCCTGGGCGAGGTAGCGCAGGCCGCCGTGCACGAGCTTGGAGGACCAGCGCGAGGTGCCGAAGGCGAGGTCGTGCGCGTCGACGGCGAGCACCGACAGGCCGCGGGTCACCGCGTCGAGGGCCACGCCGGCGCCGGTGATGCCCAGGCCCACGACCACGACGTCGACCTGCGTGGGGACGTCGGCGAGGCCCGCGGTGATCCGGCGTCCGGGCCCCATCACGGCTCCAGGGTCCGGGTGACGAGCCGGACGTACTCCGCGTCGAGGTCGTCCAGGGAGACGTCGGCGTCGACCATCGTCAGCGCGGAGAAGACGAAGCCATGGCCGGCGAGCGTCAGTGCGCGCGCCATCGCGGTGGGGTCCCCGGACCGGATGGCGCCGGAGGCCTGCCCGCTCTCGATCTCGGAGGCGAGGATCTCGATGAGCGCCTCCTGCGAGCGCCCGCGTCGCGCCAGGAGATAGGGCAGCATCAGGTCCGGGTCGAGCTCGACGATCCGGACGAACAGCTCGTTGTCGCGCAGGGCGCGCACCGTGCTGAGCGCGGCCGCGGCGATGCCGGCCGGGGTCGTGGTGTCGGCGGCGGCGACCCGGGTGGCGGCGGCGATGCCGACCCACTCCCGCGTCATCAGGTCGCCGAGCAGGGAGCCCATGTCGGACCACGCTCGGTAGATCGTCATCCGTGACACCGAGGCGCGCCTGGCCACCTCGGTCAGCGTCGTACGGCGCCAGCCGACGTCGAGGATGCAGTCGCGCGCGGCGTCGAGGTAGCCGTCGAGCCGCGCGTCAGGGATGTGACGAAGTGACGACATGTGTCACACTGTAACGCATGACGCCGTTCGAGCCCACCGTCGAGATGCACCCCCAGCGCTGGGGCGACCCCGCGGCCGCCGCCGACCTGCCCGACTCCGCGCGCGGCCTGGTCGAGCTCGCCTTCGGGCTGCAGGACCGCCCCGCCGTCGCCGGGGCGGTGCCACCCCCGCCCGCCCTCGACGACGTGCTGCTCGACGAGCTGCGTGCCGTCGTGGGAGTCGAGCACGTGCGCACCGACGACGAGGCCCGCACCCTCCGCACCCGCGGCAAGTCGACACCCGACCTGCTCCGCGCGCGGGCGGGCGACCTGCTCGACGCCCCCGACGCAGTGGTGCGGCCGAGGGGGCACGCCGAGGTGGTCGCGGTGCTGGCCTGGGCGGACCGGCACCGCGTGGCGGTCGTGCCGTTCGGTGGCGGCACCTGCGTGACCGGTGGCCTCGCCGCGCGCCGCGACGGCTTCGCCGGCCTGGTCAGCCTCGACCTGGTGCGGATGAAGCGGCTGCTCGCCGTCGACGAGGTCTCGATGACCGCGACCCTCGAGCCCGGCCTCCGCGGGCCCGAGGCCGAGGCGCTGCTCGCCGAGCACGGCCTGGTGCTCGGCCACCACCCGCAGTCGTTCGAGCACGCCTCGGTCGGGGGCTTCGCCGCCACCCGTTCCAGCGGCCAGTCGAGCGCCGGCTACGGCCGCTTCGACGCCATGGTCGTCGGTCTCACCGCGGCGACGCCGACCGGCTCGCTCGACCTCGGGTCCGCGCCGGCGAACGCCGCCGGCCCCGACCTGCGCCAGCTGCTCCTCGGCTCGGAGGGCGCCTTCGGCGTCATCACCTCCGTCACGGTGCGCGTACGCCGCCTCCCCGAGTTGACGTCGTACGAGGGTTGGCGGTGGCCGTCCTTCGACGCCGGCGCCGACGCCATGCGCACCCTGGCGCAGTCCGGGCTGCTGCCCACCGTCATCCGGCTCTCCGACGAGTCCGAGACCGCGATCAACCTGGCCGACCCCTCGTCCATCGGCGGCGCCGACGACCCGGGCTGCCTGATGATCACCGGCTACGAGGGCACCCCCTCCCAGGTCGCGTCGCGGCAGGCCGCCGTCACCGCCGTCCTCACCGACCTCGGTGGCACGCCGCTCGGGACCGAGCCGGGGGAGAAGTGGGTGCAGGGCCGCTACCACGCGCCGTACCTCCGCGACTCCCTGCTCGACCACGGGGTGCTCGTCGAGACGCTCGAGACCGCGACCTTCTGGTCGAACCGACGCCGGCTGTACGACGACGTCAGGGCCGCGCTGCAGTCCGCGCTCGGCGAGGGCTCGCTCGTGCTCTGCCACGTCTCGCACGTCTACGAGACGGGCTGCTCGCTCTACTTCACCGTCGCCGCCCGCCAGGGCGAGGACCCGATCGCGCAGTGGCAGGTCGCCAAGGCCGCCGCGAGCGACGCGATGATCGCCGCGGGCGCGACCATCACCCACCACCACGCGGTGGGCACCGACCACAAGCCCTGGTTCGCGCAGGAGATCGGTGAGGTCGGCGTCCGCATCCTCCGCGCCGTCAAGGCCGAGCTCGACCCCTCGGGGATCCTCAACCCGGGCGTCCTCATCCCCTGACCCTCCGCTGGTCGAGCCTTGGTGTCGACACGCTCGCTGCTCAACCGGCGGGGCCGGGCCGCCGGTTGAGCAGGGCCCCCAGGGCCCGTGTCGCAAACCAGGACCCATCCACAGAT
>JAYSEC010000287.1:0-4149 GCA_041914085.1 Nocardioides sp.
TGATCTCGACACCCATGTGCACCCTCCTGCCGTATGGCCCCGAGCCACGCGGCTCCCTCCGCGCTACTCCTGGGTAGACAACGCGTCGGCCCGCGAGAGGTTACGGGTCGGTGGAGATGCTCGTCACGCACGTGGAGGTAAAGGACGAAGGGCGGCCACCCTTGCGGGTGACCGCCCTTCGACGGGTGCTGCGTCAGCAGCGGGTGCTGACCCGGGGGTCAGCGAGGAGTCACTTGACGGTGACGGTGGCGCCGGCGGCCTCGAGGGCCTCCTTCGCCTTGTCCGCGGTCTCCTTGTTGGCGTTCTCGAGGATCGTCTTGGGGGCGGCCTCGACGAGGTCCTTGGCCTCCTTCAGACCGAGGGAGGTCAGGGCGCGCACCTCCTTGATGACGTTGATCTTCTTGTCGCCGGCGGCCTCGAGGACGACCTCGAAGTCGTCCTTCTCCTCCGCGGCGGCGGCGTCGCCACCGGCAGCGCCACCGGCGGCCGGGGCGGCAGCCATGGCGACGGGGGCGGCGGCGGTCACGCCGAAGGTGTCCTCGAACTGCTTGACGAACTCGGAGAGCTCGATCAGGGTCATCTCCTTGAACGCGTCAAGGAGCTCGTCGGTGCTGAGCTTCGCCATGGTGGCGGTTCCTTCCGTGTGTGGCACGAGCGCGGTGGTGCGCCGTACCGGGTTTCAGGTGGTGTACGTCGGCCTGGTCAGGCGTCGGTCGACTCGGCGGCCGGCTCGGCAGCCTCGTCGGTCGCCTCGGGCTCGGCGGCCTCCGCAGAGGTGGCCTCCTCCGCCGGGGCGTCCTCGGCAGCGGCCGGCGTGCCGGCACCACCTGCGAGGATCGAGGGGTCCTGCTCGGCCTTGGCCTGGAGCGCACCCGCGAGACGGGCGGCCTGGGCGATCGGCGCGTTGAGCAGGTAGACGGCCTGGGAGAGGCTCGCGAGCATCGCGCCCGCCAGCTTGCCCATCAGCACCTCGCGCGACTCGAGGTCGGCCAGCTTGGCCACCTCGGACGCGTCGAGCGGCTTGCCGTCCAGGACTCCACCCTTGATGACAAGGGCGGGGTTCGCCTTGGCAAAGTCACGCAGACCCTTGGCGGCCTCGACCACGTCTCCATTGATGAAGGCGATGGCGGTGGGGCCGTTGAGCAGGTCGTCGAAGCCTTCGATGCCGGCCTCGGAGGCGGCGATCTTGGCCAGCGTGTTCTTGACCACGGCGTAGTTGGCGTTCTCGCCGAGGGAGCGCCGCAGGTCCTGCAGCTGCTTCACGGTGAGCCCGCGGTACTCGGTCAGCACAGCGCCGGCGGAGTCGTTGAAGGACTCAACGATCTCTGCAACGGCGGCAGTCTTCTCTGGCCGCGCCATGGGTCTCCTTCCGGGGTTGACCACCGGCGTCGGGCCCACAGACGACGAACGCCCTGAGCACAGGCTCAGGGCGTGGATGCGGCGGGTGCCGCTGCTCTGTCACCTGCGCCGGCCGCCCGCTGCTGCGGACCTTCGGTCACGGACGTGGAGCCCATGACAACCTGCGGTCTCTGGTTTCGAGAAGGAACAGTACGCGCTTGCGTCGAGCCGGCCAAATCGGTGCACCGCACCCGGCAAACCCCGCATTCGCCTGCCGCGGAGGTGCATCGCTGGGACCATGGTCGGCGTGGATCACCAGCTCATGACCGTCGGGGCCTCCCTGGCCCGCAGCGACGAACGCATGCTCACCGGACGCAACGCCGCCGGACGGGTCTGGAAGACCGGCTTCGCCGGGCTCGACCCGCTCATCGGTGGCGGCATGCGCGCGGGCTCGCTCCTCCTGCTCGCCGGCCCGCAGGGTCTCGGCAAGTCGACCTTCGCGCTGCAGATGGCCCGCAACAACGCCGCCACCGGCCGCCCCGTCCTCTACTTCTCCTACGAGCACGACGCCGAGGACCTCACGCAGAAGCTCATCGCGATGGAGGCCGGCGAGCTCGACGAGTCCGACCAGGTGCGGGTCAACAGCATCCGGTCGATCTTCGACGACCTGTGGGTCAGCTCCCTCGAGCACCGGCTGGAGTCGGTGCCCTCCGGCGTCGACGCGCTCAAGCGGGTCGAGCACTACTCCGAGCACCTCTTCGTGCACCGCTCCACCGGCACCCGCACCGACCTGGCCGCGATCCAGTCGGCGATCGACGCGGTGCGCCAGCACGCCGGCACCACCCCGCTGGTGGTCGTGGACTACCTCCAGAAGGTGAAGTCCACGCACCTCGACGAGGAGACCCGCTCCACCGAGATCGTGGAGGGCCTCAAGGACCTCGCGATCGACATCAGCGCGCCGATCCTGGCCATCGCCGCGGCCGACAAGGACGCCCTGCGCACCGGCAAGCGGATGCGGGCGAGCGACCTGCGCGGCTCGAGCGCGCTGGCGTACGAGGCCGACGTGGTGATGGTGCTCAACAACAAGTACGACATCGTCGCGCGCCACCACCTGACCTACGACCTCACCAACGCCGAGCGGTTCAAGGACTACGCCGTGCTGACGGTGGAGAAGAACCGCTTCGGCCGTGACGGGGTCACGCTGCAGTTCCGCACGCGCTTCGACCAGGGCCGCTACGAGCCCGAGGGCTTCGAGGTCAAGGAGCAGCTGATCGACGAGCGGGTCTTCCGGGAGTGACCCGCCCGCCGATCGCGGACGACGTGCTGGGCCGGGCTCAGGCGGCGCCGGGGAACATGTCCTCGGTGACCTGGTCGGCCGGCGGGGCCTCGATCTCGACGTCGGTGCCGAAGTCGGAGTAGGTGCCCTCGCTGGAGGTGGAGGTCGGCTTGCCGCCGCCCATCGCGGGCACCTCGAGCGACTGGGAGAACTTGCGCGGCAGGTCGTCGCCGTCCACCCACATCTCGGTGACGAGCTCCTTGGGCATCATGTCGGCCATCGCGGCCGGGAACTCCATCGCCTCGAGGTACTTCGTCGGGTCCAGGGTGATCCGGTAGTGGTTGGTCTCCACCCCGTCGACCTCCTCGGTGCCGACGAGCTCGAGCTTCTTGGGCGCCTCCATGGCCTTGAACATGACCTCCGGGTCGGTGGCCTTGCCGATCATGCCGAACAGCGAGTTCGGGTCGCTGAGGTCGACCTTGAGCCACTTGTCGCCGGTGCCGAGGTCGGCGGACTTGAGGTACATGGCCTGGTCGATGAGGATCAGCTCCATCGGCTGGGCGCCCGTGCTGGACGCCTTCATCTCGACCCCGTCGTCGCCGAACCGGGCCTGGCCCTCCATCGTCTGCGACTGGCCGCCGGACTCCGACACGGTCTGGAAGGTGAAGGTCTCCGCCTCGCGCATCGCCTCCATGACGGCAGGGTAGAAGCCCGCGGCGTCGAGCTCGGTGGGCGCGTCCGCCTCCTCGGCCTCGGTCTCCTCGCTCTCCTCCGCGCCCTCGGATGCCTCATCGGCGCCGCTGTCGGTCGCGGAGCTGGAGGAGTCGGACCCCGAGGAGTCGTCGCTGCAGGCCGCGAGGCCGACACCCACGCTCAGGACCAGGGCGGCGGAGCCGAGTCGGCGGGCGAGGGACGTGACGCGCATGGAGTCTCCTGGTGCTGGCGTACGGGCGGTGCGGCCGGGCGGCCGATCGGGAAGCGTGCAGGGCCTTCCTACCCGATGGCCCCTCAGCGAAACGACGTCAGCGTCCCGAGATGCGGATCGGCCCGGCCACCCCTTGCGGGGCGACCGGGCCGATGCGGCTGCTGCCGGTGGATCAGGCCTGGACGGCCTCGTCCTCGGAGGCGACGTTCTTGACGCGGTTGGGGTCGACCTGGATGCCGGGGCCCATCGTCGTCGAGACGGTGACCTTCTTGATGTAGCGGCCCTTCGAGCTGGCCGGCTTGAGACGCAGCACCTCCTCGAGCGCGGCGGCGTAGTTCTCCGCGAGCTGGACCTCGGAGAAGGACGCCTTGCCGATGATGAAGTGCAGGTTGGCGTGACGGTCCACGCGGAACTCGATCTTGCCGCCCTTGATGTCGGAGACGGCCTTGGCGACGTCGGGCGTCACGGTGCCGGTCTTCGGGTTCGGCATGAGCGAGCGGGGGCCGAGGACGCGACCGAGGCGGCCGACCTTGCCCATCATGTCGGGGGTGGCCACGACGGCGTCGAAGTCGAGCCAGCCGCCGGCGACCTTCTCGATCAGCTCGTCGCC
>JAYSEC010000288.1:0-4141 GCA_041914085.1 Nocardioides sp.
CCGATGGCCACCGACTACGACGCACCACGCAAGTCCGAGGAGGACCAGAGCGAGGAGAGCATCGAGGAGCTCAAGGCCCGACGCCACGACAAGAACTCCGGCAAGGTCGACGAGGACGAGACCGAGGCCGCTGAGTCCTTCGAGCTCCCCGGCGCCGACCTCTCGCACGAAGAGCTCGCCGTGGAGGTCATGCCGCGACAGGACGACGAGTTCACCTGCATGAGCTGCTTCCTGGTCCACCACCGGTCGCAGCTCGCAGACGAGAAGAAGCTCATCTGCCGCGACTGCATCTGAGCAGGCACCACCTCGATCAGGTCCAGCGCCCGTCCCTCGCACGAGGGCGGGCGCTGTGTCATGTCCCGGTGCCGCTCGTCGCCCTGGGTCGTGGAGCCGAGGCCTGGGTGGCCCGACGTGGTCGTAGCCTCGCCTCCCGCACCTCGTCGAGGTGCTCCGACTCTGCCGCGAGCTGGTGGACCGCAGGATGGTCGTCCGGGACGCCGAACACCGCGCGCTCGATGCGCTTGTGGTAGGGACTGACCCGGTAGCGGATGGAGGGGTCGCGGGCCGCCCGCGACCGGTCCCGCGCGACCAGGCTCTCCACCGTCGTCATGTCCCGCAGCGCCCGGGGCACCCACCAGCCGGTCGCCCGCAGGTCGGTGTGTGCGGGGAACCTGCTGCCACCGTGCTTGCGCGCCCCGTCTGCCCGCATCGGACGGACCTCCTTGCCGGTGTCCTCCTCCTCCAGCCTCACCCTGACCCGGGCCAGCTGCAGCATCCGCTCCATCACGTCGACGCGCGGACTGGTCCGCCCGGTCTCCCACCGCGCGACGACCGACTGGGAGACCCCGAGGATCCCGGCCAGGCCTCGCTGGGACACGTCGAGGATCCGGCGGATCCGGCGTACGAGCCCCTCCACCCCGCCGGCGAACGGCCCCATCCACCACCACTCCCGCTCCGCCTCGGTCCAGTTGGCCAAGCAGTCCCACGTCGCCTTCTCGCTCATCTCGCCCTTTCCTCGGCACCCCGGTCGGGTCGTCGTACGACCATCCGACGCGATCCGGCCGACACTCGGCCGCTGTCGTCCACATGCGCCCGCGCAACGGCGTCGGCGCCCCACCTGTGGACGCCTGCTGGCCCACGAGTCCCGGTGGGCGGCCGCGGCGCAGGGACGCGTGCCCCAGCCGCAGGCCCTCGTCCCCTCGCCGGTGAGTCGCCCAGAGACTCAAGGCCGAGCGCGGGCCGCCGGGGCTGGTCGTCTCGACCGTGAGTCGCCCAGAGACTCAAGGCCGAGGGGCGAGGATGTACGTCGGCCGTGGGCGTTGAGTCGCTCGGAGACTCACCGGCGAGGACACGGGCTCGACAGCGAGAGAGCTGGTGTCAGGACTGCGCGGCGGGGGCCTTGTCGGCGTCCTGGTTGTCCTTCTGGAGCTGCGGGGGCAGGTGGCCGGTCGACCTGGCGTAGTAGTGGGCCGCGCGACGGGCGGCCAGCATCCGGGCCACGCCGATCAGGGTGCCGCTGACGGCGGCCCAGAGGACGGCCTCGGCGATGCTCACGTCCGGGTCGGCGGGGTTGGCGGGCGGGTTCTTGCCGGTGGCCGCGCGCCAGGAGGTGTTGAGCCCCTTCTTCACCACGGCCGCCGCACCGAGCGCAGCGGCGAGCGAGAACGCCGAGTAGAACTTGCTGTTCGAGTCCGTGGAGGCCATGCCGGCCACCCTACCGAGCCGCTCAGCGGGCCCGGGACGCCTCTAGGGCTGAGACGAGCCGGTCGGGTCGCTTGCAGCTGATGAGCCAGTACGGCGTCGGGTCGGCCGGGTCGGCGATGTCGACCTTCACCCCGCGCTTGAGGTAGGGCCGCAGCAGGAGGTACGCCCGGGCGTCCGCGTCGACCCCGGCCTGGCGGCGCAACCCCTCGGCGTCGAGCGGGGCCACGTCGCCGACGTGCTCGAGCGGGATGTGGGCACGCCCGGCACGCAGCTGGCCGTCCTCGACGCCGACCCGGGCGCGGCCGTAGCCCACGAACAGCGCCACCATGAGGGCCAGTGCCCCGAAGGTGACCGACCAGGCGATGACGCCGGGCGTGGCGGCCAGGACGGCCAGCCACAGCGACGCCACGAGCATCGTGCCCTGCGCCCACCAGCGCAGCGGGACGGTGAGGCGTTCGGCGTAGTCCACGGCGCAGAGCCTATAGATTCAGTCTTCGTGCCCGACCACGACCTCCACCCCCACGGCCACGCCGAGCGTGCGACCAGCCCCGCGGCCGACCGCGAGCCCGACCACGCGACCGACCGAGGGCCCGACCTCGACGTCGCCGTCGTCCGGCTCGACCCCGACCTGCCGCTGCCGTCGTACTCCCACCCGGGTGACGCGGGTGCCGACCTGCACACGACCGTGGACGTGACGCTCGGCCCGGGGGAGCGGGCCCTCGTGCCGACGGGCATTTCGATCGCGCTGCCGGACGGCTTCGTCGCGCTCGTGCACCCGCGGTCGGGTCTCGCCGCGCGCCACGGCCTGTCCATCGTGAACACCCCCGGCACGGTCGACGCCGGCTACCGGGGGGAGATCAAGGTCCTCCTGATCAACCACGACCCGGTCGAGCCGGTGACCCTCAGCCGCGGCGACCGCATCGCCCAGCTGGTCATCCAGCGCTACGAGCGCGCCCGTTTCGTGGAGGTGGGGGTGCTGCCGGAGTCGTCCCGGGGCGACGGGGGCTACGGTTCTACAGGTACCGGTTCGCGTTCCTGAACCGGTCGTGACGAAGGAGTGTTGACGTGAGGTTCCGTCGCAAGTCGGACGAGGCCGCCCAGCCGGGCGACGAGACGGCCGCCGGGGCCACCCCCGACGCCGCACCCGAGGCGACCGACGAGAGGACCGGCCCGTTCGACGTGTCGCAGGTCGAGGGCGACGGCGTCGAGCGCGCCGACCTCGGTTCCGTCCTCGTGCCCGCCATCGCCGACCGCGAGCTGCGGCTCCAGGTCGACGAGAGCACCGGCCAGGTCCGGGCCGTGATGCTCGCCGGCTCCGATGGCGCGTGCGAGTTCCAGGCCTTCGCGGCCCCCCGCAACGGCGACCTCTGGGCCGACGTGCGGCCACAGATCGCCGAGGACCTCACCCGCCGCGGCGGTCACGCCACCGAGCGCGAGGGCCGCTGGGGCACCGAGCTGGTGTGCCAGATGCCGGTCCAGCGACCCGACGGGACGACCGCCACTCAGCCGTCCCGGATCGTCGGCATCAACGGCGACCGGTGGATGCTGCGCGCCTCCTTCCTCGGCCGCCCCGCGATCGACCCGGACGCCACCTCCGAGTGGGAGGACGCACTCGCCCAGGTCGTCGTGCGCCGCGGGGAGGCCGCGATGCCCGTCGGTGAGCCGCTCCCGGTGCGGTTGCCGGACGACGCGCGCCGAGTGAGGTGAGCGGTGGGCGAGAAGAGCAGGCTGCGCCAGGTCATCTCCAAGTGGGCCGACAGCCAGGACCAGCACCAGCGTGACCTGCGGCAGTCCCACACCAGCACCGAGGCCGTCGCCATCGCCGACGCCCCTGAGCGCGAGCACGTCGTCGTCAACGGCGTCCTCCGCACGGTGACCCTGCGTCCCCGCGGCGGCGTCCCCGCCCTGGAGGCCGAGCTCGACGACGGCTCCGGCGTGATCACCGTCGTGTGGCTCGGCCGCCGGCGGATCACCGGGGTCGACCCGGGCCGATCGGTGACGGTCGAGGGCTGCATCGGCCGGCAGGGCGGCGTGCCGCTCATGTTCAACCCGCGCTACGAGCTCCGCCCGTGACCGAGCAGTCGCAGAAGGTGGAGACCGAGACGGTCGAGGCCGTGGTGCGCCAGCAGCTCGCCAAGGCGCTCGGCGGGCGCCGCGGCATGGCGGAGGCGGCCGTGCCGACGATCCTCTTCACCGCCACCTGGCTCTCCCTGCGCGACCTCAACACCGCCCTCGCCGTCAGCATCGGGGCGGCCCTCGTCCTGCTGGTGGTGCGGCTCGTGCAGCGCTCCACCGTGCAGTTCGTCGTGAACGCGCTCTTCGGCATCGGCATCGGCTGGTTCTTCGTGCACCGCTCGGCCGCCGCGGGCGGCTCGGAGCAGGACCAGGCGCTCGCCTACTTCCTGCCCGGGATCCTCTACAACGGCGGGTACGCCGT
>JAYSEC010000289.1:0-4133 GCA_041914085.1 Nocardioides sp.
CACGGTCTCGGTCTTCGCCGCGAGGTAGCCCATCAGCGTGGGGGAGTCGAAGCCGTAGGCCTCTGCCACCCACACGCTGTCGAGGCCCGCTTTCTCCAGGGCGACCACCTGGTCGGCCGCGCTGCGGGGGTTGCCGTCGTACATCAGGAGGGTGGCGAGACGCATGCCGCAATCGTGACAGTGTCACTGTCACGATGGCAAGGGTGGTCGGGTCTGCGCCGACGCCGGGCAGTGTCCGACAGGCACGTGTACGTCGTCAGCGGCGCAGGCGGTCGAGGATCCGCTCTGCGCGGGGCGACGGGTGCCAGACGAGAGGCACCTCCGAGGGATGGAGACGCGGTGCCGGGACGGAGAACTCGTGGCACTGGCCGTACATGGCGACCAGGTCGCCCCAGGCGGTGCGGCCCAGGAGGACCTGGTGGTAGAGCGTCCTGTGGCCACCCGGGCAGTCGATCCCGACCAGCGTGGTGGCGGGCCGGTCATCGGCCCGCGCGAGGTCGCGCAGGAGGGGGCGGAGGTCCCGCCGGGCGATCGGCACCGGGCCGCGCCACGCGCCGACCTCCTTTGCGTCGGGCCGCCAGCAGGAGACCGCGACCACGACGTCTGTCATCTCGCCCGTCAACGAGACGGCCGGACCGAGGCCGTCCACGAGCTCGGGGCAGCGGGGCCGAGCCGTGAGGGCCGTCGGCGCCGGGCGTGCGCTCCGTTGAGTCTCGACGAGGGTCAGGGCAGCATCGAGGACCTCGTCCGCCCCGAAGTAGTCGCGCGCCGCGGTGGAGACCACGCCGCAGCCGCCGGTGTCGCCGTGGATGCGGGCGTACCTGCCCCGGGAGAAGCGGAGGAGCAGGTCGTAGCCCGGTCCGCCCTGGAAGGTGCAGTCATAGGGCTCGTCTGGCGTGGGCTCGAGGTCCGACAACACGTCGACAAGGTCGGAGAGATCACCCTTCACCAGATCGGCAGGCGCGGTCCACGGCATCGATCCGTCCGGGTCCGCGCAGACCAGCAGCGCCATCGGCTCGGCCTCGAGCGGGAGGGCCGGCACCTCCTTGACCTCGGTGTCACAGGTCAGCGGGCCGTCGACCCGGTAGTAGTCCTCGGCGGAGAACGGCTCCACCACCGCGTCGCCGTCGCTCTCCAGCACCCGCGGCACGACAGTGAGGGCGACGAGGACCAGCACGAGCGCGCCCAGCCCCGCGGCGACGTACCCCCGTCTCGTCATGCGCCGAGCATGGAGGCGCGCCTCGCCGCCGCGGAAGGCTCGTCACCGAACCGTGATGGGGAAGGTGCTCGTGACATGTCGAGGACGACCTTCCCCGCTGAGTTGTCCACAGTCGTTCGCGAGGCCGCATGAGTGCGAGGCTGCCGGGGCAGGCGTACGCCATGTCCCTCGACGACGTTGCCGACCTCCTCGCCCGCCAGGACGGCGTGGTCACGCGCCGTCAGCTCCTCGCGGCGGAGGTCACGCAGGCGCGGATCGACACCCTCCTGCGTCGGCGAGCCCTGGTCGTGGTCCACCCAGGGGTCTACCTCGCGCACACCGGCGCACCGACCTGGTCGCAGCGGAGCTGGGCCGCGGTGCTGTACGCCGGTCGGTCGGCGTTGCACCTCGAGTCCGCGCTCCACCAGCCGGGCAAGAGCCCCGCGCCACACGGTCCGATCGACGTCGCCGTGGACTGGACCCGCCGTGTCACGCCCCGCCCCGGGGTACGCGTCCACCGGGTGCGAGGCCTCGAGGACAAGGCTCACTGGAACCTGTCGCCGCCGCGGACCCGCGTCGAGGTCGCTGCGGTGGAACTGGCGCATCGAGCGCCAGACGACCTCGCTGCGATCTCGGCCCTGGCCTCGCTCGTCGGCTCACGCAGGACGATCGCGAGCCGGCTGCGGACGGAGATCGAGCGCCGTGGCCGTCTTCGCCGTCGCTCGATGCTGACGGAACTGATCGGTGACCTCGATCGAGGCACGCACAGCGTGCTCGAGCACGGCTACCTCACCCGGGTCGTACGGCCGCACGGTCTCCCTGAACCCACCTCTCGGCAGGCACCGGTGTCCTCGCCGACCGGAACACAGTACCGAGACGTCGCCCAGGCCGACCTCGACCTGGCCGTCGAGCTGGACGGCCAGCTGCACGACGACGCGGACGCGCGTGACGCGGACGCCGACCGGGACCTCGATGACCTGGCTCGCGGCTGGGTCACGCCGAGGATCCGCTACCGGCAGGTGTTCGCCACGCCCTGCCGGACCGCTGCCCGCCTGGCAGACGTGTTCGCCAGCCGCGGCTGGGACGGCGCCCCACGCGCGTGCCCCGACCCCGCGTGCGAGGTGGGAAGGTCGTTGTGACATGTCAGGGACGACCTTCCCCGCTGATCAACCCTTGCCGTGCCAGGACTCCCAGAGCGCGGCGTAGGAGCCACCGGCGGCGACGAGGTCGTCGTGGGAGCCGAGCTCGGAGATCCTGCCGTCCTCGACGACGGCGACGCGGTCGGCGTCGTGGGCGGAGAAGAGCCGGTGCGCGATCGCGATGACCGTCCGCCCCTCCAGGACCGCCGCGAGCGACCGCTCGAGGTGGCGCGCGGCACGCGGGTCGATGAGCGAGGTCGCCTCGTCGAGCACGAGGGTGTGCGGGTCGGCGAGCACCAGCCGCGCGAGGGCGACCTGCTGCGCCTGCGCGGGCGTGAGCGATCGCCCGCCGGAGCCGACGACGGTGTCGAGGCCCTCGGGCAGCCCGTCGACCCACTCGAGCGCGTCGACGGCAGCGAGTGCCGAGCGGACGGCGTCGTCGGACGAGCCCGGGCGGGCCAGCACGACGTTCTCGCGCAGGGTGCCGACGAAGACGTGGTGCTCCTGGGTGACGAGCGCGACGTGGCCGCGCAGGTCGTCGAGGGGCAGCTCGACCAGGCCGACGTCGCCGACCGTGACGCGGCCGGTGCGCGGCGGGTGGATGCCGGCGAGGAGGCGGCCGAGCGTCGACTTGCCGGCGCCGGACGGGCCGACCATGGCGATCCGCTCCCCGACGCCGACGTCGAGGTCCACGCCGTGCAGCACGTCGCGGCCCTCGACGTAGGAGAACCGGACGTCCTCGGCGTCGAGCTTCTCGTCGACCGGGACCGCGCCGCTGACGGAGCGGTCGTCCGGGACCTCGGCCACGCCGAGCAGCCGCGCGAGCGAGGCCGCGCCCATCTGCAGCTCGTCGAGGATGGACACGATGCGGTCGACCGGGTCGATGAGCATCTGGACGTAGAGCGTCGCCGCGGTCACCTCGGCCAGCGTCACGTCGCCACGGGTGTAGAGCCAGCCGCCGAACAGCAGCGTCCCCACCACCGGCAGCAGGTAGGCGACCTCCATCGACGGGAAGAACACCGTGCGCAGCCGCAGCGTGTAGCGCTCCGCCTCGAAGGACGCGCGGCAGTCGGCGTCGGAGCGGGCGACCCGGTCGGCGCCGAGGCCGAGCGCCTCGACCGTGCGGGCGCCCTCGACGGTCTCGGCGAGCGTGGTCGTGATCTGGCTGTACGACGCCGACTCGCGCTCGTAGCCCGGCCGGGCCCGGCGGAGGTACCAGCGCAGCCCGGTGACGAGGGGCGGCAGGGCGAGCAGGCACGGGAGGAACACCCACCAGCCGACGGAGAGCGCGGCGCCGAAGACCAGCACCGCGGTCACCACGGCGATCGTCCACTCGGGCAGCGCCCAGCGCACCGACCAGCTGAGCTGGTCGACGTCGCGGCTGGTGCGGGTCAGCAGGTCGCCGGACCCGGCCGACTCGACCGTCCCGACCGGGAGCGCGAGGGCGTTGCCGACGAAGTCCTCGCGCAGCTCCGCCAGCACCTCCTCGCCGAGGGCCTGCGAGAGGTAGCGCGCGTAGCGGGTCAGCACCGTCTGGAGGAGCAGGAAGCCCGCCAGCGCGATCGCGGTGCGGTCGACGTGGGAGACGCTGGTGCCGTCCTCGACCGCCTGCACCAGGCCGCCGAGCAGGCGTGGCGCGGCGAGGCCGGCCGTGGCGGCCAGGACGTGGAGGGCGAGCGCGGACCAGAGCATCCGCGGGTGGCGACGGGCGAGGTCGCGGGCGTAGCGGCGCACGGCGGCGGGGCCCGCGACGGGCAGTCGCTGGTCGACGCTCACGACGCCACCTCCGACACGTC
>JAYSEC010000290.1:0-4103 GCA_041914085.1 Nocardioides sp.
GTCGCGGTGATGAAGCTCGGCGTCCTCCAGCAGGTCGACACCCCGCTCAAGCTCTACGACAAGCCCGCCAACCTCTTCGTCGCCGGGTTCATCGGCTCCCCGCAGATGAACCTCCTCGAGGGCGTGGCCGCCGAGGACGGGACGGTCAAGGTCGGCGGCTACAACGTGCCCGTCGACCGCACCGCGGAGAAGAAGATGAGCGGCCGGGTCACCGTGGGCGTGCGCCCCGAGAACTGGCGGCTCGTCTCCGACGGCGACGGCGGCCTGCCGGTCACCGTGACCGTGGTCGAGGAGCTCGGTGCCGACAGCTTCGTCTACGGCACCTGCGACGTGGAGGGCACGCCCTCCAACGTCATCGTCCGCATCGCCGGCCGGACCCACCCCCAGAAGGGCGAGACGCTCTACGTCACGACCGACACCGAGCACGTGCACGTGTTCGACACCGAGTCCGGGGAGCGCCTCTCCGCCTGATCACCCACAGGTGGTCGAGTAGCGGCGTATCGAGACCCTCGACATGGGGTCTCGATACGCCTCCCTCGTTCCTCGCTCGGCTACCCGACCACCTGCGTCGGTGCTACTCGAGCACCGTGAGCGAGCGCACGCGCGCCGTGCCGCCCTCCGCGAAGACCGTGAGCCCGGTGCTGCCCGGGTCGGGCAGGACCTGGTCGGTGAGGACGACCTCGCCGTCGCCGGCGAACACCTCGACCGAGGCCACGTCGACCACCACCTCGAGCCGTACGACGTCGCGCGGGGGCAGCGGGGCGGTGTGCACGGCGGCGAAGGCGGGGTGCAGGCTCGTGCCCGCCTCGGTGCGGTCGAGCGCGATCGTCCGGGCCGCTGGGTCGACCACGACCGTGGTCCGTTCGCCCGCACCGACCCGGACCCGCAGCCCGAACCGCTGGGCCGAGCCGCCCTCGAGCTCCACCACCACCCGGCACGTCCGGGCCGCCACGGGCAGGACCTGCTCGCCGTCGACGTCGGCCCCGACGACCTCGCAGGTCACCGCGCCCGGACGCACGACCGGGCGCTGCACCAGGGCGAGCCCGTCCTCGTCGGGGCGCAGGGCGAGGCGGCGGGCCAGCGTCATCGACCCGCGGAAGTCCGCGGCCGGGATGGTGTCGGCGTACAGCCAGTTGCTCATCCAGCCCTGCACGACGGGGTGCCCGCCAGGGGCGTCGGCGTAGGAGATCGCCGCGTAGCAGTCCGCGCCGTGGTCGCACCACCTCGCCGGCTGGGTCGACCGGAAGCCGGCGTCGGTGAGCTCGCCGACGAAGTACTGCATGCCCGAGCCGCCGGCCGGAGCACCCGCCGAGACGCTGACCAGCAGCACGTCGGCCGCCTCGTCCGTGCCCTCCACGGGCACCCGCACGAGGTCGGGGCACTCCCACACCCCCTCGACCGAGCCCTCCGGGCCGAACGACGAGTGGTGCGTCCAGCCGAGCAGGTCCGGCGAGCGGTAGAGGTCGACGACCCGGTCGTCGGCGCGCACGATGACCATGGTCCATCCGTCGCCGTCGCGGTGGACCTTGGGGTCGCGGAACGAGGTGGAGCCGATGTCGAGCACGGGGTTGTCCGGGTGCGGGAGCCACGTGCGGCCGCGGTCGCTGCTGTGCGCCAGCGACTGCGCCTGCCGCAGCGTGGTGGGGTCGAAGCTGGTGTAGAGCGCGACGAGGGGACCGACCCCGTCGGACCCGAGGCCCGAGCTGTTGGTGGCGTCGTGGACGACGCTGCCCGACCACATGTGCTCGTCGTCCGACGCGACCAGGGCGGTCGGCAGCTCGGTCCAGTCGACGAGGTCCGCACTGACGGCATGCCCCCAGGAGATGGGGCCGTGCACCAGGTCGTGCGGGTGGTGCTGGAAGAACAGGTGGTACTCGCCGTCGTGGTGGACCAGCCCGTTGGGATCGTTGAGCCAGCCCCGCCGGGGCGTGAAGTGGTCGCGCGGGCGAACGGTGGGGTCGAAGCTCACGACCGCCCAGCGTAGGCCGCCCGGCGCGGTGACCGAAGGACCTGGCTGTCGCCATACTGAGTGCCGTGCCCGCCACCGACGCCGCCGCTGGGGAAGCCTTCGAGTCCAGGTTGCGCGCCGTCCTGCCCGACCTGCAGGACACCCTGGCGCGGGTCTACGGTCCCGAGGTGGCGCTGCCCACCACCGAGCGGTTGGCCGCGATCGCGCGAGCCGCGCACGACGCCCGGCCGGCAGCGCTGCGCGCCCTCGACGAGCAGCGGCTGCGCACGCCCGACTGGTTCCAGCAGCCGGGGATGGTGGGGTACGCCGCCTACGCGGACCGCTTCGCCGGCACCCTGGCCGGGGTGGGGGAGCGGGCGTCGTACCTGCGTGACCTCGGCGTCGGCTACCTCCACCTGATGCCGCTCCTGACGCCGCGCCCGGCGCCCAACGACGGTGGCTACGCGGTGATGGACTACCGGTCGGTGCGCGCCGACCTCGGCACGGTCGACGACCTGCGCGACCTCGCCACCACGCTGCGGGGCGAGGGGATCAGCCTCTGCCTGGACCTGGTGCTCAACCACGTCGCGCGCGAGCACGAGTGGGCCGTCGCCGCCCGCGCGGGCGACCCGGAGAAGCGCGCCTACTTCCACGTCTACGACGACCGCTCGGTGCCCGACGCCTTCGAGGAGACGCTCCCGGAGGTCTTCCCCGACTTCGCGCCGGGCAGCTTCACCTGGGACGACGAGCTCGCCGGCTGGGTGTGGACGACCTTCAACGACTACCAGTGGGACGTCGACTGGTCGAACCCCGCCGTGCTCTGCGAGTACGCCGACATCATCCTGGGCCTGGCCAACCTCGGGGTCGAGGTCTTCCGCCTCGACGCGATCGCCTTCATCTGGAAGCGCCTGGGCACCGACAGCCAGAACCAGCCCGAGGTGCACGAGCTGACCCGCGCTCTGCGCACGGTGGCCCGGATCGCGGCGCCCGCCGTGCTGTTCAAGGCCGAGGCGATCGTCGGACCGGCCGACCTGCCGGCCTACCTCGGCGTCGGGCGCCACCGGGGCCGGGTGAGCGACCTGGCCTACCACAACGGGTTGATGGTCCAGGTGTGGTCGATGCTCGCCACCGCGGACGTCGCGCTCACCACCCGTGCGCTCCAGCAGCTGCCGCAGCCGCCGTCGACCACTGCCTGGGTGACCTACGCCCGGTGCCACGACGACATCGGCTGGGCGATCTCCGACGAGGACGCGCGCGCCGTCGGGCTCGACCCCGCGGCGCACCGCCGGTTCCTCTCCGACTGGTACTCCGGCGCCTTCCCCGGCTCGTGGGCCCGCGGCCTGGTCTTCCAGCAGAACGAGGCGACCGGTGACCGGAGGATCTCGGGGTCGCTCGCGTCGCTGGCCGGGCTCGAGGCCGGCGACCCCGGTGCGACGGCGCGGATCCTGCTGGCGCACGCCGTGGTGCTCTCCTTCGGCGGGCTCCCGGTCATCTGGATGGGCGACGAGCTCGGGCTGACCAACGACACCGGCTGGGCCGACGACCCGGCGCACGCCGCCGACAACCGCTGGGTGCACCGGCCGCGCATGCCGTGGCAGGTGGTGGAGTCAGGCGCTGACCCGCACGGGATCGTCGCCGGGCTGCGCCACCTCGTCGACGTACGCCGTTCGGTGCCGCACCTGCACGCCGCCTCGCCCACCGAGGTGTGGGACCCGCGCGACCCGCGGGTGCTGCTGGTCGTGCGCCGTCACCCACGAGGCCCCCTCCTCGCCGCGGCGAACGCGAGCGGGGAGGAGGCCTGGGTGGCGGCCGACGTCCTGCACTGGCTGGGCCTGCACACCGACGGGCTCCGCGACGCCCTCACGGGTGCGCCGCCCGCGCTGCACGACGGGGCGGTCCGGCTCGACCCCTACGCCGCCGCCTGGTTGTACGACGCCGGCTGACCTCCTCCGGTGGTTGAGGTGCGAGCGCAGCGAGCCCTCCCTTGTCGGTTGAGGTGCGAGCGCAGCGAGCTCGTAACCCTCTGGCCCGATGGTTGAGGTGCGAGCGCAGCGAGCCTCGAAACCTTCTGGATGGTGGGTTTCGAGGCTCGTCGCGGGCGCTCCTCGCACCTCAACCGGCGAGAGGGGCTGGCGCTCCTCGCACCTCAACCGGC
>JAYSEC010000291.1:0-4074 GCA_041914085.1 Nocardioides sp.
TGCTCAACCCGCTGGGTGTGCCGCGTCGTATGAACATCGGCCAGATCCTCGAGCTCCACCTCGGCTGGCTCGCCAAGCAGGGCTGGGACCTCAACCTGTCCGGCGAGAAGGGCGAGGCCGAGTGGAAGCAGCGCCTGATCGCCATCGGCGCCGACAAGGCCGACCCGGACACCAAGGTCGCGACCCCGGTGTTCGACGGTGCCCGCGAGGACGAGATCACCGGTCTGCTCGGCTCGACCCTGCCCAACCGTGACGGTGAGCGGATGGTCAAGGAGGACGGCAAGGCCAACCTCTTCGACGGTCGCTCGGGTGAGCCGTTCCCGGAGCCGGTGGCCGTGGGCTACATGTACATCCTGAAGCTCCACCACCTCGTCGACGACAAGATCCACGCCCGCTCGACCGGCCCCTACTCGATGATCACGCAGCAGCCGCTGGGCGGTAAGGCCCAGTTCGGTGGCCAGCGGTTCGGTGAGATGGAGGTCTGGGCGATGGAGGCCTACGGCGCCGCCTACGCCCTCCAGGAGCTGCTGACGATCAAGTCCGACGACGTGCCGGGCCGCGTGAAGGTCTACGAGGCGATCGTCAAGGGCGAGAACATCCCCGACTCGGGCATCCCCGAGTCGTTCAAGGTGCTCGTCAAGGAGATGCAGTCCCTCTGCCTCAACGTGGAGGTGCTGTCCCAGGACGGTTCGCAGATCGAGCTCAAGGACGCCGAGGAAGACGTCTTCCGTGCGGCCGAGGAGCTCGGCATCGACCTGTCCCGCCGCGAGCCCAGCTCCGTCGAAGAAGTCTGACCCACCCCACGAAGTCTTCATCGCTTCGCTCGAAGACTTCGCGGGGACCCCGGGCCTGTGGCACAGGCCGCAGGCCCGGGAAAGTCAGTCAACAGCTTTCAAACCACGTACTAACGAAGGACTCAGCCAACGTGCTCGACGTTAACTTCTTCGACCAGCTTCAGATCGGCCTGGCCACTGCGGACGACATCCGCACGTGGAGCCACGGCGAGGTCAAGAAGCCGGAGACCATCAACTACCGCACGCTCAAGCCCGAGCGTGACGGCCTCTTCTGCGAGAAGATCTTCGGTCCCACCCGGGACTGGGAGTGCTACTGCGGCAAGTACAAGCGCGTGCGCTTCAAGGGCATCATCTGCGAGCGCTGCGGCGTCGAGGTGACCCGTTCCAAGGTGCGCCGTGAGCGCATGGGCCACATCGAGCTCGCCGCTCCCGTGACCCACATCTGGTACTTCAAGGGCGTCCCGTCGCGCCTGGGCTACCTGCTCGACCTGGCGCCGAAGGACCTCGAGAAGGTCATCTACTTCGCCGCCTACATGATCACCTCGGTCGACGAGGACGCCCGTCACCGCGACATGGAGTCCCTGGAGAACAAGGTCGGCCTGGAGCGCGAGCGCCTGGAGAAGCGTCGCGACACCTCCGTGGAGGACCGCGCCAAGAAGCTCGAGGAGGACCTCGCCACCCTCGAGGCCGAGGGTGCCAAGGCCGACGCCAAGCGCAAGGTGCGCGACGGTGCCGACCGCGAGATGAACCAGCTCCGTGACCGTGCCAACCGCGAGATCGCGCGGCTGGAGGAGGTCTGGGACACGTTCAAGAACCTCAAGGTGCAGGACCTGCTCGGCGACGAGCTCCTCTACCGCGAGATGAAGACGTGGTTCGGCAAGTACTTCGAGGGCCACATGGGCGCCACGGCGATCCAGAAGCGCCTCCAGGACTTCGACATCGAGGCCGAGGTCGAGTCGCTGCGCGACACGATCGCCAACGGCAAGGGCCAGCGCAAGGTCCGCGCCCTCAAGCGCCTCAAGGTCGTCGACGCCTTCCGCAAGACCGGCAACCAGCCCATCGGCATGGTGCTCGACGCCGTCCCGGTGATCCCGCCGGACCTGCGTCCGATGGTCCAGCTCGACGGTGGCCGCTTCGCCACCTCCGACCTGAACGACCTCTACCGCCGCGTCATCAACCGCAACAACCGCCTCAAGCGACTGCTCGACCTCGGTGCCCCCGAGATCATCGTCAACAACGAGAAGCGGATGCTGCAGGAGGCCGTCGACAGCCTCTTCGACAACGGCCGTCGCGGCCGTCCCGTCACCGGTCCCGGCAACCGCCCGCTGAAGTCGCTCTCCGACATGCTCAAGGGCAAGCAGGGTCGCTTCCGCCAGAACCTGCTCGGCAAGCGCGTCGACTACTCCGGCCGTTCGGTCATCGTGTCCGGCCCGCAGCTCAAGCTGCACCAGTGCGGTCTGCCCAAGCAGATGGCGCTCGAGCTGTTCAAGCCGTTCGTGATGAAGCGCCTCGTCGACCTGTCGCACGCGCAGAACATCAAGTCCGCCAAGCGGATGGTCGAGCGTGCGCGCCCGGTCGTGTGGGACGTCCTCGAGGAGGTCATCACCGAGCACCCCGTGCTGCTCAACCGTGCGCCCACCCTGCACCGCCTCGGCATCCAGGCCTTCGAGCCGCAGCTGATCGAGGGCAAGGCCATCCAGATCCACCCGCTCGTGTGCGGCGCGTTCAACGCCGACTTCGACGGTGACCAGATGGCCGTCCACCTCCCGCTGTCCGCGGAGGCGCAGGCCGAGGCCCGCATCCTGATGCTGTCGACCAACAACATCCTCAAGCCGTCGGACGGCCGTCCGGTGACCATGCCCTCGCAGGACATGATCATCGGCCTGTTCTGGCTGACCGCCGACCGCGAGGGCGAGCCGGGCGAGGGTCGCGTGTTCTCCTCGCCGGCCGAGGCGATCATGGCCTTCGACCGCAAGGAGATCACCCTCCAGAGCCGGATCCGCATCCGCCTCGACGACGTCGTCCCGCCGCTCGACCTCGAGCTCGGTGCCGACTGGGAGGAGCGGACCGCGATCCAGCTCGACACGACGCTGGGCCGGGTGTACTTCAACGACACGCTCCCCGCGGACTACCCGTTCGTCAACGAGGAGGTCGGCAAGAAGCGCCTCGGCGCGATCGTCAACGACCTCGCCGAGCGCTACACCAAGGTGCAGGTCGCCGCGTCGCTCGACGCCCTCAAGGACGCCGGCTTCCACTGGGCCACGCGCTCGGGTGTGACCGTCTCGATCGACGACGTCACCACGCCCGACAGCAAGGCCGAGATCCTGGCCCGCTACGAGGCGCAGGCGGAGAAGGTCCAGAAGAACTACGAGCGCGGTGTGATGACCGACGACGAGCGTCGTCAGGAGCTCATCGAGCTGTGGACCCAGGCCGCCGCCGAGGTCGGTCGTGCGATGGAGACCAACTTCGACCGCACGAACCCGATCTACATGATGGTCGACTCGGGTGCCTCCGGAAACATGAACCAGATCCGGCAGGTCGCGGCCATGCGTGGTCTGGTGGCCAACCCGAAGGGCGAGATCATCCCGCGCCCGATCAAGGCCAACTTCCGCGAGGGCCTCTCGGTGCTCGAGTACTTCATCTCGACCCACGGTGCCCGCAAGGGTCTGGCCGACACCGCGCTCCGCACCGCCGACTCGGGTTACCTGACCCGTCGTCTGGTGGACGTCTCGCAGGACGTCATCATCCGTGAGGACGACTGCGGCACCGAGCGTGGCCTGCCCAAGCGGATCGACGACGAGCACGTGGAGACCTCGGCCTACGCCCGCGCCTCCGCCGTCGAGATCACCCACCCGGAGACGGGCGAGGTGCTGGCTGCGGCCGGCGAGGACCTCGGCGACGTCAAGATCGGCGAGCTCGTGGCCGCCGGCGTCACCGAGGTGAAGGTCCGCTCGGTCCTGACCTGCGACGCCCGCACCGGCACCTGCGCCAAGTGCTACGGCCGCTCGCTGGCCACCGGCAAGCTGGTCGACATCGGTGAGGCGGTCGGCATCATCGCCGCCCAGTCCATCGGTGAGCCCGGCACGCAGCTGACCATGCGTACCTTCCACACCGGTGGTGTGGCCTCCGCGGACGACATCACGCAGGGTCTGCCCCGCGTGGTGGAGCTCTTCGAGGCCCGCTCGCCCAAGGGCCGGACCCCGATCTCGGAGTCCGCCGGTCGGGTGAAGATCGAGGAGACCGACAAGGCCCGCGTCGTCGTGGTCACCCCCGACGACGG
>JAYSEC010000292.1:0-2758 GCA_041914085.1 Nocardioides sp.
GAGCGCCAGCCGTGGTGGAAGTAGAGGGAGGCACCGTGGTCGATGACCCAGAGGTCGCCGTGCCAGACCAGCAGGTTGGGGTTGCGCCACGAGCGGTCGACGTTGGCGGTGAACGCGTCGAGCCACAGCACGCGTGCGCCCTCGTCGTCGGCGGCGCTCACCTGCCCGTCCACGCCGAACGCGCCCGGCAGGAAGTCGATCCCGAGGTTGTGCCCGGCGCTCGCGTTGAGCAGGTCCTGCACCTCCTCGTCGGCCTCGTAGCGGGCCAGCTCGGGGTCGAGGTCGAGGACCACGAGGCGCGGCGTGCGCAGCCCGAGCCGGGTGGCCAGCTCGCTGACGACCACCTCGGCGACCAGCACCTTGGCGCCCTGGCCCGCGCCACGGAACTTGCAGACGTAGGTGCCGAGGTCGTCGCCCTCGACGACGCCGGGCAGGCTGCCGCCCTCGCGCAGCGGCGTGACGTAGCGCGTGACGGTCACGAGCGGGAGAGCCGTGGTCGTCACCGGACGGGGGCCTCCGCGGCCAGCCGCTCCTGCTCCGCAGCGACGTCGAAGTCGGCCTCGGGCCAGGTCAGGTCGAGGCCCCGGAGGGTGTCGAGCAGCAGCTGGCCGATGGCGAGGTTGCGGAACCACTTCTTGTCCGACGGCACGACGTGCCAGGGGGCCGCGTCGGTGTTCGTGCGCTCGAGCGCGATCTCGTAGGCCTCGCGGTAGTCGGCCCAGCGCGCACGCTCGTCGAGGTCCCCCGGGTTGTACTTCCAGTGCTTCTCCGGGTCGGCCAGCCGCGCGGCGAGCCGCTCCTTCTGCTCCTCGGGACTGATGTGCAGCATGCACTTGATGATCGAGAAGCCCTGGTCGGCCAGCCTGGCCTCGAAGTCGTTGATGGCGCCGTAGCGACGCTCGATCTCCTCCGGCTCGGCGAACCCGCGGACGCGGGCGATCAGCACGTCCTCGTAGTGGGAGCGGTCGAAGACACCGAGGTAGCCGGCGGCCGGCAGGCCCTTCTCGATGCGCCACAGGAAGTCGTGGGCACGCTCCTCGTCGGTGGGCGCCTTGAAGCTCGTGATCCGCACGCCCTGCGGGTCGACGAGGCCGATGGTGTGCCGCAGCACGCCGCCCTTGCCGCTGGTGTCCATCCCCTGCAGCACGAGCAGCACGCGACGCTCCGAGCCGGCCGTGCGCTGGGCCCAGAGCCGCTCCTGCAGGTCCGCCAGCTCCTCGCCCATCGCGAGCAGGCTCGCCGTGCCGTCCGCCTTGTCGCCGGCGAAGCCGGGGGCGGCGTCGGTCTCGATCGCGGCGAGGTCGACCGGCCCCGCGGGCAGGCGCAGGTGGGCGGCGATCGGCGAGATCGCATGGGTCGTCATGGGCACATCATGGCGCACCGTGCGCCTCGGCCGGTCCGAGGACGCGGAGCACGTCGAGCGTGCAGCCGACCGCCGTCGTCGTGGTGCCGTCGCGCTGCGGCTCGTCGAACCAGGTGCCCCGGGTGAAGCCCGCCTTGTCGAGGACCCGCAACGACGGGTGGTTGGTGTGCTCCGGGGCAGCGAAGAACGCCGTCGCCTCCGGGTGGCGGTGCCGCGCGCCGAGCATCCACGCCCACAGCACGCGCGCACCCAGGCCCCGACCGGCCCACTGCGGCTCACCGATCGCATAGTCGAGCCCGAGCGCGTCGGGCTCCGGCGTCAGCAGGGCGAAGCCGGGGTAGTCGCGGACGAGGTAGTCCTGGACGAAGCCGACCGAGCGGCCGTTGACCTCGACCACCCACATCCGCGTCGGGGTGCGGCCGTCGATGCGCGGGCCGTAGCGCGCCTCGACCGCCTCCCGCGTCGGCTCGCCGTCGTGGCGCCACCACCGGCGCACGTGCGGGGCCTGCAGCCAGCGCGTGAGGCCCGGCAGGTCGCCGTACGTCATGGCCCTCAGGTCGATGCGCTGGTCGGGGTCCGCGACGAACACCAGGTCCGCGCCCGAGAGGTCCTCGGCCAGTGGCGTGACGCCGGTCGTCGCCGCGACCCGGGCCGCCGCGGCGGCCCACGACTCCCCCGGTAGCACCGTCCCGGTCAGCTCGCGCCCTCCGTGGCGTACGACGACGTGCGGGGCCGGCGGACCACCGGGCTCAGGCAGGGGCACGTCAGTGGGCGAGGGCGTCCGGGTCGACCACCGGCGGCAGCACGGACCACGGGAAGTCGATCCACCGCTCGGTCAGCCGCCACGCGTAGTCGGGCTTGATGACCGACTGCGGCTTCTCGTAGATGACCACCGTGCGCGCCTCGGCGACCGTGCCGGCGCAGAACTCGTGGACCAGCTCGAGGGTGCGGCCGGTGTCGGCCACGTCGTCGGCGATCAGCACCCTGAGGCCCGACAGGTCGACGGCCGCCGGTGTCGGCGGCAGCATGATCGGGACGTCGAGGCGCTGGTCGACACCGGTGTAGAACTCGACGTTGATCACCGAGAGGTTCTTCACCGCCAGGGCGTAGCCCAGCCCCATCCCGAGGCCGAGCCCACCGCGGGCGATGGAGAGGATCATGTCGGGCCGGAAGCCCGAGTCGGCCACCATCTGCGCCAGCTCGCGCGTGGCCGTGCCGAACAGCTCGTAGGTGAGGACCTCGCGCTCGTTGCTCACGGGGACATCCCACCAGAGACCGAACGTCCGGCGGAAGGCTGGCGGTCCGTCATGCGAACCCGACCCCATCCGTTCGCCTTCGGATGACGGATCCGGGCGGCGACCCGGCAGGCTGGCGGTCGGGCTGGCGGTCCGTCAT
>JAYSEC010000292.1:2858-4064 GCA_041914085.1 Nocardioides sp.
TGACGGATCCGGGCGGCGACCCGGCAGGCTGGCGGTCGGGCTGGCGGTCCGTCATACCAACCCGACCCCATCCGTTCGCCTTCGGATGACGGATCCAGGCGGCGACCCGGCGGCGACCCGGCCGGCGGCCGACCATCAGACGGCGGTCAGAAGTCCGGGTGGTCCCCCAGGTCGTCGTCCGCGCCCGCCTCGGCGAGCGCCTCGCGGACGACGGAGAAGGCCAGCCCGGCGGCGTACCCCTTGCGGGCCAGCAGCCCGGCGAGCCGACGGGTGGCGACCTGCGGGTCGAGCCCGCGCATGGAGCGGAGCTTCCTGTCGACCAGCGCGCGGGCCGCCTGCCGCTGGTCGGCCTCGTCGATCTGCTCGAGGGCCTCGGCCGCGTCGTCGTCGCCGACCCCCTTGCGCCGCAGCTCCTGCTTGAGGGCGCGCGGCGCCAGGCCGCGGCTGCGGTGCCGGCTCTCCACCCACTGCCGGGCGAACGCGGCGTCGTCGATCAGCCCGACCTCGGTGAACCGGTCGAGCAGCGAGGCCGCGAGCTCGTCGGGGACCCCGCGCTTGGCGAGCTTGCCGGCGAGCTCCTGGCGAGTGCGGGCCTGCCCGGTCAGCGTGTCGAGCAGGATCTTGCGGGCCACCGACTCCGGGTCGGCCTCGACCTCCGCGGCCGCCGCCTCCTCGCGGGCGATCCGGGCGGCCTCGCGCTCCTCCCAGGTGCGGGTGCGCCCGCGGCCGCCCTTGCGGGACGAGCCGCGGGAACGGTGCTCCGGACCCCGTCCCTCGGCGCTGCGGGGATCGCCCGACCGCGCCCCGGCCGATCTGGGTGGGGTCTCCCCCACCCACGCCTGCACGCCGAGGCCGACGTCACCGACCCAGTCGGGGGCGGGACGCGTCTCGCGCTCAGAAGTCATTGACCCCGATGGGCTCGTCGCTCAGGTCGTCGGCGGGCTTGTCGACGGCAGGGATGACGCCCAGCTTCTCCAGGATCAGCTTCTCGATCTCGTTGGCGAGGTCGGGGTTGTCACGCAGGAAGTTGCGGGAGTTCTCCTTGCCCTGGCCGAGCTGGTCGCCCTCGTAGGTGTACCAGGCGCCGGCCTTGCGGATGATCCCCGCCTCGACGCCGACGTCGATCAGGCCACCCTCGCGGCTGATGCCCTTGCCGTACATGATGTCGAACTCGGCCTGCTTGAACGGCGGGGCCACCTTGTTCTT
>JAYSEC010000293.1:0-4054 GCA_041914085.1 Nocardioides sp.
TGGTAGCCCGCGGCGAGGGCTTCCTTGCGCGTGAACACCCCGTGCTCAGCCACCAGGGCTCGTAGTCGTGCTTCCATGCGCTCCACAGTTGTGGCGCTGCACCCCGGGGCACCAGCGGTGCGGGCGCGCCCTGTGGAACTGGCCGCTCTCACCCGCCCCTGTGGACGTCCAGCGGTGTCCAGGGGGCGAAGGAGCAGCACTTGTCAGGCTCTCGCTGAACTTGTCAGGCCGTGCACGGGCCGACAAGTTCAGTGATCCCCGGTCGGCCGGGGATCACTGAAGGGGACAGGCGGACGTCACTGACGAGAGGGCAGCCACCGAGCTCAGTAGGCCTGGAGCGCGGCGGTGCGGCGGGAGGCCTCGGCCATCTCGGCGGCCTTGAGGGAGGCCTCGTCGAGGCGGCCGTGCTCCTCCCACCACTGCTGGCCGGCCTCGGGGAGGGTGTGGATCGGGTCGTAGTACTCGTAGTGGCGCGAGAGGGCCTCGGCGTCGTCGGCCTCGATCGAGGTGCGGTAGTTCTTCGTCCAGTACGAGATGCCGTGCTCGGTGTCGTAGTCGGCGTTCTGGTGCACCCAGCGCTTGCCGACGAACGGCACGTCGCACACGATGCGCGGCGTCGCGAAGCCGGGGAGGTAGCCCATGATGTGGTGCTGCAGGCGCTGCGCGTCGGCCAGCGAGACCCGCCAGTGCTCCGAGAACGGGATCATGTCGCACATGTAGAAGTAGTAGGGCATGATCTGCGCCCCGTCGAGCAGGCGGAAGCACAGGTCGAGCAGCGCGTCGGGGGCGGCGTTGACGCCGTTGAGCAGCACGCCCTGGTTGCGTACGTCGCGCAGGCCGGCGTCGAGCATCGCCCGCGAGGCCTCGGCCACGATCGGCGTGACGGAGTTCGCGTGGTTGGCGTGGGTGTGCATCGCCAGCGAGACGCCACGCGAACGGGCGACGGCAGCGACGCGCGCGACGCCCTCGACCACGTCGGGCTGGAGCCAGTGCTGGGGGAGTCCGATGAGGGCCTTGGTGGCGAGCCGGATGTCGCGGATGTTCTCCACCTCGAGCACCGACATGAGGAACGCCTCGAGGCGCGGCCAGGGCATGTTGGCCACGTCGCCGCCGGAGACGACCACGTCGCGCACCGACGGGGTGCGACGCAGGTAGTCGAGCATGTCGCCGAGGCGGTCGTTGGGCTTGCCGGCGAACTTCAGCTTGTCGATGACCGGCGTGGAGTTGCCGACGAGGTCCATGCGGGTGCAGTGGCCGCAGTACTGCGGGCAGGTCGGGAGCAGCTCGGCGAGGACCTTGGTGGGGTAGCGGTGGGTGAGGCCCTCGGTGGCCCACATGTCGTGCTCGTGCAGCGAGTCGCGGGCCGCGTGCGGGTGCGAGGGCCAGTCCGTGCGGCGGTCGCTGAAGACCGGGACCATGTAGTGGCGCACCGGGTCGGCGTAGAACGCCTCGGTCATCGAGCCGGCGCCGGCAGGCTCGAACGTCGGGACCATCGTGTTCATCATCTGCGGCGGCACGAGCATCGACATCGTGGCCCGCTCGGCCTGGTCGCGCTCGAGGTCGGCGTAGAAGCGCTCGTCGAGCAGGTCGCCCATGAGCTCGCGCAGCTGCTTGACGTTCTTGATGCAGTGGGCACGCTGCCACTGCACGGAGGCCCACTCCTCCGCGGTGACGCCGGCCCAGCCGGGGAACCGCGTCCAGTCGGGCTCGACGAGCTCGACCCGCTGGTAGGGGTAGGGCTGTCCGGTCTCGAGTGCCAGTCCGAGGGGGGAGGCGGTCTCGATGCTCATGCGTTTCTCCTTGGAGCTTGCCCCGGGGTCGACCCGGGGTGAGGCCTGACGGCGCGCCGGTTGTGTGGGCGGCGCCACATCTGGAAGAGTACGTGGAGAACGTACGGCGAGTCCAATGCCGCGCCGCAAGATTTACGGCTCTCGCCCGAGAACCTAGAAGGATGACCTGCATGACACCCCCCTCGGACATCCAGACCGGACGTCGCACCGGTGACCCGACCGGCCTGCACCGCGTCCTCGACGAGGCCGTCGTGCTGCCCCAGGCGGCGCAGCGCCTCGACACCCGTGCCGAGCTGTGGCCCGACGAGGTGCGCGTGCGCGTCGAGCGGCTCAACCTCGACGCCGCCTCCTTCCGCCAGCTCGAGCGCAAGCACCACCACGACGGCGCCGCCGTCCGCGCCGAGGTGCTCGACATCGTCGCCACCCGCGGCAAGATGCAGAACCCCGAGACCGGCTCCGGCGGCATGCTGGTCGGCACCGTCGAGGAGGTCGGCCCGGAGTCACCTCTCGGCCTGCGCGTCGGAGACCGGGTCGCCACCCTCGTCAGCCTCACCCTGACCCCGCTGGTCATCGAGGACGGCCTGGCGCAGTGGGACGGCTGCTCCGAGCAGGTGCCGTGCGACGGCTACGCCGTGCTCTTCGGCCGCTCGATCGCCGCCGTCGTCCCCGACGACCTCGACCCGGCGCTCTCGCTCAGCGTGATGGACGTCTGCGGCGCGCCGGCCCTCACCGCCCGCGTCGTGGGGGAGTACGCCGCCCGCGGCACCCAGCCGACCGTCGCGGTGATCGGCGGCGCCGGGAAGTCCGGCTCGCTGAGCCTCGCCGCCGCCCGTGCGGCGGGCGCGGCGCGCACGATCGGGGTGGTCCCGCACCAGGGCGAGCACGACCTCCTCACCGGTGCCGGGCTGGCGGACGTCGTCGCGGTCGCGGACGCCCGCGACCCCATCGCCCTGCGCGACGCCGTGACCGCCGCCGGCGGCCCGGCCGACGTCACCGTCGTCTGCGTCGACGTCCCGGGCTGCGAGGGCGGGGCCGTCCTCGCCACCGCCGATGGAGGCACGGTCATCTTCTTCTCCATGGCCACCAGCTTCAGCGCCGCCGCGCTGGGTGCGGAGGGGCTCGCCGCCGACGTCCGGATGCTCGTGGGCAACGGCTACGTCCCCGGTCACGCGGCCTACGCGATGGAGCTGCTGCGCGCCGACGCCGGCGTGCGCGGCCTGTTCGAGCGGAGGCTCTGATGGCACGTCCCACCAGTCGGCTCGGTCTCGACCGCGCCGACGTACGCCGTGCCCGCACGCTGGCACGCCAGGTCGGCAAGCCGATCGTGGACCTCGCCCAGCGCCACACCACCGTCAGCGTCGAGCGGGCCACGCTGCGCCTGGCCGGCCTCGCGGGCGCCGACCCCGACGGCACGCCGTGGGTCAACCGGCTCGCCGACGCGGTGCGTGCCGACGTCGGGCTCGAGCACGGCGTCAGCCTGCCGGTCTGGGACGCGCTCCTGCGCGGCGAGGGCGACGACCTGCTGACCCTCGCCCAGAAGGCGGCCGCCGGCTCGGTGACCTTCCGCGTGCCCGAGGGCCGGGACGCCATCCGCGCGACCGCGGCGTCGCGCAAGGCCGTCGGCGCCGGCATCAAGCAGATCGACCGCCAGCGCGTCGCGCGCGAGAAGATGATCGCCCGCGTCGGGGACGCGCCGAGCAAGCCGTGGATCTACCTCATCGTCGCGACCGGCGACATCCACGAGGACATCCCGCAGGCGCAGGCGGCAGCCCGCGAGGGCGCCGACGTGATCGCGGTGATCCGCTCCACCGGCCAGTCCCTGCTCGACTTCGTCCCCGAGGGTGCCACCCGCGAGGGCTTCGCCGGCACCTACGCGACGCAGGAGAACTTCCGCCTGATGCGCGCCGCCCTCGACGAGACGTCGAAGGAGCTCGGCCGCTACGTCCGGCTGACCAACTACGCCTCCGGCCTCTGCATGCCCGAGATCGCCGCGCTGGCCGGCCTCGAGCGGCTCGACATGATGCTGAACGACTCGATGTACGGCATCCTCTTCCGCGACATCAACCCGGTCCGCACCTTCGTGGACCAGCGGTTCAGCCGCCAGGTCCACGCCCGGGCGGGCATCATCATCAACACCGGCGAGGACAACTACCTCACCACCGCCGACGCGATCGACGCCGCGCACACGGTCACCACGAGCCAGCTGCTGAACGAGTACTTCGCCAAGGAGGCCGGGCTCGAGGACTGGCAGCTCGGCCTGGGCC
>JAYSEC010000294.1:0-4031 GCA_041914085.1 Nocardioides sp.
GCCTCAGCCGCAGGCCGGCGCGGGCGGGAGCGGGGCAGGGACGCCGACCGACGGCATGCCGAGCCCGACGGAGGCAGTGGCGGGCGGGGCGGACGTACGCCGCTCCCAGGCGTCGCCGGCACGGGTGCGGCGGACGGACCGGACGGGGCCGTCGGCGACGAGGTGGTGGGGCGCGGCGTAGGTGATCTCGACGGTCACCATGTCGCCGGGCCGCACGGAGTCGGCGTCGACCGCCGAGAAGTCGGCCGCGAAGTGCACGAGCCGGTTGTCGGGCGCCCGGCCCGACAGCCGCCGGGTCGCGGAGTCCTTGCGGCCCTCGCCCTCGGCCACCATCAGCTCGACGGTGCGGCCGACGAGCGCCTTGTTCTCGGCCCAGGAGATCTCCTCCACGACCTCGACGAGGCGCTGGTAGCGGTCCTTGACGACGTCGGCCGGGACCTGGTCCTCGAGGACGGCGGCGGGGGTCCCGGGGCGCTTGGAGTACTGGAAGGTGAAGGCGGCCGAGAACCGCGCGGCTCGTACGACGTCGAGCGTGGCCTGGAAGTCCTCCTCGGTCTCCCCCGGGAAGCCGACGATGATGTCGGTCGTGATCGCCGCGTCGGGGATCGCCGCGCGCACCCGCTCGATGATCCCGAGGTACTTCGACTGGCGGTAGGACCGCCGCATGTCGCGCAGGACCTTGTCCGACCCCGACTGCAGCGGCATGTGCAGCGAGGGCATCACGTTGGGCGTCTCGGCCATCGCCTCGATGACGTCGTCGGTGAACTCGGCCGGGTGGGGCGAGGTGAAGCGCACCCGCTCGAGGCCCTCGATCTCCCCGCACGCGCGCAGCAGCTTGGAGAAGGCCTGGCGGTCACCGAACTCCACGCCGTAGGCGTTGACGTTCTGCCCGAGCAGGGTGATCTCGGTGACCCCCTCCGCCACCAGGGCGGAGACCTCGGCGAGGACCTCGCCCGGTCGGCGGTCCTTCTCCTTGCCGCGCAGCGAGGGGACGATGCAGAAGGTGCAGGTGTTGTTGCACCCGACCGAGATCGACACCCAGGCGGCGTACGCCGACTCGCGCTTGGTCGGCAGCGTGGACGGGAAGACCGACAGGGACTCCAGGATCTCGACCTGGGCCTCCTCCTGCACCCGTGCCCGCTCGAGGAGCACCGGCAGCGAGCCGATGTTGTGGGTGCCGAAGACGACGTCGACCCAGGGCGCCTTCTTCGTGATGGTGTCGCGGTCCTTCTGCGCCAGGCAGCCGCCGACGGCGATCTGCATGCCCGGCCGGCGTGCCTTGACCGGCGCGAGGTGCCCGAGGTTGCCGTAGAGCTTGTTGTCGGCGTTCTCCCGCACGGCGCAGGTGTTGAACACCACGACGTCCGCCTGCTCGTCGTCGTGCGCGCGGACGTAGCCGGCGTCCTCGAGCAGGCCGCTCAGCCGCTCCGAGTCGTGCACGTTCATCTGGCACCCGTGGGTCTTCACCTCGTAGGTGCGGGCGGTGGCTTCGGGGAGTGCGCTCATGACCGACCCAGCCTACGGCGGCGCGCGAGGGCGCGAGGAATCGAGCACGGAGGCCCGTGACCCTACGGAGTTCGGGTCCCCCGACAGGGCGACCGCCTAGTCCGAACGGACTAGACCAGTGGGCAATTCGGAGGATTAATGCTCGGAATCCTTACATTTGCTCAGGCCCGGCGCCCAAGATCGCTTCCAGAAGTCAACAAAGCGGTAACACAGGTCCACACGGACGTGGTCTCACCTGTGTCGCCGGTCACCGGGGAGTGCACGGATGCATCAGCTCACGAACAGCTTGGACCGCTCGACCACCGCCCGGCGCGCGCGCACCGGCGCCTTCGCCGTGGTTGTTACCGCGCTGTTGCTGACCCTGCTCCCCACCGGTGCCCACGCCGCCGCGACCCAGGCGAAGAAGCGCGCCAAGGGCGCCACCGTCACCGCCACCCTGGCCTCGCTGCCCCCGATCGTGCAGCCGGGCACCTCCCCCGCGGCGCCGTCGAACGACGCCACGCTGGTCGCGACGTTCGCGCCGGCCAGCCCGGGCCAGAAGGTCGTCCTCGAGAAGCGCGTGCGCAACGGCTGGAAGGTCGTCGCCACCGCGACCGAGGACGCCTGGGGCTCCGCCGCCTTCACGCCCGGCTCCGGCACCTACCGCGCGTCCTCCACCGCGGGCGGCCGCACCTGGACGTCCGGCTCGGTCACGACCTCGCGATGGACCCCGGAGTTCGAGGACACGTTCTCCGGCACCACCCTCGACACGACCGTCTGGAACGACCAGAAGCGCGAGCACGAGAGCGTCTACGCCCCGCGCACCTGCGCCCGCGTCGACCCCGCCGCCCGCCGCGTCGGCGGTGGCGTGCTGCAGCTCGGCATCGCCGCCGACCCGGCGCGCCTCGGCCTGCCGTGCAGCTACACGACGCCGCGCAGCTCGGGCACCAGCCCGTACCTGCTCAACAGCCAGGTCGCCACGGAGCACACCCGCTTCTTCCAGCACGGCATCGTCGCCGCCCGCATCAAGCCGCAGCGCGCCAAGGGCATGCACTCCGGCTTCTGGCTGCTGCCCAGCGGCACCACGTACACCGACGGCGTCCCGGCCGCCGGCACCGAGATCGACGTGATGGAGTTCTTCGGCGAGACCGGGCGCGGCACCGAGACCATCGGCTCGCACGTCCACTACTACGAGGCCAACTGGGACAAGATCAGCTACGGCAACTTCTTCCGGTCCACCCGCAACGCGCTCACCAGCAGCCGACGCAACTGGTGGGACGAGTTCCACGTGTTCTCGGTCGAGTGGACCCCGGAGGAGTACATCTTCCGTGTCGACGGTCGCGAGTACTACCGCGAGACCCAGGCGGTCTCGCAGACCATGCAGTACCTCGTGCTCTCCAACCTGACGTCCGACTACGAGCTCGGTGAGCTGACGTCCGACGAGCTCGGCGACACCGCCCAGGTCGACTGGGTGCGGGTCTTCGACGCCACCTCGCGCGAGTCCGCCCGGGTCACCCGCGGCCGCAAGGCCGCCTGACCAGCACCGTGCTCCCGGGCGCGCCCTAGGCTCGCGGCATGCCGCGCCTGCACGCCCTCGAGCTGCTGCCGGACGTCGCCGGCGACGAGTCGGTACGACGTGACTGGCAGGCGTTGCGCGACGCCGGGCTCCCCTCCCAGCTGGACCACCGCGGCACCACCAACGGCCCGCACCTGACGCTCGTCGCGGCGCCCGTGCTCGGCGCGGCCGACGACGAGCGGGCGCTCGCGCTGCTGGCCCCGCTGCTCCCCGTCGAGGTCCGGGTCGCCGGGGTCGCGCTCCTCGGCGGCTCGCGGGTGACGGTGGCCCGGCTGGTCGACGTGCCCGACGTGCTGGCCCGCGCGGTGCTCGACCTGCGGCGCGACGTCGCCGACGTGCAGCACCCCGGCTGGCTGCCGCACGTCACCCTCGGTCGCCGCATCCCGCGGTCCGACGTGCCCGCCGCGCTGGGCGTGCTCGGCCACGCGGACGTCGTGCTGCGGCTGGACACCCTGCGCCGCTGGGACCCCGACGCGGGCGTCGTACGCACCCTCGCCGGGCCCGGACCCGCCCGTCCGGACTGAGCGCGCACCCCGCACGTCGCTTCGAATCGTCACCACTTCGTGATGGCCCGTACGGGCCAGGGCCGATGGCCCAACCGGTCCACGTGCCTATAGGTTGCGCCTATGACCGCGCAGGAATCGCGCCCCGTCAGCGCCGGCCGGGGCGAGCCCCTCGTCGTGCTGAGCGGCGTCCAGAAGCACTTCGGGCAGCTCCACGCCCTCAAGGACATCGAGCTGTCCGTGGCTCGCGGCGAGGTCGTCGTGGTGATCGGCCCGTCGGGGTCCGGCAAGTCCACGCTGTGCCGCACGATCAACCGCCTCGAGACGATCGACGAGGGCACGATCACCCTCGACGGCCAGCCGCTGCCGCAGGAGGGCAAGGCCCTCGCCGCGCTCCGCGCCGAGGTGGGCATGGTCTTCCAGAGCTTCAACCTCTTCGCGCACAAGACGATCCTCGAGAACGTCAC
>JAYSEC010000295.1:0-4014 GCA_041914085.1 Nocardioides sp.
CGCGCTCAGGGCTCGAGGCAGGCCGGCGTGGAGTCGCCCGTCCCGTCGGGGTCCAGGGTGCCTCCGGCCGCGTCGCGCAGGACCACCCGGTCGACCGTCGGGAGCTGCTTGAGGGTCGGCAGCACCTCGCCGGCGACGGTCACCGTGGAGCCCCCGCTGCGGCACCGGCCGGTGAGGCGGAGGTCGGCGGTGCCGGCCGTCACCGACAGGTCGTCGTAGCCGGTGGCCCCCGAGCGCAGCAGGCGCAGGCCGCGGGCGCGCTCCCGGGGCAGGGGCCCGGCGAAGAGGCGGTCCAGGAGGCCGCTCGCGGGCGTGCCGGGGCGCACCAGCCGTCGCACCGGGACGAAGAACGGCTCCTGGTTGTCGACGAAGCGGTCGCGGTCGAGGAACCACACCTTCCGGCTCACGGTCGCGAATCCCGCCCCGACCTCGACGACCACGCGGGGCGGCGACTGCAGGGTCGTCACCCGCACGGGGGTGCGCTTCGCCAGCCCGATGCCGTACGTCGTCACCGCCTCGAAGTCGCCCGCGCGCACCGCGGTCAGCACGTTGGGCAGGGGGAAGGCCACGCGGCGGGGCGCGTCGGTCGGCCTCCCGTCGTCGGTGTGGGCCTGGGCGCGCTCGAACCGCACCTGCAGGAGGGCCTGCCCGGCGACGTGCACCCGGCGGCCCGACCCGTCGGCGAACAGGCGGTCGACGTACTCGACCTCGCGGTCGGCCGGCAGGCCGCCGCGGAACTCGAAGACGACGCGGTCGACGTCGCCGCGGTGGGCCGCCCGGACGGCGACGAGGACGGGCGTGGCCGGCGCGGCCCGCTCGGGCGCGGAGGCGGCGCGGCCGGCTCCCGTGCCGACCAGCGCCGGCGTCAGTGCGAGCGCCAGCAGCGAGCAGAGCGTGCGGCGGATCCCCGTGCGAGTCCCCATGGCGTACCTCCCGGTCCGGTCCCTGGTCCGACGCTAGGCAGTCGGAGGCCACGCGGGAAGACCCGAGGCTGCCCGGTTCAGTCCGGCTGGATGGCGCGGCCCAGCGACCGGCTGCGGCCCCGGAAGACGGCGACCACCTCGCCGGCCTCGGGGTCGTCGGCGCGCACGGTGACGTCGTAGATGCCCGACCGGCCGCGCAGCGACACCTCGCGGGCGTCGGCGTACAGCGTCTGGCCGAGTCGCGCCGGGGCGACGAAGTCGATGGTGAACCCGGCGGCGACGGTGACCGTGCCGTGGGAGTTGCAGGCCAGCGCGAAGGCCGAGTCGGCGAGGCTCGCGATCAGGCCGCCGTGGCACAGGTCGTGGCCGTTGACCATGCCGGAGTGCACGAGCATCGAGACCCGCGCGGTTCCGGGCCCGGTGGCGACGACCTGCATGCCGAGCATCGCGCTCGCGCGGTCGGTGGCCCACATGACCAGCGCGGGGTCAGGCATCGAAGTCGACCGTGACCGCGTCGCTCACCGGGAAGCTCTGGCAGGTGAGCACGAACTGCTGCGCCACCTCGTCGGGCTCGAGCGCGTAGTTGCGGACCATGTCGACCTCGCCGTCGGTCACCTTGGCGCGGCAGGTGCCGCAGACGCCGCCCTTGCAGGCGAACGGCAGGTCGCTGCGCACCGCCTGGGCGGAGTCGAGGAGCGTGGTGTCGCGCGGCATCGGCGTGGTCGTCGTACGCCCGTCGAGGACCACGGTGACGTCGCTGGTGACCCCCTCGACCACCCGGTCGGCGTGGCGCAGCGCCGGCGGCGGCTCGTCGACGAAGAACAGCTCGAAGTGGACCTTCTCCTTCGGCACGCCGAGCTCCTCGAGGACGGTGCGGGCGTCCTGGATGAGGCCGAGCGGGCCGCAGAGCCACACGTGGTCCACGGCCGCGAGCGGGACCTTGAGCGGCAGCAGCCGGCGCAGCCGGTCTGCGTCGAGGCGCCCGGAGAACAGCTCGACGTCGCGTGGCTCCCGCGAGAGGACGTGGACGAGGTCGAAGCGCGGCCCGTGGAGGTTCTTCAGGTCGCTGAGCTCCTCGGCGAACATGACCGAGGTGGTCTCGCGGTTGCCGTAGAGCATCGTCACCGTGCTGGCCGGGTTGGCCAGCACGGACGCGGCGATCGACAGCATCGGGGTGATGCCGGAGCCGGCCGCGATGCACAGGTGCCGTCCGGGGCTGGCCGGGTCGGCGCGGAAGCTGCCGGACGGCTCCGCCACCTCGACCGTCGCGCCGGGACCGGCCCCGTGGATCAGCCACGACGAGAACAGCCCGCCCGGGATCTCGCGCACGCCGATGCGCGGCGCTGCGCCCGCCGGGGCGCAGATCGAGTAGGTGCGCCGGTGCTCGACGCCGTCGACGACGCGGCGCAGGGTCAGCGACTCCCCCGGCTCGAAGGCGAACAGCTCGCGCAGGTCGTCGGGCACGTCGAAGGTGACCGCCGCGGAGTCGTCGGTCAGCGGCTCGACGTCGCGGATCGTCAGCTGGTGGAAGGTCGTCGCCACGGCCCTAGATCTCCTTGAGGTGGTCGAAGGGCTCGAGGCAGGAGGTGCAGCGGTACTGCGCCTTGCAGGCCGTCGACCCGAACTCGGACACCAGCTCGGTCGCGGGCGAGTCGCACTGCGGGCACCGGACCTGGCGGGCGGTCGGCAGCAGGGTGAGCGGGATCGGCCCGTCGTGCCGGGGCGCCGGTCCCGGCGGCGAGATGCCGGCGGCGGCGAGTGCGGCCCGGCCGCGCGGCGAGATCCAGTCGGTGGTCCACGCCGGGTCGAGGCTGACGCGCACCTCGACGCGGTCGAAGCCGGCTCCGCCGAGCTCGCGCACGAGGTCGTCGCGCATCGCGGCCATGGCCGGGCACCCGGAGTAGGTCGGGGTGATGTCGACGACGACGTGGGAGTCACCGACGACGTCGACGTCGCGCAGCACGCCGAGATCGGCGAGGGTGAGCATCGGCAGCTCGGGGTCGGTGACGCGCTCGGCGACGGCCCTGGCCCGCTCGGTCGTCGTACGGCTCAACAGCCTCACCACTGACCCCTCGGGTGGGCCCGGGCGACCGACTGCATCTCGGCCAGCATCCGGCTCAGCGGCTCGCCGTGCATGCCGTCGCGACCGGTCCGGCCCAGCACCCCGGCGCGGCGCTTCGCGCCCGAGCGGGGCACGTCGGCGGCGGTGAGCACCTGGTCGAGCGTCGCCTCCGCCGCCTCGCGGACCGACGCCGGGTCGACACCGACGCCGGCCTCGGCGGCGGCCGCCTCCACGGGATGGGTGTCGAACAGCTCGGGCCACAGCGGCCACAGCGCGTCGAGGGCCGCGACGAGCCTGGCGCGCGACACCTCCGTGCCCTGGGCGAGGGTGACGAACCACCGGGCGGCGTAGTCGCGGTGGTAGGCCAGCTCCTTGACGCCCTTGGCGGCGACGGCCGCGAGCACGTGGTCGCGGCTCGAGCGCAGCCGCTCGAACGTCGCGAGCCGCCAGGTCGAGAACAGCAGCACCCGCACGGTCGCCTCGGCGAAGTCGCCGTTGACGAGCTCGGCGAGCCGCACGTTGCGGAAGTCGTGGGCCTCGCGGAAGAACGCCAGCGCGTCCTCCGGCGGGGCCGGCGACCCTTCGGGCAGCGCCGGCACGACCGACTCGTCGGCCTTCGCGGCCCGCGCGAGCAGCAGCCGCGCCTGGCCGAGCAGGTCGAGCGCGATGTTGGACAGCGCGATGTCGTCCTCGAGGTCGGGCGCGTTGCTGGTCCACTCCGAGAGCCGGTGGGACATCACCAGCGCGTCGTCGCCGAGCATGAGGGCGTACGTCGCCAGCGTGGGCGCGTCGACGCCGTCGGGGATGGTCGTGTCGACGCCGGCGAGGGGGTCCTCGAAGTCGGTGCCGAAGGCCCAGTGGGCGTCGTTGACGAGGAGGCCGGAGTAGGCGCTCTCGTGCTCGTCCTCGTCGTGGGTGTGGATGTGGTCAGTCATCACATGTGCGGGACGTTGTCGGGGATGTCGTAGAAGGTGGGGTGGCGGTAGACCTTGTCGCCGCTCGGGGCGAACATCGGGTCCTTCTCGTCCG
>JAYSEC010000296.1:0-4005 GCA_041914085.1 Nocardioides sp.
TCGTCGGTCGGGTCGTCGGTGGGCACGGTCGTGGGATCGGTCGTGGGCGCCACCAGGTCGTCCGTCGGCACGTCGACCACCACGTCCTCGGGAACCTCGAGGTCCCCGGGGCCCTCGGCGTCGACCGACGACCGGTCGGTCGACGAGCCGGCACCGTCGCCGGAGCCTGAGCGCAGGACGGTGTCACCGGGCTCGACGGGTGCGCTGATCGCCGGGTTGCGGGCCGGGGGCTCGGCGGTGGTCCGGTCCGCGTTGTTGAGGCCGACGGCGATGGCACCCCCCACCACGGTCACGCTGGCCGCGACGCCCGCGACGGCGACGGCACCGCTGTTGCCCACGACCAGGTCACGGACCCGGCCGACCACGGTGCCGATCCCGAGCGGCATCGAGGCGCCGCCCACGGCTGCCGCCCCGACGTACGTCGCCCCGACCCCGCCGAGGAGCAGCGGGGCGAGGATCGCGCCGAGGTTGGAGTTGACCTCGGTGAGCTCGAGGTAGATGGCCATGCACGAGCGGCAGCCGCCGAGGTGGTCCTCGACCTTCGCTGCGTCACGGCGCGAGATCGCGTTGCGGACGTAGGCGCCGAGCTGGCCGTGCGTCCAGCGGCAGGTGTCGTCCTCGAGGTCGGTCACGTGCTGGGTGAGGAAGGCCTGGCGCAACCCTTCGCGGGCGCGGTAGGCGAGCGCCGAGACCGAGTTGGGGCTCATCCCGAGCAGGGGCGCGATGTCGGCGGGCTTGTCGCCCTCGACCTCGGTGTGCCAGAGCACCAGCTGCCAGCGCTCGGGGAGCGAGGCGAAGGCGCGCGCCGCGGCGGCGTTCTCGAAGCCCTCGACGGCCGTGTCGCGGAACGGCACGCCCGGGTCGAAGGCCTCCATGTCGTCGGTGGTGTGCAGCCGGGCGTTGGCGCGGAAGCGGTCGACCTGGAGGCGGCGTACGGCGGTGAGCAGGTAGGCGCGGAACGCCATGTCCGGGCCGCCCCCGCGCTGGAGCACGCCCAGGACCTTGATGAAGGCGTCGGAGACCAGGTCCTCGACGTCGCCCGCGGGCACCAGCTGGCGGGCCAGGCGGCGGGCCGCCTCGACGTGCCGCTCGAAGAGCGTGCCGTAGGCGTCGACGTCCCCGCCGCGGACCGCCGAGATCAGCTCGGCGTCCCCCGGTGACTCGACGCTGGGGGCAATGCTCATGTGGACGCTCCGGACGGAGGCCTGACCGGGTGCCAGGCTGAGGAGACTCTAGACCTCGCAGTCGGGCCGGGACCGCCAAGGCAAAGAATCCGGAAAGAGTGGTCTGGTCCGCGTCATGGAGTGCGATGAGCCGCGTCACACCGGTGAGCAGGACGACCAGTGAGGGGTATGCCGTGAAGAACTTCGCCGCACGCGTGCGACGGATCTCGGCGACCGGTCCTGGGGCGAGCACGTCAGGGTCTGCCGAGACGCGGTCGGGGTTGCCGCACCGGTTCGAGGCCGTGGGGGAGGCGCTTGCCTCAGGATCGGGTCTCCTGGACGCGTGCGCGGTCGCGGGGCAGGACCTCGCGCGCGACGGCGCGTCCATGCAGGAGGCCCTGGACAGCCTGCGCGACACCGCGCACCGGGTGGCGGGTGGGGATCCGTCATTCGACGCGGTGTCGGCCCTGCTCACGGCGTGGGGGGAGACGACGCTGGGCTACCTGCACCAGCTGTCCTGCGACGACCCGCTCACCGGCCTGGCCAGCCAGGCGCACCTGCGCAGCCGGCTCTCCGAGCTGCACCGGTTGCCGCCCACCGAGGAGGCGGTCGCCAGGCACGCGCTGGTCGTGTGCGCGCTGCCGTTCGGGGACGACCCGTCGGAGGAGCCCGTCGACCACTTCACCCGGGCCATGCGCCTGGCGCGGGCGGGGGAGATGGCGCGCACCGTCTTCCCGCGTGACGAGACCGTCGCGCGGGTCGGCATGCGCCGGGTGGCGGTCCTGGCCCGGCGCGACGACCGGCTGGGCCGCCGCGTCCGGGTGCTGCGAGCGTTGCTCGAGGGGGTCGAGGGCCGGGTGGGTGGTCCGCTGGTCCGGGTGTGGATCGAGGGGCTGCCCGACTCGGACGCATCGACCGGGATGCTCATCGACGAGCTGGCGCGCGGCTGAGCCCCCGCCCTGTCCGTGCCGCCCCCTAGGGTGGTCGCATGTGCGGTCGCTACGCCTCCTCCCGGACCCCCGACGACCTGGTCGAGGAGTTCGAGGTCGTGGAGAGCCGCGTGGCGGGTCCGCTCGCCCCCGACTACAACGTGGCCCCCACCAAGGAGGTCTACGCCGTGGTGGAGCGGCCGCCCTCGCGTGAGTCCGAGGAGCCGCCCCAGCGCCAGCTCCGGGTGCTCACCTGGGGACTGGTGCCGTCGTGGGCGAAGGACCCCTCGGTCGGCAACCGGATGATCAACGCCCGGATGGAGACCGTCGCGGAGAAGCCGGCCTACCGCAAGGCGTTCGCCTCGCGCCGCGCGCTGCTGCCGGCGGACGGGTACTTCGAGTGGTACCCCACGTCCCGGACCAACGCCAAGGGCAAGCCGGTCAAGCAGCCCTTCTTCATCCGTCCCAGGGACGGCGGGGTGCTGGCGATGGCGGGTCTCTACGAGATCTGGCGCGACCCCACCAAGGCCGACGACGACCCCGACCGCTTTCGGTGGACCTGCACCGTGATCACCACGCAGGCCGAGGACTCCCTCGGCCACATCCACGACCGGATGCCGCTGATGGTCGAGCGCGACCGCTGGCACGAGTGGCTCGACCCCCGCACGGGCGGCGACACCTCGCTGCTCGTGCCGGCCGCGCCGGGCCGGCTCGAGGCGTACGCCGTGCCCTCGCTGGTCAGCAACGTGCGCAACAACGGTCCCGAGCTGGTCGAGCCGCTGCCCGTGGAGGAGGCGACCTCGTGAAGAAGGCGACCGTCCGCAGCGTCGACACGCCCCACGGCGAGGGGCGGCTGCACACCCGTCGGGCGACCAGCCCGTTGGCCACGCTCCTGCTGAGCCACGGCGCGGGCGGCGGGGTGGAGGCACGCGACCTCTGGGCGCTGGCGGACGCCCTGCCGGCGCAGGGCTTCACCGTGGTGCTCTTCGAGCAGCCCTGGCGGGTCGCGGGCCGCAAGGTGGCCACCGCCCCGCCCACCCTGGACGCCGCGCTGCGGTGTGCGGCCGACGTGATGCGCGTGCGCACCCCGCTCGTGGTCGGCGGCCGCTCGGCCGGGGCCCGCTCCGCCGCCCGTACGGCGCGCTCCCTGGGCGCCACGGGGTGCCTGGCGTTGTCCTTCCCGCTGCACCAGCCGGGCCGGACCGAGCCCACCCGCCTGCCCGAGCTGGCGGGCGTGGGCCTGCCGACCCTCGTCGTGCAGGGGGAGCGCGACCCGATGGGGCGCCCGGAGGAGTTCCCCGGCGACCTGCCCGACCTCGACATGGTGGTCATCCCCGGCGGCGACCACGGCCTGAAGGTGCCCGCGCGCGGCGAGGTGAGCCAGGAGGAGGCGATGGGCATCGTGGTCGAGTCCACGCTCGAGTGGCTGGTCCGCGAGGTCGTCGGGAATCCTTCGGCCTAGCCGGCTGTTGGGCCAGTGTGCAGTCACTGACCCTCGATCGACCGCGACCCCGAGAGCGCGGTACTGACCCTGCTTCCACGGCGGTACTGTGGGAGGCGATGACTGAATCGCTCGAGGACCAGCTGTCCTCCCCCGAGACCCCCGCGGTGGACCCCGCCACGGAGTCCGACGCCGAACGCTCGGCGCGCTTCGAGCGCGACGCCCTGCCGTTCCTCGACCAGCTCTACGGCGCCGCGATGCGGATGACCCGCAACCCGGCCGACGCCGAGGACCTGGTCCAGGAGACCTTCGCGAAGGCCTACAGCGCCTTCCACCAGTTCAAGCCCGGCACCAACCTCAAGGCCTGGCTCTACCGGATCCTCACCAACACCTACATCAACTCCTACCGCAAGAAGCAGCGGCAGCCGCAGCAGTCGATGTCGGAGGACGTCGAGGACTGGCAGCTCGCCCG
>JAYSEC010000297.1:0-3908 GCA_041914085.1 Nocardioides sp.
ACCGTCGCGCGCTGGGTGTCGCGGGCCTCGCGGGCGGCGAGGGTCGACTCGGCCTTGGTGTGGTCGAAGGTGAGCGCGACGGCGTCGGCGTAGCGGGCGTCGTACTCGGCGTGGATGACGTCGAGGCGCGCCTGCGTCTCCTCGTCGGCCGGCGCGGTGGTCAGCACCCCGAGGAGCTGCCAGACCTCCTCGGCCATGTCACGCAGCCAGACCGGGGTGCGCACGTCGTCCCAGGTGAGCTGGGACTTGCGCATCGAGGGCTCGATGAAGTCGTCGACGGCGTGGTGCTCGGTGGACGACAGGTCGGTGTCGAGGTCGAGCTCGAGCTGCTGCTGGACCGGCGTCAGCGCGGCACGCCAGTCGGCGAGCAGGTCGACGTACTTGACGAACGCGCGCTTGTGGCCGCGACCCGCCTGCTCGGTGAGGAGCGCGGCGTGGACCCAGCCGGCGACGTTGGAGGTCTCCTTGGTCAGCCGGAGCTCGTCGGACTGGCTGGAGAGGTAGGCGATGTCGCGCGAGCCGACCACCTCGGCCGGGTGCCGCAGCGCGGTCAGCCAGCGCAGGTCGGCGCCGACGTCGCGGCTCGCGTCCTCCCACGCCCGGGCGAACCAGAAGGCGTGCGGGTCCTTCACGACGACCTGGTCGGCCGCGAGCTGGCCGGCGAGCCAGTCGCGCAGCTCGGCGGTGGGCTCGCCCGACGCGAGGTAGTCGGCGACCAGGCCGACCGCGGCCGGGCGGCTGTCGATGTTGAAGAGCGCGAGCTCGCGGAGGTGGCGCTTGTGGAAGTCGATCACCCACTGGGGCTCGTAGAAGCCGCGCGGGTTGGTCTCGGACGCCTCGACCTCGGGCTGGGGCACGTGCAGGCCGAGCCGCTTGAGCGTGCCCGCCAGCGAGCTGGTGCCACTGCGGCCGGACCCGGAGACGAGGACCAGCGGGGTGGGGGACGTCGGCATGCGGGTCACCCTATCGGCCGCCGTCCCACCTCCTAGGATCATGGCGACCGCACCCGACGAGGACAGGACACCGGACACGTGGCACTCTCCGACCGCCTGGGCGAGAAGGTGCGGACGGCAGTGCGCCGCGTGCGCCGCGACGGCCCGCTCGACGTCGTCTACGTGCTGTTCAACGCCGACGGCATGGGCGGCACCGCCCGCTCCGGCATCGCGCAGGCCAACGCCCTGGCCGGCCTCGGCGAGGGTCACCGGGTGCGCATCCTCAGCGTCACCCGCAGCGGCGCGTCGACCCACTACCCGCTGGCCGAGGGGGTCGAGGTCACCTACCTCGTCGACGTACGAGGGGGGCGCGCGAGCGCGGTCGACGGCCGCCACCCGGCCGAGCTGGCCGAGCGCGAGTCGGTGATCGTGCCCCGCTCGTGGGACGCGACCTTCAACGCGCTGACCGACGCCACGCTGCGCCAGGCACTGCCCGCGCTGGACGCCGACGTGCTGGTGACCACGACGCCCGAGCTGCTCGCAGTGGTCGCCCAGCTCGCGCCCGCCGACGTCGCGCTGGTGCACCAGGAGCACCGCGCCTCGTCCAGCCGGGTCAACGACCTCGGCGCCCTGCTCGAGTTCGCCCCGCGCGCCGACGTCGTGGTCTCGCTGACCGAGTCGATGTCGCGCTGGCTGGCCGGCCGGCTCGGCGGCGCCGCACCCGAGCTGCTCGTCATCCCCAACCCGCTGCCGGCCGAGCCGCAGCCGCGGTCCGCGCTCGACCAGCGGACCTTCGTCACCGCCGGGCGGCTGGCGCCGGAGAAGCAGTTCGAGCACCTCGTCGACGCGTTCTGGCGCATCCACGAGGACATCCCGGGCTGGACGCTGCGGATCTGGGGCGACGGGCCCCGTGCCGACAACCTCGCCGCGCAGGTCCGCAAGCTCGGTCTCGAGGGCCGCGTCGAGCTGCCCGGCACCACCGACGACATGACCGCCGAGTGGTCCCGCGCCAGCGTCGCCGTGCTCGCCTCGCGGGCCGAGGGCTACCCGCTCGTCCTGCAGGAGGCGATGTCGGCCGGCGTCCCGCCGGTGTCGTACGACTGCCCCTCCGGGCCGCGCGAGATCATCACCCACGACGTCGACGGCCTGCTCGTGCCGCCGGCGTCGAAGGCGGCGCTGGCCGCCGCCATGTTGCGCGTCGCCACCGATGACGACCTCCGCACCCGTCTCGGCGCCGCTGCGCTGGAGCGGTCGGCGCGCTGGGACGGCCCGACGCTGGCCCGCCAGTGGGTCGACGTCTTCCGCGGCGCGATGGCCCGGCGGGCCGACCCCCTGGCGCCGCGGCGCGTCCTCCACGGCCTGCGGCCCGGACCGATCGGCGACCTGCCCGAGACCACCGGCGCCCGTGGCGTCACCCCCGCCGAGGCGCGTACGACGGCCCTGCGGGCGCTCACCTCCGCTGCCGCGGCGACCGGGGACGGCTGGTTCGTGGTGCCCGCGCGCGGCCTCGACCCGCACCCGTTCGTCGTCGTCCCGTCGTCGCGGCGCGCAGACTTCCTCTCGGCGATCGCTGGCGGCCGCGTGCCGGACTGGCTGTCGGTGCGCGAGCCGGCGGAGCGCGGGTGGCCCGAGCGGCGCGGGACCGTCGCGGCGATGACGTCCGAGCTCGCCCGCAACCGCACCGCGACGCTGTTCCTCGAGCCCTGGCCGATGCGCGGCGGCCACGACGGTGTGCTCGGCGAGGGCGTCGAGGTGGGCGTGCAGTTCTGGGAGGAGTCGCCCGAGGGCGACCTGTTCGCGCCGAGCCTGAACCGCTTCGGCGACCGCGTCCCGGCCGGCACCCCGCGGACCACGATCGAGGTCGAGGGCGTGCCGGTGCCGACCCTCGAGACGATGGCGCTGCCGACGGTCGACGACTGCCGCTTCGACATCGACGTCGTCTACACGTGGGTCGACGGGGACGACGAGGCCTGGCTGGCCGCGCGCGACGAGCGCATCGTGCAACTCGGCGGCACGCCCAGCGCCCGCGCGGGCGGCGCCCAGCGCTACCGCAGCCGCGACGAGCTGCGCTACTCGATGCGCAGCCTGCACCTCTTCGCGCCGTGGGTGCGCCGGATCCACCTCGTCACCGCCGGCCAGGTGCCGTCCTGGCTGGACACCTCGCACGACCGGGTCCGGGTCGTCGACCACAGCGAGATCCTCCCCGAGGCGGCGCTGCCGACCTTCAGCTCGCACGCCATCGAGACCCGCCTCCACGCCGTGCCCGGCCTCGCCGACCACTTCGTCTACGTCAACGACGACGTGTTCCTGGGCCGGCCCCGGAGACCCGAGCACTTCTTCTCACCCGGCGGCCAGTACGCCGCCTTCGTCGCCGACCACCGCGCGGTCGGGCTGCCCGGCACCGACGACCGCCCGTACCTCACCGCCGCCCTCAACAACCGCCGGATCCTGGCCGAGGCGTTCGGCGTGAACCTCACCCAGACGATGATGCACAGCCCGCACCCGCAGCGGCGTACGACGCTGGAGGAGATCGCGGCCCGCTTCCCCGCCGAGGTCGAGGCCACCACGCTGGCGCCGTTCCGCTCGGCGAGCGACGTGTCGATGCTGTCGTCCTTCGCCCAGAACTACGGCCTCATCACCGGCCAGGCCTTCCGCGCCACCGCCCACCATGGCTACGTCGACCTCGGCCACCAGCAGCTGCCCGTCCAGCTCAAGCAGATGAGCCACCGCACCCGCGACTTCTTCTGCATCGCCGACAACATGCTCGCCGCCTTCGACGAGGAGCGTGCCGACGCGCTGCTCCACGAGTTCCTCGAGGCCTACTTCCCGATCCCCGCCCCCTGGGAGAAGTAGCGCGCCAGCCGGTGACGGTTCACCAAGGGATGTCGATGAAACCGCACTTCTCGGCGTGAATTGACCGTGGGAAGTGCCCATTCACGTACATACCTTGATGAAACGTCACGCGAGACGGTCGCT
>JAYSEC010000298.1:0-3889 GCA_041914085.1 Nocardioides sp.
CCTAGCGCAGGTCGCGGCCGACCAGCTTCTGCAGCCACATGACGTCGACCCACCGGTCGTGCTTGCGGCCGACCTCGCGCATGGTGCCGACCTCCTCGAAGCCGCACGCGCGGTGCAGCGCGAGGCTCGCCGGGTTGGGCAGGGCGACGGCGGCGACGACCAGGTGCACGCCGTCGTCGACCAGCCGCGCCAGCAGGGCGTCGTACAGGGCGCGTCCGGTGCCGAGGCCCTGGTGGCCGGGCGCGACGTACACCGTGCTCTCGCGCGTGTGGCCGTAGGCCGGCTTGGGTCGGAACGGTGAGGAGGTGGCGTAGCCGACGACCGCGCCGTCGTGCTCGGCGACGAGGACGTGGTCGTCACCTGCCAGCTTCTCCTCCCAGAGCCGCATCGGCCTGGGCTCGAGGTCGAAGGTGGCGTGACCCTCGCGGGCCTCACGCCCGTAGATCTCCGCCACTGCGGGCAGGTCGGCGGGAAGTGCGCGGCGGATGTCCATTCCCCGCATTGTCCCCGGCGCGTGGACTGGTTTGGATGAGCGGCATGAGCGCAGCGCCTGACGCCATCACCCCGGACACCAAGGACTGGACCTGGGTCCTGGAGCGCGCGTGCCCGGAGTGCGGCTTCGACCCGGCCGCCCAGGGGCTGGAGGACCTCCCGCGGCTCTTCCGCGACACGGCCGTGACGTGGTCCGAGGTGTGCGCCCGTGCCGACGTCCGCGAGCGCCCGGCACCCGGTGTCTGGTCGCCGCTGGAGTACGCCTGCCACGTGCGCGACGTGCACGAGCTGTTCGCCCAGCGGCTGCGCCTGATGCTCGACCAGGACGCGCCGACCTTCGCCAACTGGGACCAGGACGCCACTGCGATCGAGCGCGACTACCCGGGCCAGGACCCCGGGGAGGTCGCCGTCGCGCTGGTCGAGGGAGCCGGTGCCGTCGCCGGCATCTACGCGTCGGTCACCGATGCGACGCGTGGGCGGCGCGGCACCCGGTCCAACGGCGACGAGTTCACCGTCGAGTCGCTCGGCACCTACCACCTCCACGACGTGGTCCACCACCTGCACGACGTCGGGGGCGACGACTCGTGAGCGGCACCCGCGACGAGACCCTGCGGGCCTACGACCTCGACGCCGTCGCCTACGCGGGGGCCTCCCCGCCGGCGTCGGCCTCGGTGCGCGCCGACATGGCCGCCCTCGCCGACCGCCTCGGACCGGGCGCCCGGGTGCTCGAGGTCGGGTCGGGCGGCGGCCGTGACGCCCGGCTCCTGGAGGAGCTCGGCCTGCGGGTCCGGCGCACGGACGTCACGCCGGCCTTCGTCGCACTGCTGCGCGAGCAGGGTCTCGCAGCGGACCTCCTCGACCCGCTCGTGGACGACCTCTCCTCGCCGGAGGGGTCGTACGACGCCGTGTGGGCCAACGCCTCGCTGCTCCACGTCGCGCGCGCCGACCTGCCGACGGTGCTGTCGCGGCTCGCCGCGGTGACCCGCGCGGGCGGAGTCCTCCGCGCCTCCCTCAAGGAGGGCGACGGCGAGGGCTGGTCGACCCACGGCTCGATCACCCGGGCGCGCCACTTCACCTACTGGCGGGCGGAGGCGCTCGCGGACGCGTTGGCGAGCGCCGGCTGGTCCGACGTCGAGGTCCGGTCGGGGGGGCCGGGCTCGCGGGGGGAGGCCTGGCTCGAGGTGTCGGCGGTCCGTGGTTCGATGCTCGGATGAGGCACACGGAGTTCTGGGCACGGCTGGACCACGCGCTGGGACGTGACTACTCCCGCACGTGGGCCGAGCTCACCGTCGTGCGCGACCTCGACGGGCGCACCACCCAGGAGGCCCTCGACGCCGGCGTGCCGCCCAAGCAGGTGTGGGCCGCGGTGTGGCGCCAGCTCGAGCTGCCGGACACCGAGCGGTGAGCGCCCCGGCCGACGCCGGCCCGGGCGTCCACGACGTCGCCGACGTCCAGCGCCGCACCGTCCGCACCCTCGTGGTCTCCCAGGCGGTCGGGGCCGTCGGGGTGACCATCGGCGTCGCGACGGCCTCGCTGCTCGCGCGCGACATCTCCGGCAGCGAGACGATGGCCGGCCTCGCGCAGACCTTCCAGGTGCTCGGCACCGCCGCGGCGGCCTACGGTCTCGCCCGGGTGATGCGTCGACGCGGACGTCGGGTCGGACTGGTCACGGGCTACCTCCTCGGCGCCACGGGGGCCGTGCTCGCCGTGGTCGCCGGCGTCGTCGACTCGATGCTGGTCCTGCTCGTCGGTGCCGTGCTGCTGGGCGCGACCACCGCGGTCAACAACGGGTCCCGCTACGCCGCCACCGACCTCGCCACCCCCGAGCACCGGGCCCGGGCGCTGTCGGTCGTGGTCTGGGCCACGACGATCGGCGCCGTGGCCGGCCCCAACCTCGTCGGCGTCGGCGGCGCGGTCGCCCGGCGCGCGGGGATCCCCGAGCTGACGGGCGGGTTCGCCATCGGCTCGGTCGTGCTCGTCCTCGCCGCCGGCTGGGTGTGGCTGCGGCTGCGACCCGACCCGCTCCTGGTGGCCCAGCAGGCGGCCGGGCTCCGAGCGGGTGGGGGCGACGAGCCGCACGGGCGCTCCTGGAGCCGCTTCCTCGAGGTCGCGCGTGACGTGCCCGCCGTCGGTGCGGCCGTCGTCGCGATGGCGTGCGCCCACGCGGCGATGGTGACGGTGATGATCATGACGCCGCTGCACATGGAGCACGGCGGCGCGCACCTCGAGGTCATCGGGTTCGTGATCTCGATCCACGTGCTCGGCATGTTCGCGTTCTCGCCCGTGGTCGGGTGGGCCGCCGACCGGCTCGGCCGGAGCCCGGTGCTCATCGCCGGGGGAGTGGTGCTGCTGGTCTCGCTGGCGCTGTGCGGGCTCTCGCCGGAGGGCAGCTCGTGGCAGATCTTCGCCGGCCTGTTCCTGCTCGGCCTCGGCTGGTCCTTCGCCACCGTGTCGGCGTCGACGGTGATCGCCGACCGCACACCGATCGACGCGCGGACCGACGTGCAGGGCACCTCCGACATGGCGATGTCGCTCACCGCCGCGGGCGGGGGCGCACTGGCCGGGGTCATCGTCGGCGCGCTCGGCTACCCCGTCCTCGCCGCGTTCGCCGCGCTCCTCGCCGGCACGGTCGTGGTGGCCGGGCGGTTCACCGGGGCCCCGGCTGGGGCCACCGGCCCGGTCTCCTAGATCGCGGCGCGACACGCCGCGCGAGAACCTCCCGTCGAACACCTGTTCGGGCTACTGTTCCTCCACAGGTACGACGAGGGGCGAGGTCGTCCACAGCGTGCGACGGTCCTGATCAGGGACTGTCGGTGGCTCGCCCTAACGTCGCAGAAGTACCTCACGACACGACGAGAAGACGGGACACAGCAATGGCTGGTGCAGACCGCGAGAAGGCCCTCGACGCCGCGCTCGCACAGGTGGAGAAGCAGTTCGGCAAGGGCTCGGTCATGCGACTGGGCGACGAGACGCGTGCCCCGCTCGAGGTGATCCCCACCGGGTCGATCGCCCTCGACGTGGCCCTCGGCCTCGGCGGCCTGCCGCGCGGCCGGGTGGTCGAGATCTACGGTCCGGAGTCCTCCGGAAAGACGACGGTCGCCCTCCACGCGGTGGCCAGCGCCCAGGCGGCCGGCGGCATCGTCGCCTTCATCGACGCCGAGCACGCGCTCGACCCCGACTACGCCAAGGCCCTCGGTGTCGACACCGACGCCCTCCTGGTCTCCCAGCCCGACTCCGGCGAGCAGGCGCTCGAGATCGCCGACATGCTGATCCGTTCCGGCGCCCTGTCGCTGATCGTCATCGACTCCGTCGCCGCGCTCGTGCCCCGCGCCGAGATCGAGGGCGAGATGGGCGACAGCCACGTCGGCCTCCAGGCCCGCCTGATGAGCCAGGCGCT
>JAYSEC010000299.1:0-3883 GCA_041914085.1 Nocardioides sp.
CTGATGCGGCCGTCGGGGGCGATGTCGATGCGGTCGACGAAGCCGCGCAGCAGCAGGCGCGAGTCGAGGAGCGCCTCGACGTAGAGCTCGCGCTCGGCGGGCTCGAGGCGGCGCGGGTCCTCGAGGTCGAAGTAGCGGTCCAGCACCGTGCGGCACGACGCGAGCCAGGACGCGACGTCGGGCCCCTCGCCGCCGAACATCTCCGCCAGCGCCGGCTCGGCCTCGAGGAGGGCGTCCCAGGCGGGGACCAGCATGTCGGCGGCCCGGTCGGGGGTGCGGTCGAGCGCGGGCAGGTCGAAGAGGTCCTCGAGGACCTTGTGCACCACCGTGCCGCGCACGGCGTCGGGGGAGGGCTCCTCCGGGAGCCGGTCGATGGTGCGGAACCGGTACATCAGCGGGCAGGTCATGAAGTCCCCCGCCCGGCTCGGCGAGAGGGCGCCCAGCACGTCGACGCCGTCCACCGGCGTGGAGACCCGCTCCGCGGGGGACCCGGAGGCGGGGGAGAGCGGTGCGGGGATCGACATGACGCGGCAACCCTAGGCGAGGCGTACGACAGTCCCGTGCAGGCGGCGGCCGGGTCGGGTGCCATTCGTTAGGGTCGTGTCGTGCCCGATGACACCCCTGGCCCGCCTGCTCCCGAGGGCCCGTCGTCCCGACGCGCCCCCCGTCCGCCGGGGACGCTCCGGATCGGGTCGATCGCGGGCATCGACGTGCTCATCACGAGCTCGTGGTTCATCGTCGCGCTGCTGATCTCGCTGGCCTTCGCCCCGCGCATCGAGCAGGTGGAGCCCGGCCTGGGCTTCTGGAAGTACGTCGCGGGGCTGGTCTTCGCCGTCGTCCTCTACCTGTCGGTCCTGCTGCACGAGGCCTCGCACGCCGTGACCGCGCAACGGCTGGGCTACGGCGTCACCTCGATCACGCTGCACTTCCTCGGCGGCATGACCGAGATCGACGGGCAGTCGCGCCGGCCCCGCCACGAGTTCTGGATCGCGGTGGTCGGCCCGCTGACCTCGATCGGGGTCGGGCTGGCCGCCGCCGGCGTGTGGTTCGTGGTCCCCGAGGGCCTGGTGCGTGAGGCCGTCTGGAGCCTGGCGGCCGCGAACCTGGTGATCGGGGTGCTCAACCTCGTGCCCGGCCTGCCGCTCGACGGCGGGCGCGTGCTCAAGGCCCTCGTGTGGGGTGCCTCCGGCAACCAGCACCGGGCCACGATCGTGGCCGGCTGGGGCGGCCGGCTGGCGGCCCTGGCCCTGCTCGCCTGGCCGGTGGTGCAGGAGCCGCTGACCGGCGTCGAGACGACCATCCTGGACGTGGTCCTCGTCTTCATCCTCGGCCTGTTCCTCTGGACCGGCGCGACGGCCGCGATGGCCCATGCCCGGCTCCGCCAGCGGCTGCCTGCCCTCGTCGCGCGCCCGCTCGCGCGTCGTACGCTCACCGTGCCCGAGGACCTGCCGCTCGCCGAGGCCGTGCGCCAGGCCCAGGAGGCGCAGGCCGGCAGCATCGTCACGGTCTCGCCTGACGGTCGCCCCCTCGGCATCGTCAGCGAGGCGGCGGTGACCGCGATGCCGGCCGAGCGCCGCCCATGGGTGCCGGTGTCGGCGGTCGCGCGGGCGATGGAGGACGGGCTGACCCTGCCGGCGACGGTCGCGGGGGAGGAGCTCATCCTCGCGATCAGCCGGCGTCCCGCGGAGGAGTACCTCCTCGTCGAGGAGGACGGGCGCATCTACGGCGTGCTCTCCACCGCCGACGTCGACCGGGCGTTCCGGGAGAACGCCGCCGGCTGAGTGAAACCCGCCCTCGGCCACTAGTCTGCGCGGCATGTCCGAGCAGTCTCCCGACGTCCCCGCCGAGGCGTGGTCCGGCGTCCACCGTGGCCCCCTGCGAGAGGGGGAGTGGGTCCGGCTGACCGACCAGAAGGGCCGCAAGCACAACTTCGAGCTGGTCGCCGGCAAGCGCTTCTTCTCCAACAAGGGACACCTCGACCACGACGACCTCATCGGCCGCGACGAGGGCTTCACGGTGACCTCGTCGGCGGGCGGTCAGTACCTCGTGTTCCGGCCGTTGCTCAACGAGTTCGTCGTCTCGATGCCGCGCGGCGCCGCGGTGGTCTACCCCAAGGACGCGGCGCAGATCGTGTCCCTGGCCGACATCTACCCGGGCGCGCGGGTCGTCGAGGCGGGCGCCGGGTCCGGTGCCCTCACCTGCTCCCTGCTGCGGGCCGTGGGCCCCTGGGGCCGGGTGACGTCCTTCGAGCTGCGCGAGGAGTTCGCCGACGTCGCCCGGCGCAACGTCGACCAGTTCTTCTCGGCCCCCGAGGGCTCGACCCACCCCGCCTGGGACCTGCGCCTCGGAGACCTCAAGGACGGGCTCCCGGCCCTCGGCACCCAGGTCGACCGCATCATCCTCGACATGCTCGACCCGTGGAGCTGCGTCGACGCGGTCGCCGACGCGCTCGTGCCCGGCGGGATCGTGTGCGCCTACGTCGCGACGACCACCCAGCTCTCCCGCGTGGTCGAGACCCTGCGTGCGCACGGCGGCTTCACCGAGCCGCAGCCCTGGGAGTCCCTCGTCCGCGACTGGCACGTCGAGGGCCTCGCGGTCCGGCCCGGCCACAAGATGATCGGCCACACCGCCTTCCTCGTCACCGCCCGGCGCATGGCCCCGGGGGAGAAGCCGCCGCGCAAGACCCGCCGACCCGCGCCCGGCGCCTACGGACCCGACTACACCGGCCCCCGCCCCGCCGACGTACCTCCCCTCGAGGCGACCGACGGGCACCCCGACACCGAGCCCGCCTGAGCCCGCCTGAGCTCTGGCACGAAGCACCGGCGACCGCGGCGTTGCGAAACGGTGACCAACTCACGCGTGTAACCACTTCCGTCCCGTGCGTTCATGGGTAGTGTCGAAACAGGAGGTGCGAGATGTCCGAGCCGACACGCGAGCAACTTGCCACTCAGGTGCGCTACCTGGAGGCCGAGGTCACTGACCTGCGCCGCCGCCTCGACGACGTACCGGGGCAGGCCCGCGGCCTGGAGACCCGGCTGGCCGACGCGCAGCGGTCGTTGGCCGCCGTCTCCAGCCAGAACGAGCGCCTCGCGCAGACGCTGCGCGACGCCCGCGACCAGATCACCACGCTCAAGGAGGAGGTCGACCGGCTGGCCCAGCCGCCCGCCGGCTTCGGCACCTTCCTCGCGCGCAACGACGACGACTCCGTCGACGTGTTCACCGGCGGGCGCAAGCTGCGGGTGAGCGTCAGCCCGGCCGTCGACCTCGACGGACTGGTGCGCGGCCAGGAGGTCATGCTCAACGAGGCCCTCAACGTCGTCGCCGCCCTCGACTTCGAGCAGGTCGGCGAGGTCGTGATGCTCAAGGAGATCCTGGCCGACGGCGAGCGCGCCCTGGTCATCGCGAACGCCGACGAGGAGCGCGTCGTGCGCCTCGCCGAGCCGCTGCGGGCCGAGGACGTCACCATCCGCGCCGGCGACTCGCTGCTGCTCGACACGCGGGCCGGCTACGTCTACGAGGTCGTGCCCAAGTCCGAGGTCGAGGAGCTCGTGCTCGAGGAGGTGCCCGACATCGAGTACGGCTCGATCGGCGGGCTCACCACCCAGATCGACGCGATCCGCGACGCGGTCGAGCTGCCCTACCTCCACCCGGAGCTGTTCAAGGACCACGAGCTCAAGCCGCCGAAGGGCGTGCTGCTCTACGGACCTCCCGGCTGCGGCAAGACGCTGATCGCCAAGGCGGTCGCCAACTCGCTGGCCAAGAAGGTCGCCGAGCGCACGGGCGCGTCGGGGAAGTCGTACTTCCTCAACATCAAGGGCCCCGAGCTGCTCAACAAGTACGTCGGCGAGACCGAGCGCCACATCCGGCTGGTGTTCCAGCGGGC
>JAYSEC010000300.1:0-3869 GCA_041914085.1 Nocardioides sp.
CGGCCGGTGACCACGGTCGAGCCCGACCACTACGTCGAGGGCCCCTACTGGGAGGCCGACTGACCCGTCGGGCCTGAGGACGCGGGCCCCGCGCGGATAGCCCCAGACGTTCGGGGTACGGGCGGCCATGGACTCCGAGATCACCCTGGTCGTGGACGGCGCGCCGCGCACCGTCAGCGTCGACAACCGCACCACGTTGCTCGACGTGCTGCGTGAGCGGCTGGGCATCACCTCGCCCAAGAAGGGGTGCGACCACGGGCAGTGCGGGTCCTGCACGGTCCTGCTCGACGGGCGCCGGCACCTCACCTGCCTGGCGCTCGCGGTGGCGTACGACGGCAGCGAGGTCGTCACCGCCGCAGGTCTCGGCGCCGAGGGACCGCACCCGGTCCAGCGGGCGTTCCTCGAGCACGACGGCTACCAGTGCGGCTACTGCACCCCGGGTCAGGTCTGCTCGGCGGTCGGGATGCTCGAGGAGGTCGCGCAGGGCCACCCGAGCCACGTCACCGCGGACCTGGCCGGCGCACCCGACCTCGACGACGCCGAGATCCGAGAGCGGATGAGCGGGAACCTCTGCCGGTGCGGGGCCTATCCCGGCATCCTGGCCGCCGTCCGAGAGGCGGCCCGCCGATGAGGACCCTGGACTACCACCAGCCCGCCACCGCCCAGGAAGCCGTCGAGCTCGTGGCTGGGCACCCGGCCGCCCGGTTCCTGGCCGGAGGCAGCAACCTGGTCGACCACCTCAAGCTGGGGGTCGCGTCCCCCGACCGCCTCGTCGACGTCCGCCGCCTGCCGCTCGACACGGTCGAGCAGGTCGAGGGCGAGGACGGCACCGTGCTCCGCGTCGGTGCCAACGTCCGCAACAGCGACCTGGCCGCCCACCCGGTCGTCCGGTCCCGCTTCCCGGTGGTGTCGCGTGCGCTGCTCGCAGGCGCCTCCGGCCAGATCCGCAACCAGGCGACCACCGCGGGCAACCTGCTCCAGCGCACCCGCTGCGTGTACTTCCAGGACGTCACGACACCGTGCAACAAGCGTGAGCCGGGCAGTGGCTGCTCGGCGCTCGAGGGCTACGGCCGCTACAACGCCGTCCTCGGCGCCAGCGCCCACTGCGTCACGACCCATCCGTCGGACCTGGCCGTGGGCCTCGCCGTCCTGGACCCGACCGTGGTGGTCCTCGGACTCGACGGCGAGCGCCGCATCCCGTTCGAGGAGCTGCACCGCCTGCCCGGCGACCGTCCCGAGGCCGACACGACGCTGGCGCCCAGCGACCTGGTCACCGCGGTCGAGCTGCCGCTGGATGCCGAGGCTCGCCTGTCGGCGTACACCAAGGTCCGCGACCGGGCGTCCTACGCCTTCGCCCTCGTCTCGGTCGCCGCGGCACTCCGGACCGAGGACGGACGGGCGACGGACGTGCGGATCGCCTGGGGTGGCGTCGCGCACAAGCCGTGGCGCGCCCGGCGTACCGAGGCAGCCCTCGCCGGCCGGACGCTCGACGAGTCCACGATCGCGGCGGCCGTCGACGCCGAGCTCGAGTCCGCCACGACGAGCGCCGACACCGCCTACAAGCCGGCCATGCTCCGCAACACCACCACCATGACGCTCCTGCGGCTGGCCGAGGAGGCGTCGCGATGACCGAGCAGCAGACCCGCGCGATCGCACCCCGCTCGGACGGCACCTCGCTCGACCGGGTGGACGGGCTGGAGAAGGTGACCGGCGCGGCGACGTACGCCGTCGAGCACGGGGACGCCGAGGGGTTGCCCGCACCGCTGAGCCTCTGGCTGGTCACCTCCACCGTCGCCAAGGGCAGGGTGCTCGCAGTCGACGCCTCCGCGGCACTGGCCCACCGCGATGTCACCGCGGTCCTCGACCACACGAGCGCGCCGCGCCTCGCGCAGACCGACAACCGCGAGCTCGCGATCCTGCAGGACGACCGGGTGGGCTTCCGCGGACAGGTGGTCGCGCTCGTGCTCGCCGAGACGTCGGAGGCCGCGCGGGAGGGCGCGGCGCTGGTCCGGGTGACCTACGACCAGGAGCCCCACGAGGCGGAGCTGCGCGAGGACAACGCCACCCACCGGCCCGAGAAGGTCAACCCGGAGATGGAGACCGACACCGACGAGGGAGACGTCGACGCGGCGCTCGCGGCCGCCGAGGTGGTGGTCGAGCAGACCTACCTGACCCCCTACGAGCACAACAACCCGCTCGAGCCGCACGCCACGCTCGCCTGGTGGGAGGAGCACGACGGCCGTGAGGTGCTGTCGATGTTCGACTCGACCCAGGGCGTCCACGGGGTGGTGCAGTCGCTGGCACCCATGCTGGGCCTCGAGCCCGGCCAGGTGCGGGTCCGCGCGCCGTACGTCGGCGGCGGCTTCGGCAGCAAGGGCGAGGCGCACGCGCACGTGATGGCCGCGGCCCTCGCCGCGCGCACCACCGCCGGCCGGCCGGTGCGGCTGGCGGTGACCCGGCAGCAGATGTTCTCGCTCACCGGCTACCGCACCGCGACCATCTCCCACGTCCGGCTCGGCGCCGACGCCGACGGCAGGCTCACCGCGATCGAGCACGCCGTGCAGGAGCAGACGTCCGTCGTGCGGGAGTTCGCCGAGCAGACGGCGTCGCCGACGCGGATGATGTACGCCGCCGCGAACCGCCGCACCAGTCACCGGCTCGCCCGGCTCGACGTCGCCGTGCCGTCGTGGATGCGGGCGCCGGGGGAGATGCCCGGCATGTTCGCCCACGAGGTGGCCATGGACGAGCTCGCCGTCGCGTGCGGGCTGGACCCGATCGTGCTGCGCGAGCGCAACGAGCCGGACCTCGACCCCGAGACCGGGAAGCCGTTCAACGACCGGCGCCTGCTGGACTGCCTCCACCGGGGCGCCGAGCGGGTCGGTTGGTCCGACCGGCCGGCCACCCCGCGGTCCCGCCGGGAGGGCGACTGGTGGATCGGCACCGGGGTCGCCTCGGCGACGTACCCGGCCATGAGGCAGCCGGGCAACGAGGCCCGGGTCACCTCGCTGGGCGAGGGCCGCTACGAGGTCGCGATCGGCTCCGTCGACATCGGCACGGGCGCCCGCACGGTGCTCACCCAGATCGCGGCCGACGCGCTCGGCGTCGACCCCGGCGCCATCGACGTCGCCATCGCCGACAGCCTGCTGCCGTCGGCGACCGTGGCGGGCGGCTCGTCGGGAACCAGCTCGTGGGGGAGCGCGATCGTCGCCGCGGCGCAGCTCTTCCGCGAGGACCACGGCGAGACGCCCGACCCGGGGCTGCACACCACGGCGTCCGCGGCCGACGACCCCGCGGCCGAGCAGTACGCCTTCCACTCCTTCGGCGCGGTCTTCGCCGAGGCGCGGGTGAACCGCTGGACGGGCGAGGTGCGCGTGCCGCGCCTGCACGGCGTCTACTCGGTCGGCCGGGTGATCAACCCGCGGACGGCCAGGTCACAGCTGGTCGGCGGCCTGGTGATGGGGCTCTCCGCCGGCCTGTTCGAGGAGTCGCACCGCGACCCGCGGTTCGGCCACGTCGTCACCCAGGACCTCGCGACCTACCACGTGGCGTCGCACGCCGACGTGCTCGACGTGGACGCCGAGTGGCTGGAGGAGTCCGACGAGGCGTTCACCCCCATGGGCTCGCGCGGGATCGGCGAGATCGGGATCGTCGGCACCGCGGCCGCCGTCGCGAACGCCACGTTCCACGCGACGGGTGTGCGCGTCCGCTCGCTGCCGCTCACCCCGGACCACTTCCTCGAGGGGTGAGCACGCACGTCCGGCACATGGCCGGGCGGCGCGGGGGTACGACATCGCATGACACACGACCCGAGCGGCCCCGCACAGGTGGAACGAGAGTCCACGCCGAACGCGTCGGGACCGGAGGCGGCC
>JAYSEC010000301.1:0-3843 GCA_041914085.1 Nocardioides sp.
GCCACCTGCGTGGAACCCAGGAACCCGGTGCGAGTCCGGGGCGGTTCCGCCACTGTGAGGGCCCAGTGATGGGCCTGAGCCAGACACTGGACCACGCGGGATCCGACAAACGAGGGGCGAGAACCCCCGGGAGGAAACCGTGCGCATCGCACTGCTGTCCACGTCCGACACCGACCTGCTGAGCGCGCGGGCGTCCGGCGCCGACTACGTCCTCGCCAACCCGGCGCGACCCGGCCACCAGTCGATGGCCGAGGTCATCGAGGGGTGCGACCTGGTGGTCGGGCGGCTGCTCGGCTCGCCGCAGGACCTCTGCTCCGGCTTCACGCGCATCGCCGCGACCGGCAAGCCCGTCGTCGTGCTGGGCGGGGAGCAGTCGCCGAGCGCCGAGCTGATGGAGCTGTCGTCGGTCCCGATCGGCGTCGCGGCCGAGGCGCACCGCTACCTCGCCGAGGGCGGCCCGGAGAACCTCCGCCAGCTGCACGCCTTCCTCTCCGACACCGTGCTGCTGACCGGCGAGGGGTTCGAGCCGCCGGCGGTGCTGCCGCAGTGGGGGTTTGCCTCCCGTGGAGGGGTTTCGAGACAGGACTTCGTCCTTCCTCAACCGACGGTGGTTGGCAGCGACAAGGCCCGCGTCGGGGTGCTGTACTACCGCGCCCACGAGGCGAGCGGGAACACCGCTTTCGCCCACGCCCTCGCCGACGCGATCGACGCGACGGGGGAGGCGGTCGGCGTACCAGTCTTTGCCGGCTCCCTGCGCGCCGCGCCCGACGAGCTGTACGACGCCCTCGGGACGCTCGACGCGCTCATCGTGACGGTCCTCGCCGCGGGCGGCAGCGTGCCGGCGGGCGCGAGCGCCGGCGGGGACGACGAGTCGTGGGACGTCGCGCGGATGTCGGCGCTCGACATCCCGATCATCCAGGGCCTCTGCCTGACGAGCAGCCGGGCAGAGTGGGAGGCGTCCGACGACGGCGTGAGCCCGATGGACTCCGCCACGCAGATCGCGATCCCGGAGTTCGACGGGCGGATCATCACTGCGCCGTTCTCCTTCAAGGAGGTCGACGCCGACGGGCTCCCGCACTACGTCGCCGACCCCGAGCGGTGCGCGCGGGTCGCGGGCATCGCGGTCCGCCACGCGCGCCTGCGCCGCATCCCGAACGCCGAGAAGCGGCTCGCGCTCGTGCTGTCGGCGTACCCCACCAAGCACGCCCGCATCGGCAACGCCGTCGGCCTCGACACCCCTGTCTCCGCGATCCGGCTGCTGCAGCGGCTGCGGGCGGAGGGGTACGACCTCGGTGACGGCGAGGTCGTCGAGATCCTCGACCGCGACGCGACCGACACCGAGAAGGGCGATGCGCTGATCCACGCCCTGATCGCGGCCGGCGGGCAGGACGAGGAGTGGCTGACGCAGGCGCAGCTGACCGACGCGCACGTGCGGATCACGAAGGAGCAGTACGCCGACTGGACCCGCGACCTGCCCGACGACCTGCGGGCCGACATGGTCGAGGCCTGGGGCGAGGCACCGGGCTCGCTGTTCGTCAACGACGCCGGCGAGCTCGTGCTGGCGACCGTGCGCGCGGGCAACGTCGTGCTGCTCATCCAGCCGCCGCGGGGCTTCGGCGAGAACCCGATCGCGATCTACCACGACCCCGACCTCGCGCCGACCCACCACTACCTCGGCGCCTACCGCTGGATCGAGCACGGCTTCCAGGCGGACGCCGTCGTCCACCTCGGCAAGCACGGCTCGCTCGAGTGGCTGCCCGGCAAGAACGCCGCGCTGTCCGCGAGCTGCGGCACCGACGCCGCGCTCGGCAACCTGCCGATGGTCTACCCGTTCCTCGTCAACGACCCCGGCGAGGGCGCGCAGGCCAAGCGGCGCGCGCACGCGACGATCGTCGACCACCTCGTGCCGCCGATGGCCCGCGCGGAGTCGTACGGCGACATCGCCCGCCTCGAGCAGCTCCTCGACGAGCACGCCAACATCGCGGCGATGGACCCGGCCAAGCTGCCGGCGATCCGCGGCGAGATCTGGCAGCTGATGCACGCCGCCGAGATGCACCGCGACCTCGGGCTCGACGAGCAGCCGGACGCGGAGGACTTCGACGACTTCATCATGCACGTCGACGGCTGGCTCTGCGAGATCAAGGACGCGCAGATCCGCGACGGGCTGCACGTGCTCGGCGAGGCGCCGTCGGGTGAGGCCCGGGTCAACCTCGTGCTCGCGATCCTCCGCGCCGCGCAGGTCTTCGGCGGGCAGGCGCAGGCGGTGCCGGGGCTGCGGACGGCGCTCGGCCTCAAGGAGAACGCCGAGGCCACCACTGCCGTCGACGCGATCGAGGCGATCGCCCGGGACCTCGTCGAGCAGATGGACAAGGCCGACTGGGACGTCGCCCGCGCCAAGGAGCTGCACGACGACCCGGAGGTGCAACGGGTGCTGGAGTTCGCGGCCACCCAGGTCGTGCCCCGGCTCGCCCGCACCACCGACGAGCTCGACGCCGTCGTCCACGCCCTCGACGGCGGCTTCATCGCCGCCGGACCGTCGGGCTCGCCGCTGCGCGGGCTGGTCAACGTGCTGCCGACCGGCCGCAACTTCTACACCGTCGACCCCCGCGCGGTGCCGTCGCGCCTGGCGTGGCAGACCGGTCAGGCGATGGCCGAGTCGCTCGTCGCGAAGTACGTCGACGAGACCGGCTCGTGGCCGCAGTCGGTCGGGCTGTCGATCTGGGGCACCAGCGCGATGCGCACGAGCGGCGACGACATCGCCGAGGTGCTCGCGCTCCTCGGTGTGCGCCCGGTGTGGGACGAGGCGTCGCGTCGCCTCAACGACCTCCAGGTGATCCCGCTCGACGAGCTGGGCCGTCCCCGGATCGACGTCACCGTGCGGATCTCCGGCTTCTTCCGCGACGCCTTCCCGCACGTGGTCGCGATGCTCGACGACGCCGTACGCCTGGTGGCCGGCCTCGACGAGCCGGACGGGCAGAACTTCGTCCGCGCCCATGCCCGCGCCGACCTGGCCGAGCACGGCGACGAGCGGCGCTCGACCACCCGGATCTTCGGCTCCAAGCCGGGGTCGTACGGCGCCGGGATCCTGCAGGTCGTCGAGTCCGGCAACTGGCGCAGTGACGACGACCTCGCGGAGGTCTACACGTCGTGGGGCGGCTTCGCCTACGGCCGCGACCTGGACGGCGCGCCCGCCGCCGACGACATGCGCACGAACTACCGCCGCATCAAGGTGGCCGCGAAGAACGTCGACACCCATGAGCACGACATCGCCGACAGCGACGACTACTTCCAGTACCACGGCGGCATGGTCGCCACCGTGCGCGCGCTCACCGGCAGCGACCCCAAGGCGTACGTCGGTGACTCGACCTCGCCGGACGCGGTGCGGACCCGGACGCTGCAGGAGGAGACGAACCGCGTCTTCCGGGCCCGCGTGGTCAACCCCCGGTGGATCGGTGCGATGCAGCGCCACGGCTACAAGGGCGCCTTCGAGCTCGCCGCCACCGTCGACTACCTCTTCGGCTTCGACGCGACGGCGGGCGTGGTGCACGACTGGATGTACGAGTCGCTGGCGAAGGAGTACGTCCTCGACGAGACCAACCAGCAGTTCCTCCGCACCTCGAACCCGTGGGCGCTGCGCGGCATCGTCGAACGGCTGCACGAGGCCGCCGAGCGCGGGCTCTGGGAGTCGCCGGACGCCGACGTGATGGCCGCGCTCCAGCAGGTCTACCTCGACGTCGAGGGCGAGCTGGAGGACCGGTGACGGCTGCGGGACGCGGGTTTCGAGGCTCGTCGCTGGCGCTCCTCGCACCTCAACCAGCGAGATTCGGTGGTTGAGGTGCGAGC
>JAYSEC010000302.1:0-1907 GCA_041914085.1 Nocardioides sp.
ACAACCAGGTCGCCTTCCCCGACATCGACGTACGCCAGCGGCTCACGGTCTCGACCGGCTACGGCGTGGCCGAGATCGTGGTGCACAGCGGCTCGGACATGGTCGGCAAGAAGCTCGGCGACTCCGGTCTGGACGAGCGCGACATCACCGTCCTGACCCTCCACCGCGGCCCGCACGTGATCCCCAACCCGCGCAACAAGACCGTCCTCGAGGGCGAGGACCGCCTGCTCTGCTTCGGCAAGCTCGAGGAGATGCGCTCGATGATCCCCGACCGCAAGCAGAAGCGGGTCCGGAGGCTGATGAAGAAGCACCTGCCGCCGGAGAGCTGAGGCGCGGAGAGCCTCCACCCAGGACCGCCGCACGTGCGGCGGATCTGGCCCGCGTCGGCGGTGTTCGAGGGCAACATCCGCCGCACGTGCGGGCGTCAGGGTCTCGGCACGCTCAACCGGCGGTGGCGGGGCGGGTGTGCCAGAGCCACCAGAGCCCGACGAACGGCAGGACCAGCGGCAGCCAGCCGTAGCCGGCGCCGTACGACGACCAGACGGTCTGGTCGGGGAACAGCTCGGGGTCGAGCACGGTGAGGGTGCCGACCGTCAGCACGCCGACCAGCTCGAAGCCGACGGCCGCCCAGGCGATCCGGCGGGGGGACGGCCCGACCTCGGCCAGGCCGAGGGTGGCGGCGATGTAGACGAGCCCGGCGACGGCGGACAGCGAGTAGGCGAGCGGTGCCTCGGACGCCTTGGTGGCCAGCTGGACCAGCGAGCGCGCGGTCGCGGCGAGCGCGAAGACGCCGTAGACGGCGACGAGGGCGCGCCCGGCGCCCGTCCGGGTCGAGCTCACGACGTCCACACCTGCAGCGCGCGTACGACGACGAAGGCCTGGGCGAGCCCCGCGACCATCAGCACGGCCGTCGCCCCCCGGCTCCGCTCCGCGAGCGACCAGAGGAACCCGATCGGCAGCAGCACGAGCCCGGCGAGGAGGTAGCCGAAGAGGGTGATCGCGCCGGCGCCCGGGATGTCGGCGTCGCCGACGCCGACGGCCGCCACCACGAGCAGGACCAGCGTGCCGAGCTCGATCAGGCCAGCGAGGCCGAGCAGCCCCCAGTCGGGCGTGCGGTCGAGCGCGACGTACACCAGCACCACCAGGGTGAAGGCCAGCGAGGCCGCGATCAGCGCCAGGGGCAGGGGTCCGTCCACGAGGGCCGATTCTCGCAGAGCAGTCCTCACAGACCGGGCACAGGTCCGCGGCAGGTGGTCGACAGGCGGGGACGAGAACGTCGGGCGCACACCGACCCGGAGGAATCGCATGAACCCGACCTACCTGCTCGCCGGCGTGGACCTGCTCGCCGTGCTCGTGCTCGCCCTGGCCGTCTACTACCCCCGCCACCGCCGGGCCGACCTCGTGACCGCCTTCGTCGCGGTCAACGTGGGCGTCCTCGCGGTCACGATCGTCCTGTCGAGCAGCACCGCGACCGTCGGCCTGGGGCTGGGCCTGTTCGGCGTCCTCTCGATCATCCGGCTGCGCTCCGACGAGCTCGGCCAGCACGAGATCGCCTACTACTTCGCCGCGCTCGCCATCGGCCTCCTCGGCGGCCTCGGCGCCGCCGACCCCGTCCTCGCCGTGGTGCTCATGGCCGGCCTCGTCGGGGTCCTGGCGCTCGCCGACAGCAGGCTCCTGCACGGCACCGGACTGCGCCAGGTCGTGGTGCTGGACTCCGCGATCACCGACGAGCCGACGCTCGTCGAGCGCCTCGAGCTGCTCCTCGACGCCCGCGTCACCCGGGTCACGCCGATGCGGGTGGACCTGGTCAACGACACCACCACCGTCGAGGTCCACTACGCCGCCACGCCACCGCCGGCACTGCCGAGCGCCGAGCGCCACGACGCCCCGGTGCTGACGCGATGAGC
>JAYSEC010000302.1:2007-3824 GCA_041914085.1 Nocardioides sp.
GGCTCGACCGGCTCCCCGCCGTCTCCCTCGCCGAGCTCAACGCGGAGGCCGCGCTGCTCGCCCGCGTCGACCGCAAGTACGTCGTCCCTGCCGGGGACCTCGATCCGCTGGTCACCGGCGTCCGGGGGCTGCGCGTCCTCGAGATCGACGGCCGGCGCGTCTCGCGCTACGAGTCGACGTACCTCGACACCGTCGGCCTCGACAGCTGGGCGACCTCGGCGCAGGCGCGGCGGCGGCGCTGGAAGGTGCGGACCCGCGTGTACGCCGACACCGGCGAGCGCTGGCTGGAGGTCAAGACCCGCGGCGTGCGGGGCACGACGGTCAAGGAGCGGCTGCCCCACGACGACGCGGCGGTCACCGCGGCCGCGGACGGCTGGGTGCGTGACCGGCTGGTCGCCGCGCGCGTGCACGGGGTGGACCCCGCAGCCCTCGTCGCGACGCTGCACACGAGCTACCTCCGCACCACGCTCCTGCTCCCCGACGGGGCGGGCCGGGTCACCCTCGACCGCGACCTGCGGTGGACCTCGGCGCACGGGACCGCGGAGGTCGGCGACGTGCTGGTCGTCGAGACCAAGTCGGCCTCCGCCGGGCCCGGGCCCCTCGACCGGCGTCTCTGGGAGCTCGGGCACCGGCCGACGCGCCTGTCGAAGTACGGCACCGGGCTGGCGCTGCTGACGCCCGACCTGCCGGGCAACCGCTGGCACCGGGTCACGTCCCGGCACCTCGCGGGCCACCTGACCGTCCGCACCGGGGTCGCGGCATGAGGGCGCGGCGGAGGTGGCTCGCCGCAACGGCGACGGCTGCCACGGTGGCGCTCGGCGGGTGCGCTGCCGTGTCCGACAGGTCGGACACGTCGACGAGCGGCGCGGCACCCGCCACCAGGGAGGTCCCCGACGGCACCGGCGTCTGGGACGCCGACGTCGTGCACGAGATCGCGGTCGAGGTCGACGAGGACGCCGTCGCGGCGATGGTCGACACCTACCAGGAGACCGGGGAGAAGGACTGGATCGAGGCCACGGTCACCATCGACGGTGAGACCTACGACCGGGTCGGGCTCCGGCTCAAGGGCAACTCCTCGCTCCGCGGGGTCACCGACGACGCGGACCCCACGGAGCTGCCGTGGCTGCTCCGGCTCGACGAGTTCGTGGAGGGCCAGTCCGTCGACGGCTCCCGCGAGCTCGTCGTCCGCAGCAACAGCTCCGCGACGGCCCTCAACGAGGCCGTGGCGCTGGACCTGCTCGCCGAGGCGGGGCTGGCCAGCGAGCACGCGGTCGCGTCGTCGTTCAGCGTCAACGGCGCGGACGCCCGGCTGCGACTGGTCGTGCAGAACCTGGACGAGGACTGGGAGGCGGAGAACTTCGCCGGCGAGGGCCTGCTCTACAAGGCCGAGGCGGGCGGGGACTGGTCCTACCGCGGCGACGACCCGGACGCCTACACCGACGTCTTCGACCAGGAGACCGGCGAGGACGACCTGACGCCGCTGATCAGCTTCCTCGACTTCCTCAACACCAGCAGCGACGAGGACTTCGCCGCCGAGCTGCCCGATCGCCTCGACGTCGCGTCGTTCGCCCGCTACCTCGCCTTCGAGGAGCTGGTGGACAACTTCGACGACATCGACGGGCCGGGCAACAACTCCTACCTCCGGTACGACGTCGTCACCGGCGCCTTCACGGTGGTGGCCTGGGACCACAACCTCGCCTTCGGCGGCTCGCCCGGTGGTGGGTCCGGTGCGGGGTCCGGTGGGCCCGGCTGGCCGGATGGCGGCTTCCCGGGCGGCGACCGGCCCGAGGGGATGCCGACCGACCTGCCGACCGACC
>JAYSEC010000303.1:0-3792 GCA_041914085.1 Nocardioides sp.
GCGAGCCGCTCCTCGATCGCCTCGACCTTCGCCACCCGCGCCTCCGCGCCGGCCTCGAGCGCGCGGTCGCCGCGGCCGGGGTCGAAGCGCGACTCGAACAGGTCGACCAGCAGCCGGGTGATGTCGACGTTGCTGCGCAGCGCCTCCTCGATGTAGTCGAGCGCGAAGGGCGAGTTGCCCTGCTTGAGGTACTTCGCGTAGGCCCGCAGCACCGTCGCCTGCCGCCAGGTGAGCCCGGCTGCCAGCACCAGCTGGTTGAACCCGTCGATCTCGTTGTAGCCGTCCCAGACCGCGCGCAGGGCCTCCGCGAACAGCGTGCGCTCGTGGGGCGGGAGCACGCGGCCGTGGCGCAGCCCGAACTCGTAGATGTACGTCGGTCGCGCGAGGCCGGTGAGCTCGTAGGGGCGCTCGTCGACGACCTCGACGCCCATCGAGGTGAGCATCGGCAGCATGCTGCTCAGCGAGAGCGGCTCGCCGACCCGGAAGACCTTCAGCCGTGACTCGCCGCGGCGGTAGACGCCGGCCTTCTCGTCCTGGTCGAACAGCGCGAGGTCGATGCCCTCCTCGCCCTCGATGGCCTCGATCCGGCCGAGGTCGGCGGAGCCGCGCTGCGGGGCGTAGTCCTCCTTGTAGGCCTCGGGGAAGGCGTCGGCCCACGCCCGGGCCAGGCGCGAGCCCCGGTCCTCGCCGTGCTCGGCGACGACCGCGGCGACGAAGTCGTCGCGCCAGGAGCGCGACGCCTCGGTCAGGCGGCGCTCGAGCTCCACGACGTCGATCTCGGGGATGTGCGAGCCCTTGGGCGGGTGCACCACGAAGTGCACGCGGGCGGTGGTCGACTCGTTGACCCTGGCGGTGAACTCGACGTGCTCGCCGCCGAGGTCCTCGCGCAGGATGTCGGAGAAACGCTCGCGCACCGCGGTGCTGTAGCGGTCGCGCGGGAGGTAGACCAGCACCGACACGTAGCGGCCGTAGGTGTCGCGGCGCACGAAGGCGCGCAGCTGGCGGCGCTCGCGGGCGAACATCACGTCCTGGACGACGGGCGCGAGCTCGGCCGGGGAGGTGTGGAACAGCTCGTCGCGGGGGTAGTTCTCGAGCGTGTCCATCAGGGCCTTGCCGGCGTGGCTGCGCGGGTCGAACTCGGCGCGGCGCATCACCTCGTCGACCTTCTCGCGCAGCACCGGGATCCGCGTGACGGACTCGGTGTAGGCCGCGCTCGAGAACAGGCCGAGGAAGCGGCGCTCGCCGACGACCTCGCCGTCCGGGCCGAAGGTCTTCACCCCCACGTAGTCGAGGTAGGCCGGGCGGTGGACCGTGGCCCGCGAGTTGGCCTTGGCGAGCACGAGCAGGGTCTTCTCGCGGGCCTTGGCCTTCGCCAGCGGCGGCAGCTTGGCGAACGCGCTCGAGAGGTCCTGGTCGTGGCGCAGGATGCCGAGCCCGGAGCCGGGCACGGCCCGCAGGCCGCACTCGTCGGGGTGCCCCTCCTCGGACTCGAGGTGGTACTCGCGGTAGCCGAGGAAGGTGAAGTGGTCGTCCGCGAGCCACCTGAGGAAGTCCCGGCCCTGGCGGAGCTCGGCGGCCGGCAGCGGCGGCGGGTCCTCGTCGAGCTCGGCGACCACGGCGAGGGCCTGGGCGTGCATCTTCTCCCAGTCCTCGACCGACTCGCGCACGTCGCGCAGCACCCGCTGGAGACCGGCGGTGATCTCCGCGGCCTCCTGCTCGTCGGTGCGGTCGACCTCGACGTGCATCCAGGACTCGACGTTGGCCTGGTCGCCGGCCTGGGGCTCGTGGGCGTGGACGTGCTGGAGCTCGCCGGTGATGGCGCGCTCGACGTTGAACTGGGGGTGGATCACGGCGTGCACGTTGTGGCCGAGGCGGTTGAGCTCCATCGTCACCGAGTCGACGAGGAAGGGCATGTCGTCGGTGACGACCTCGACCACCGAGCGGCCCGAGGCGGACCAGCCCGCGTCGGCCATCGTCGGCGTGACGACGCGGACGGCAGCGGTGCCCTGCGGCCGCGACGACGCGAGCTCGCGGTGGGACGCGAGGGCGCCGAACAGGTCCTTCGGAGACCGCTCGGCAACCTCCTCGGGGGCGACGTGCCGGTAGTAGGCGCGGAGCAGCTCGGCCCACTCCGGCCGCCCCTGCGTCGCTGCGTCGAGCTGCTGGTCCTTGGTCTCCTCGGGCGTCGCCACGCTCCGACCCTAGAACCCGCGGTGTGAGCCTCACAACACGGGTCGGTACCCGCCGGTCACCTCCCCCGTGCGGGTGTGCGCGGGCCTTCCCGTCCTCGCCCCGCACCACCCCGTCCGACATGATGGCGACCACCCGGGCACCCACCCGAGCAGGCACTCGAGCAGACACCAGGAGGACCCGACGATGGGCAAGCGTGTGGTCAAGGAGCTCACCTACGACGCACCGTTGGAGGACGTGGCGGCGATGCTCACCGACCCCGCCTTCCGCGAGCGGGTGCTCGAGCGGATGCAGGTCCTGCGGGGGTCTGCGACGGTGGAGAGCGGCAGCGACGGGAATGTCGTCACCATCGACCAGGTGCAGTCCGCGTCCGGCCTGCCGTCGTTCGCCACCAAGCTCGTCGGCGACGAGATCCGCATCCACCAGGTCGAGGCGTGGCGCACGCCCGAGCACGCCGACGTCGAGGTCACCATCCCGGGCAAGCCCGGCGAGATGGCCGGCACCGCCACCCTCACCGAGGCCGCCGGCCGGACGACCGAGCGTGTCGACCTCGAGGTCACCGTCCGGCTGCCGCTCGTGGGCGGGAGGATCGAGGGGCTGGTGGCCGACATGCTGGGCAAGGCGCTCGACAAGGAGCACGAGACCGGGGTGGCGTGGCTCGCGGGCCGATGACGGTCCTCGCGGAGGCGTACGACGCCCTCGCCGGCGTCGTCGGCGGGCTGACCGAGGACGACGCCTGGGCGCCCACGGGGTGCACCGGCTGGACCGTGCGTGACCTGCTCTGGCACCTGCGTGCCGACGCCGTGCGCGGCCTGGTCGCCGCCCACACGCCGGCCGGTCGCCCCGCCGACTGCGACGGGGTCGGCTACTGGCGCGCCTGGGGCAGCGACCCCGACGCCGACGAGCGCAACCGCCGGATGACGCGGGTCGAGGCGGGGCTCCACGACTTCGACGACCTCCGCGCCCGCCACCTCGAGGCGGCGGCAGCGGCGGTGCGCGCGCTCGCGGCGCTCCCCGGCGACGAGGTGGTCGTCACCCAGGGCCATGCGTTGCGCGTGGCCGACCTCGCCAGCACGCTCGCGGTGGAGGCGACGCTCCACCACGCCGACCTGGTCGCGCACCTCGACGCCCCCGGTCCGGCGGCGGCAGGGCTCGCGGAGGTCAGGAGGGTCGTCGAGGCCCTGCTCGGCAGCGACCTCCAGGGCTGGTCGGACGAGCGGGTCGCGCTGGTCGGCACGGGGCGGGCGGTGCCGAGCCCCGACGAGCACCGGGACCTCGCCGGCCTGTCGGTGCCGGTCTTCAGCTGAGGCGGTCGCTCTCGGCGGCCTGTTCGGCGGCCCGCTCGTCGTGCGCCGTCCGCTCGTCCTCCCGGCGCTCCTGGCTGCGGCGCCACCAGATCACCACGCCGAGCAGCACGAACGGCCCGAACGCCAGCAGGAGCGTGAGCGCCTGCTCGAAGGGGTGCAGTGCGCCCATGTGGAGGGGGATCACGCCCCCGATCCTCCCACTCCGTGCCCGGGCCCGCTCGGGCGGGGACGTCCCCGCCCGAGCCGGGCTGAGCCCAGGCCAGGTTGGGCTAGTTGTGCGACCTCGGCGGCGCGA
>JAYSEC010000304.1:0-3742 GCA_041914085.1 Nocardioides sp.
CGTACTCGCGCCCGACCATGAAGCCGGTGATGTTCTGCAGGAACACCAGCGGGATCCTGCGCTGGTTGCACAGCTCGACGAAGTGCGCGCCCTTGAGGGCCGACTCGCTGAAGAGGATGCCGTTGTTGGCGACGATGCCGACCTCGTGGCCGTGGATGCGCGCGAAGCCGCACACGAGCGTGTCGCCGTAGAGCTTCTTGAACTCGTGGAAGCGGCTGCCGTCGACGAGGCGCCGGACCACCTCGCGCACGTCGTACGGCGTGCGGGTGTCGGTCGGCACGACGTCGTAGAGCGACTCCGGCGGCTCGTGCGGCTCCTCGACCGAGGCAGGGTCGACGCGCGAGGGCTCCGGCGGCGGCAGCGTGTCGATGACGCTGCGCAGGATCGCGAGCGCGTGGGCGTCGTCCTCGGCGAGGTGGTCCACGACGCCGGAGGTGCGCGCGTGCACCTCGCCGCCGCCGAGGTCCTCGGCGCTCACGACCTCGCCGGTCGCCGCCTTCACCAGCGGCGGGCCGCCGAGGAAGATCGTGCCCTGGTCGCGCACGATCACCGTCTCGTCGGACATCGCCGGGACGTAGGCGCCGCCGGCGGTGCACGAGCCCATCACCGCGGCCAGCTGGGGCACGCCCTGCGCGGAGAGGTTGGCCTGGTTGAAGAAGATCCGGCCGAAGTGCTCGCGGTCGGGGAACACCTCGTCCTGCATCGGCAGGAAGGCGCCGCCGGAGTCGACGAGCGCAATGCACGGCAGTCGGTTCTCCGCGGCCACGGTCTGCGCCCGCAGGTGCTTCTTGACCGTCATCGGGTAGTAGGTGCCGCCCTTCACCGTCGCGTCGTTCGCGATGACCATGACCGGGCGCCCGTGCACGAGGCCGATGCCGGTGACGATGCTCGCGCTGGGCACGGCGTAGTCGTCCGCGTCTCCCCCCTCGCCGCTGCCGTACATGCCGTACGCCGCCAGCGGGGCGAGCTCGAGGAAGGGGCTGCCCGGGTCGAGCAACCGGTCGACCCGGTCGCGGACCAGCAGCTTGCCGCGGTCGGTGTGCTTGCGGCGCGCGCTCTCCGAGCCGCCCTGGCGGACCCGGGCCAGCCGGGCGCGCAGGTCGTCGACGAGCTCGCGCATGGTCGGTGAGGTCTGGGGCTCGGACACCGCCTCAGGTTAGCGATCGTTAACCCGTGGAGTCCAGTGGCCGGAACTCACCGTGCACCGACGTGCCCCGGCCCGGCGCGGTCTCCAGTCGCAGGCGGCCGCCGGCCGCCTCCATCCGCGCCTCCATGCCGAGCAGGCCGCCCGCCTCGACGAGCGCGTGGTCGAAGCCGCTGCCGTTGTCGGAGACCGTGAAGCTCAGGTGCGGCAGGCCGCGCACGGTCACCAGCACCTCGCTGGCACCGGCGTGCTTCGCGGCGTTGGTGAGTGCCTCGAGGATGCAGAAGTATGCCGCCGCCTCGACCTGCCGGCTCGGGCGCTCGAAGTCGGCCACGTCGAGGGTGACGGGGACCGTGGAGCGGCGCGCGGCCGACTGCAGCGCGGCCACCAGACCGCGCTCGGCCAGCAGCGGCGGGTAGATGCCCCGGGCCAGCTCGCGCAGCTCCACGAGCACCTCGCGGTTGTCGGCAGCCAGCTGCCCGAGCAGCGTGGCCGCACCCTCCTGGCGCCCCGCCTCGAGCTCCTTGCGGACCCGCTCGATCGTCACGCTCATCGCGAGGAGCCGCTGCTGGGCCCCGTCGTGGAGGTCGCGCTCGAGGCTGCGCCGCGCGGCGTCGGCCACCTCCACGATGCGCGTGCGCGAGTCGGTGAGCTGGGTCGACTGCTCCTGCAGCCGGGCGTACGCCCCGCGGACCAGGAACACCACGACCAGCACCCCGGCCGGCAGCGAGAGAGCCACGACGAGCGCGTTGACCCACCAGAGCTGGTCGACCTGCTCGACCCGCCGCCACTCGCCCAGCGCCACGATCGCGGCGCTGCCCACCACGGCCACGACCATCAGCGAGTGCACCCACCGGGTCGAGAGGTAGGGGTAGGCGACCAGCAGCGGCACCATCGTCAGCAGCGCGGTCAACGGCGACAGCACCGGGGTGGCCCAGGTGCCGCCGACCGCGAACAGCAGCGCCGAGAGGGTGAGGCCCAGGATCGCCGCGGTGGCGCCGTAGCGTCGCGACAACGGCGGCGTCGCGAGCATCAGCACCAGCGAGACGACCATCACGGCGAGGTCGATCGCGACCGCGGTGTGCCGGAAGCCGAGCAGGTACGCCGCCGCGAGCAGGACCGTCGCCGTGGTGAGGGCGACGAGGTTGATCCGCAGCACCCGGGCCAGCGCCGGGTCGAGGCCGTCCCACCCGGCCAGGACCCGCCTCATACGCGGGGGGCGACCCCGCCGCCGACGCCCGCCTCGCTCAGGAAGACGAGGGTGGCGGCGACGCGGCGGTGCACGGGGGCGTCCGAGGGCAGGTCGAGCTTGGTGAGGATGGAGTTGATGTGCTTCTCGACCGCCCGGTCGGTGATCACGAGCTCGGTGGCGATCGCCGCGTTGGTCATCCCGCGGGCGACCATCGCCAGCACCTCCAGCTCGCGCGGGGTGAGCCGGTCGAGCAGCGAGTCGTGGCGCCGGGTGCCGGTCGCCATCAGGGCGTCGACCACGATCTGGTCGATCACGGAGCCGCCCGCGGCCACGGTGCGCAGCGCGGCGACGAGCTCGTCGACGTCGGCCACCCGCTCCTTGAGGAGGTAGCCCCGCCCGTCGGAGCCGTCGCGCACCAGGTCGAGGGCGTACTCCACGTCGGAGTACTGCGTCAGGGCCACCACACCGATCTCCGGGTGGGTGCGCCGCAGCTCGCCCGCCGCACGGATGCCCTCGTCGGTGAAGTCCGGCGGCATCCGGATGTCGGTGAGCACCACGTCGGGCCGGTGCTCGGCGACCGCGCCGATCAGCTCCGGGAGGCTGGTGGCCGTGGCGACGACGTCGATGTCGTCGTACCCCTCGAGGAGGGCGAGCACGCCGGCCCGGAGCAGGTCGCCGTCCTCGGCGAGGACGACTCGGATCTGCGGCATGCCGCGCACTGTAGTCAGGGCGGGAGCGGGATGTCGGTAGAGCAGGCACCACACCCCGGATTCCACGGTGGCACCGATTCTCTTGACACTCGTCCAGACCGAATGTGGTGCTGGCACCACTGAAAACCTCGCCGGGGGCGGGCAGACTCTCCGCGTTGGTGCACACATCTTGGGAGTCAGTGGGCCGTGCGGGGGTGCGGCCCACTGAAGGCACCGACGTTCTCGGGAGGGGCCCTCTGGGGCTGCATGAGGCTGGGAGGGCCGTGTGATTCCGCTTGCCGTGTGGGAGGCACCGGAGCGTGAGATGACGCTCCCGGGACCGCGAGGGTCGTGGCAGTGGTTAACCACCACTAACCTCGACCTCGTGACCCCTCGTCGTCAGCAGATCCTCGACATCGCCGCGGAGCTCTTCGCGGCGCGCGGGTTCCACGGCGTCTCGGTCGCCGAGCTCGGCTCCGCCTGCGGGATCTCCGGCCCCGCGCTCTACAAGCACTTCGAGTCCAAGGACGCGATGCTCGCCGAGATGCTGGTCTCCATCAGCGAGACCCTCCTCGCCGAGGGTCGCAGCCGCGTCGAGACCTCCGCCGGGCCGCGCGCTGCGCTGGAGGCGCTCGTCGAGTGGCACATCGAGTTCGCCCTCGAGCACCGCGCGCTCATCGTCGTGCAGGACCGCGACTGGAGCAGCCTGCCCGACGA
>JAYSEC010000305.1:0-3741 GCA_041914085.1 Nocardioides sp.
AGGCACGCGATCGCGCCGAGGCAGGCCAGCCCCATGAACAGCCAGGCCGAGCCGCCGGAGCCCCCGCGGGCCGCCGTACCGAAGTCGATGGCGGCGTAGACGAGGTAGCCCCAGGCGACGATGCAGAGCGTGATCGCGGCACCGAGGACGAGCGCCGCCTTGTTCAGCTTCCGGGGTGCCGGAGCCGCCCTGCGCGAGCCTGCTCTCTTCCCCGTGGACACGGGAACATTGTGGCCGATGTGGCCTGGGTGGGGGACCCGAACCGGCCAACGAGGATGCCCGACACGCCGCCAGCGAGGGCGATGCACAGGCTCTGACCTGCGGCTTTACCGAGGCGGAGAAAAACCTCCGACGAAGTCCGTCGTTCGCTTGTCAGACCTCGTGGTCGGGGCGTACGGTTACCACTACATCTAGTAGTTACACCGCTGTAGTTATCCACATCTGGTGCACAGGCCAGAGGGCGAAGCGCACAGCTCAAGGCTAGTTGTCCACAGGAACATCCCCAGTCGACACCCCGTTATGAGGGTGTACGAAGCGCGCCCAGAAGCACCCGAGAGGAGGACCGCCGTGCACTGTCCCTACTGCAAGAACGAGGACACCAAGGTCCTCGACTCCCGGGTCGCCGACGACGGCGGTTCGATCCGCCGCCGCCGCACCTGCAGCGCCTGCGACCGCCGGTTCACCACGGTCGAGAAGATGCAGCTCACGGTGCTCAAGCGCTCCGGAGCGACCGAGCCGTTCAACCGCGACAAGGCGATCGCCGGCGTCCGCAAGGCCTGCAAGGGCCGACCGGTCACCGACGCCCAGCTCGCCTGCCTCGGCCAGGAGGTCGAGGACGCGCTGCGCCTGAGCGGCCAGGCCGAGTTCGACGCGAACGACGTCGGGCTCGCGATCCTGGCGCCGCTGCGGGCGCTCGACGAGGTGGCGTACCTCCGCTTCGCCTCCGTCTACCGGGCCTTCGAGTCCGCGGACGACTTCGAGAACGAGATCGCGATGCTGCGTCTCGAGCGCCAGACAGCCCAGACGGGCTGACCCCCAGACGGCCCGGCAGGTAGTGGGGAAGCTGCCTGCCGGGCTCACCAAGCACCCGCGAGAAGACTCGCGATGTTCAACCACCACCACAGGAGATGGCATGACCGAGACGGTGAGCACCCGCAGGGGCGCGAAGGGCAAGGGCCTGAAGCTGGAGCGCGTCTTCAGCACCGAGGGCACGCACCCCTACGACGCCATCACGTGGGAGCGTCGTGACGTCGTCCAGCAGAACTGGAAGACCGGCGAGACCGTCTTCGAGCAGCGCGGCGTGGAGTTCCCCGACTTCTGGTCGGTCAACGCCTCCACCATCGTCACCACCAAGTACTTCCGCGGCGCCGTCGGCACCGACGCCCGCGAGTGGAGCCTCAAGCAGCTCATCGACCGCGTCGTGAAGACGTACACCCAGGCCGGCATCGACCACGGCTACTTCGCCACCGACGGCGACGCCGAGGTCTTCGAGCACGAGCTCACCTGGCTGCTGGTCAACCAGTACTTCTCCTTCAACAGCCCCGTCTGGTTCAACGTCGGCACCCCGTCGCCGCAGCAGGTCTCGGCCTGCTTCATCCTCAGCGTCGACGACTCGATGGACTCGATCCTCAACTGGTACAAGGAGGAGGGCTTCATCTTCAAGGGCGGCTCCGGTGCCGGCCTCAACCTCTCCCGCATCCGCTCGTCCAAGGAGCTGCTGAGCTCCGGCGGTACGGCGTCGGGTCCCGTCTCCTTCATGCGCGGCGCCGACGCGTCCGCGGGCACCATCAAGTCGGGCGGCGCGACGCGTCGTGCGGCCAAGATGGTCGTCCTCGACGTCGACCACCCCGACATCGAGGAGTTCGTGATGACGAAGGCGCGCGAGGAGGACAAGATCCGCGCGCTGCGCGACGCCGGCTTCGACATGGACCTCGGCGGCGCCGACATCACCTCCGTGCAGTACCAGAACGCCAACAACTCGGTCCGCGTCAGCGACGAGTTCATGCGTGCGGTCGAGGACGGCACCGAGTTCGGCCTGCGCTCGCGCTCCACCGGCGAGGTCATCGAGACCGTCGACGCCCGCGACCTGTTCCGCAAGATCAGCCAGGCCGCGTGGGAGTGCGCCGACCCGGGCCTGCAGTACGACGACACGATCAACGACTGGCACACCAACCCCGAGACCGGCCGCATCACCGCCTCCAACCCGTGCTCGGAGTACATGTCGCTCGACAACTCCTCCTGCAACCTCGCGTCGCTCAACCTGCTGAAGTTCCTCAAGGACGACGACACCTTCGACGCCGCCCTGTTCGCCAAGGCCGTCGAGTTCATCATCACCGCGATGGACATCTCGATCTGCTTCGCCGACTTCCCGACCGAGGCGATCGGCAAGACCACCGTCGACTACCGCCAGCTCGGCATCGGCTACGCCAACCTCGGCGCGCTGCTCATGGCGATGGGCCTCGGCTACGACTCGGAGGGCGGCCGCTCGATGGCTGCCGCGATCACCAGCCTCATGACCGGTACGTCGTACAAGCGCAGCGCCGAGCTCGCCGGCATCGTCGGCCCGTACGCCGGCTACGCCCGCAACGCCGACGCCCACAAGCGCGTGATGCGCAAGCACCAGGCGGCCAACGACGTCGTCCGCGTGCTGCACACCGAGGACGGCCGCGTGCACAAGCTGGCCACCAAGGCGTGGGCCGACGTGATCAAGCTGGGCGAGAAGAACGGCTTCCGCAACGCGCAGGCCTCGGTCCTCGCGCCCACCGGCACCATCGGCTTCATGATGGACTGCGACACCACCGGCATCGAGCCCGACTTCTCGCTGGTGAAGTTCAAGAAGCTCGTCGGCGGCGGCTCGATGCAGATCGTCAACCAGACGATCCCGCGGGCCCTGAAGAAGATGGGCTACCAGGAGGAGCAGATCGAGGCGATCGTCGCCTACATCTCCGAGCACGGCCACGTGGTCGACGCCCCCGGCCTGAAGACCGAGCACTACGAGGTCTTCGACACCGCCATGGGCGCCCGCTCGCTCAAGCCGATGGGCCACGTGCGGATGATGGCGGCCACCCAGCCGTTCCTCTCCGGCGCGATCTCCAAGACGGTCAACCTGCCCGAGACGGCCACGGTCGAGGAGATCGAGGACGTCTACATGCAGTCCTGGAAGCTCGGCCTCAAGGCCACCGCGGTCTACCGCGACAACTGCAAGGTCGGCCAGCCGCTGTCCGACGGTGGCGGCAAGGCCAAGAAGGACGCCGCCGACAAGGCCGCCGCGGACTCGGCCGCCGAGGTCGAGACCAAGGTCGTGGAGAAGGTCGTCTACGCCCCGGTCCGCAAGCGCCTGCCGAAGTCGCGCGTCTCCCGCACCACGTCGTTCACCGTCGGCGGTGCCGAGGGCTACATGACCTCCGGCGCCCACGAGGACGGCCAGCTCGGCGAGGTCTTCCTCAAGCTCGGCAAGCAGGGCTCGACCCTCGCCGGCGTGATGGACGCCTTCTCGATCGCGGTGTCGATCGGCCTGCAGTACGGCGTCCCGCTGGAGACCTACGTCTCGAAGTTCACCAACCTGCGCTTCGAGCCCGCCGGCCTCACCGACGACCCCGACGTGCGGATGTCGCAGTCGATCATGGACTACATCTTCCGCCGCCTCGCCCTGGACTACCTGTCCTTCGAGGAGCGGTCGATGCTCGGCATCTACTCCGCCGAGGAGCGCCAGCGCCACCTCGAGACCGGCTCCTACGAGCC
>JAYSEC010000306.1:0-3733 GCA_041914085.1 Nocardioides sp.
GCCGGGGACGGCCTTCTCGGCGTAGGGCTCGCAGCACCAGGCGGTGCGGGTGTTGAGCGAGCCGTCGCTGATGATCTTGAGCGGGCCCATCGTCAGCCGCGGGTCGTCGGCGAGCGGGTCGCCGGACCGCAGCCCGCGGGCGAGCACGTCGTCGAGCCCGTCGGCGTAGCAGGCGTGCCGGACCCGGATGAGGTCGGCGCCGCCGGCCCAGCGGGCGACCCAGTCGGCGACACCGCCGCTGAACTCCAGGTCCACCACGCCCACCACGCCCTGCGCGGCGGCCGCCTCCATCGAGCGCCGGTAGGCCTCCGGGCTCGTCCCGTCGGAGCCGACCATCGCGCCGAGCCGGCCGTAGGCCTGGAACCACTCGGCCTCGCTGACCACGCTGTCGCGGATCGGCAGGGCGAGCATGTGGAGGGCGGTCGTGTTGAGCCAGCCGTGGTGACCGTCGCCGGCGATCAGGACGATCGGCTGGTCGGTGTCGATGGCGTCGAGGGCGGAGACCGTGGGGTTGTCCGGCCACGCGGTCGGCCGGTGGCCCCAGCCGATGACCGGCAGGTCGGGCCACTGCCCGAGCCGCTCGCGCACCAGCGCCACCGCCTCCTCGCTCGACCGCGCCGGGCCGAGGTCGAGCCGCGCGGACGCCAGGGTCCACTGGCCGAGGTGCACGTGCTGGTCCCACAGGCCCGGCGCCAGCCAGCCACCGCCGACGTCGTACGTCGTCTCGCTGCCCGCCGCGGCGAGGCCGGCGCCGACCTCGACGACCCTCCCGTCCCGGACCCGCACGTCGACGAGCCCGGGGACGTGCTCGGTGACCGCCACCAGGTGGGCGTTGCGCAGCAGCATGGGGCCACCGTAGGAGGTGCGGGTCAGGGCTGGACGCGGGCCCCGCCGACCCACACGGCGGCAGGTCGCGACAGGGCGGTCACGTCGGCGGCGACGTCACCGTCGACGACCAGCAGGTCGGCCAGCCGGCCCGCCCCGAGGCGGCCCGCGGGCACGCCGCACTCGTCGGCCCCGGCCGAGGTCGCCGACGCCAGCGCGTCGGCGACGGGCCACCCGCCCTCGACCAGCGCGGCGAGCGAGCGCCACAGGTGTCCGTGCGGCTTGGCCGGCATGGCGCCCGCGTCCAGCCCGGAGACCACCCGGATCCCGTGCCGTCGCAACCGGTCGGCCTGGCGGGCCATGGTCGCGAAGTGCTCGTCGCGGTCGGTGATGCCCAGCCGGGCCAGCATCTGCAGGACGTGCGGCGGCATCGCCTCGACCGGCGGGAAGCGCGAGGGGTCGTTGCCCAGCGTCGGCCCGATCGTCGTGCCCGCCGCTGCCACCCGGTCGAGGAGCTCCTCGCTCGCGCCGACGCCACCCTCCGTGAGGTTGGTGAAGTGCTCGAGCCCGTCCGCCCCCGCGTCGAGCGCCACCTCGGCGCCGCGCGTCGAGTGGGTGTGCACGACGACCCGCAACCCGGCGGCGTGCGCGGCCTCGACGACCCGGCGCAGCACGTCGGGCTCGAACTGCGCGCCGAGCTGGTCGGAGCCCGGCGTGAGGAAGCCCCCGCTGCCCATCACCTTCACCAGGTCGACGCCGCGCTCGACCCGCTCCGCGACGGCACGGTCGACGGAGGCGGGGTCCGCCGGGTCGACGACGCCGCCGAGGAAGTGGCAGTGGCCGTCGGGGATCGTGAGCGGCGGTCCGGCCGCCACGACGCGGGGCAGGCCCTCGACCTCCCGCCCGCGGTGCCCCAGTGCGCGGTAGTCGACGTCGCCGAGGTCGCGCACCGTCGTCACGCCTGCGACGACCTGGGCGCGCAGGCTGTCGGTGACGACGCCGTCGACCGCTGCCGGGCCGGCCGTGCCCGCCCACTCGAGGCTGCCCGGCGTACCCGGGAAGGCACCGGCGGAGACGAGGTGGACGTGGGAGTCGACGAGCCCCGGGAGGAGGGTGCCGGCGACCTCGGTGACCGGTACGTCGTCCGGGACGGCGCGGCCGGTCGCCTCGACGCCGACGATGCGGTCGCCCTCCACGACGACGGTCGCGCCGTCGGTCAGGAACCGCTCGCCGTCGAAGGCCCGCTCGGCCCGCAGCGCCCACCGCCTGCCCATCCTGCGATGGTCCTCCTCCGCGACGGGGCGCGCATCCCCACGCGTGGTGATCGTCCGACGGCCCTCTGGCTAGGCTGGCACCCGTGGAATGGCGGGGGCCTGCAGTGCTGGTCGTGCTCCTGGCGGTCGGCGCCGGGAGCGGCTACGCCGCGTCCGCGCAGACCCGCGACACCAGCATCGGCGCGGGCGTGCCGGCCCCGGTGCCCCTCGAGGACCCCGACCTCCCGGTCGAGAAGCCCCGCCCCTACACGCCCGACCCGGACGACCCTCCGCTCGAGCCGGACCTCCCGATGACGATGGGGACCATGGGCACGGGGAAGTTCGAGATCCTCTTCCCGGTGCCGCGTGGCTGGCGCACCAACGCCAACGCCTCCAACGAGATGAAGTTCAAGGCGCCGGGCACGTCCAACAACAGCTACGTGATGCGCGTCGAGCAGATCGACAGCCAGGACATCACCATCGAGGACGCCATCGACATCCGCGTCGCGCGGCTGCGCGCCGAGCAGGAGGACGTGGTCATCGTCGACCGCGGCGCGAGCTCGCTGGAGTACACCTACCGCAGCAACGAGGGCAACGCCCGCCACAGCTTCATGCGCTGGCTCGACCTCGACGCCAGCGGGCAGGCCGACGTCGAGATCGTGGTGCACGGCCGCGAGCGCGACGTCCCCGGCAGCAAGGACCTCATCGACACCGTGGCCGAGGGCATGCGCGGCGCGACCGGCGGGCCCGTCTAGGTGGTGGTGGATCCATGGCGGTGAGGACACGTGGGCCGTTCGTGCTGGGGCTGCTGCTGGTGCTCGGCACGGCGGCCGGCTTCGGCATCTCGCTGGCCGTCGCAGAGCACCCGGCCGGCAGCGGTGCCGCGACCCCGGTGGCCGCCCAGTCCCCGAGCCTGCCGGTCGACCCGGTGCCCGAGCTCCTGCCCGACCCCCCGACCGTGCCGCTCGCGCCCTCGCTCGACCTGGTCCGCACGAGCGTCGGCACCGGTGACTTCAAGATGTCGCTGCCCGTGCCCGAGGGCTGGAACTTCTACGTCAACTCGCTCAACGAGTGGCAGTGGCGACCGCCGGAGCAGCCCGACTTCGGCTACGTCCTGCGCGTCGAGCAGGTGCTGAGCAACCGGCGCTCGATCCAGCGGACGCTCGACAACCGGATCGCCGAGCTCGACGAGGACGAGGAGAACGTCGAGATCCTCAGTCGGACCGACGACACGCTGCACTTCTCCTTCGTGGCCTCGAACCACCTGCGGCACGGGTACCTCACCTGGCTCGACCTCACCGGCTCCGACAACGCGCAGGTCGAGATCGCGGTCACCGGGCGCAAGGTCGACGACGCCGGCATGGCCGACCTCGTCGCCCGCGTCGCGGCCGGGATGGAGCTCGGCTGAGCAGACCCCCGGCACGCCTCGCTCAGGCGAAGACCGAGACCGAGTCGAGCACCCGGTTGGCGGTCGCCCGGTCGGAGCTGCGCACCTGCACCCACAGCAGCTGGCTCTCGTTGACCTGCACGACGCGCTCGACGGTGACGTCGGCGCCGGGGCAGCCGTTGAAGAAGACCGTCATCGAGCGGTCGCCGTCGCGCTCGTCGAAGACCGGCTTGCGGGCGGTCTCGCAGGCCGGGTGCTGCGGCACCCG
>JAYSEC010000307.1:0-3733 GCA_041914085.1 Nocardioides sp.
GCGATCCTCGGCCTCCTCACGTTCGGCGACGAGCTGACGGGCTACGAGATCAAGCAGCGCGCCGACGTCACGCTGCGCTTCTACTGGGTCTCCCCCGCGATGAGCCAGATCTACACCGAGCTGCGCCGGCTCACCGACCACGGCCTGGTCCGGGCCGACGCCCGGCACGAGGGCGGGCGCGAGGTGACGTCGTACGCCATCACCGAGGAGGGTCAGGCAGCGCTGCGCGCGTGGATGGACGGCACGCCGGCCGGCTTCCCGGTGCTCAAGCACACCGTGCTGCTCCGCCTGCTGATCGGTCACGCCACCGAGCCCGGTCGCACCCGCCAGATGCTGCACGACTACCTCGCCGAGCTCGACGCGGCGCGGCACGACCTCGGCGAGGTGCGCGAGGCGCTCCGCGGGGCCGACCGCCCGGGTGAGCCGTTCCGGTTCCCCTCCCTCGTGGCGGACTGGGGCCTGGACTACTTCGCGGCCGAGGCCCGCCACGCGCGGCGTGCGCTGGCCAGCCTCGGTGAGACCGACGACGGTGTCGAGGAGGCCACTGCCTAGGCTTGCCGGGTGACGAGTCGACCGAGCCGCTCCCTGCTCGGACCGATCGGGCTGGTGCTCGTCGGGATCCTGTCGGTCCAGCTCGGCGCCGCCATCGCCAAGGGGCTGTTCGGCGAGATCTCACCGACCGCCATGGTGTGGCTCCGGCTCGTCACCAGCGCGCTGGTCCTGGCCGCGGTCGCACGGCCCCGGTTCGCGGGCCGGTCGCGGCGCGACTGGCTGGTCGTCGTCGGGTTCGGCGTCAGCCTGGCCACGATGAACTGGGCGATCTACCAGTCCTTCTCGCGCATCCCGCTCGGCATCGCCGTCACGATCGAGTTCATCGGTCCGCTCACGCTGGCCGTCCTGGGGTCGCGCCACGCCCGCGACGTGGTGTGGGTGCTGCTGGCCGGGCTCGGGGTGGCGCTCCTCGGCTTCGAGCGGACCGACCTCGACGTGCTCGGCGTCGCGTACGCCCTGCTCGCCGGCGCGGCGTGGGCGGCGTACATCCTGCTCAGCGCGAGCACCGGGCGGCGGTGGGCGGGCTTCGACGGCCTGGCGGTCGCCAGCCTCGTCGCCGCCGCGGCGATGACGCTTCCCGCGCTCCTCACCGCCGGCACCGGCCTCTGGGACGGCCGGATCCTCCTGATCGGGGCGTTGGTGGGGCTGCTGAGCTCGGTGATCCCCTACAGCTGCGAGCTGGTCGCGCTGCGCAGCCTGCGGCCGGCCGTGTTCGGGATCCTGATGAGCCTCGAGCCCGCCGCGGCGGCGCTCGCCGCGATCGTCGTGCTCCACGAGACGCTCGCCCCCGTGCAGTGGCTGGCCATCGCCTGCGTGGTCGCCGCCTCCATCGGGGCGACGCGCTCGGGCTCGGCGCCCGGCGAGCACCCCTCGGAGCATTCGGCGGCACCCGGCACACTGGCGACATGAATCGGGGCCACCTGAACCGGACGGCGCGGCACGGGCGCAGCAGGTCGCGGCTGGCGGCGGGTGCGCTGGCGCTGGCGCTGGCGGCGGTGGCCGGGTGCTCGAGCGACGCCGACGACCCGGTGCCGAGCACGACGCAGCCCACCGACCTGCCGAGCCAGCCCACCCCGAGCGGGGAGGCCACCCCCTCGGACGGCGGCACCGGCGGCGCGAACGCCGCTCCGGAGGTCGAGGGGGCCGTCGTCGAGCAGCTCGAGGTGCCGTGGGGGGTGGCCTTCCTCCCCGACGGCGACGCGGTCGTCACCGAGCGGATGTCGGGTCGCGTCCTGCGGGTTCCTGCCGAGGGCGACCCGGTGCCGCTCGGCGAGATCAGCGGCGCCGTGCCCGAGGGTGAGGCCGGGCTGCTCGGCGTCGCCGTGTCCCCGGACTTCGACCGCGACCGGACGCTGTTCTTCTACCTCACCACGAGCAGCGACAACCGCGTGGTGCGGGTCGAGCTCGACGGCGACGAGCTCGGCGAGCCGACCGTGGTCCTGGACGGCATCCCCCGCGGGTTCATCCACGACGGTGGTCGGCTGGCGTTCGGCCCCGACGGCTTCCTCTACGTCACCACCGGCGAGACCGGCGATCCCACGCTGGCCCAGGACCGCGACAGCCTCGCCGGCAAGATCCTGCGGATGACCCCCGACGGCGACCCCGCCCCCGGCAACCCGGACCCCGGGTCCCTCGTCTGGTCGCTCGGGCACCGCAACGTGCAGGGCCTCGCCTGGGACGACGAGGACCGGTTGTGGGCCTCGGAGTTCGGCGACTCGACCTGGGACGAGCTCAACCTGATCGAGAAGGGCGGCAACTACGGCTGGCCCGTCGTCGAGGGTGCCGGCGGCGGCGCCGACTTCGTCGACCCCCAGCTGGTCTGGCCGGTCGAGCAGGCCTCGCCGAGCGGTCTCGCGTGGGCCGACGGCCACCTCTGGATGGCCGGCCTGCGCGGGCAGCGCCTGTGGCGCATCGACGTCTCTCCCGACGGCACGGCACGCGACCCGAAGGCCTTCTTCACCGAGGAGCACGGGCGGCTGCGGAGCGTGGCCGCCGCGCCCGACGGGACGGTCTGGGTCACCACGTCGAACCGCGACGGCCGCGGCGAGCCGACGCCCGCGGACGACCGGATCCTCGTCGTCCGGCCCTGAGGCCGCTCACCGCCCGGCCGCGACGGTCCCCGGCTGCACGACGGCTCGGCGCGCGGCGCGGCGCAGCGTGGTCAGGATCGCCGGACCGAGCACGACGACGGCGAGGGCCGTGGTGATCGCGCGGCCGGTGTCCCAGCCGCCGGTCGAGGTGAGCAGGGAGTAGACCAGGAAGCGGTGCGCGTTCTCCAGCACCGGTGCCCCGGCGACGTACGCCAGCGAGCCCTCGTGCCCCGGCACCACGATCCCGAGGGTGAACGGCCACGAGCTCAGGTTCATCAGCAGGCCGTAGAGGTACGACGCCACCACCGCGTAGCCGGCCAGCATCGCGATCTCGGCCCGCCCGCCGACGCCACGCGGCAGCAGGCCGGCGCCCATCCCGACCCAGGCCGAGCAGATCATCTGGAAGGGCAGCCACGGCCCGACGCCGGCCGTCAGGAGCGCGGAGGCGAACAGCGACGTGCAGCCGAGGGCGAAGCCGAACCCGGCGCCGAACACCCGGCCGCCGAGGACGAGCAGGAAGAACACCAGCTCGATGCCTGCCGTGCCGGCGCCCAGCCCCCGCAGCACCGCGTTGATCGCCGACAGCACGCCGAGGACGGCGAGCACCCGGGAGTCCATGCCCCCCTCCCCCATCTCGGCCAGCACGACGACCATGACGAGCGGGAGCAGCGCGAGGAAGACGAACGGGGGCTCCACGCGCTGGCCCGGCTGCGCGTCGAGCAGCAGCGGCCAGCACAGCATCATCAGCCCGGCGAGCGACGCGAGCGCGAGCACGAGGGCGGTGCGGCGGCCGATCGGCAGCGCCACCGGTCCGCTCATCGGGCGTCCTCGCCGAGGGCCGCGGCCACTTCCTCGACGACGAGCCACGGCGGTCCGAGGACCTTGGTGACCTGGGGGGCGAACGACGGCGACTCCGCGAGCACGCGCCGCGGCGGCCCGCTGGAGACGACCTCGCCCTCGGCCATCACCACGACCTCGTCGGCCACGTGCGCGGCGAACTCGACGTCGTGGGTGGCCAGCAGCACCGCGCGCCCGTCGGCGGCGAGGTCGGCGACGATGCGGGCCAGCTCGGCCTTGCCGGCGTAGTCGAG
>JAYSEC010000308.1:0-3720 GCA_041914085.1 Nocardioides sp.
TGACAGGTCGGCGAGGGTCGTCGCGTCGTACGCGGACAGGCTGGGGCCATGACCCGACCAGCCATCCACGCCACCGGTCTCCGCAAGACGTTCCGCGCCACTGACGGGTCGACCGTGGTGGCCGTCGACGACGTCGACCTCACCGTCCACCCCGGCGAGATCGTCGCCTTCCTGGGCCCGAACGGCGCCGGCAAGACCACGACCGTCGACATGCTCCTCGGCCTGACGCGTCCCGACGCCGGCCGGATCGAGGTGTACGGCGCCGAGCCGGGCGCCGCCGTACGTGCCGGGCGGGTGTCCGCGGTGATGCAGACCGGCGGGCTGCTCCACGACTTCACCGTCGAGGAGACCGTCCGCGCGATCGCGGCATTGCACGGCCGCCCCGACCGCGTCGAGGTGGTGCTCGAGCGCGCCGGCCTCACCGACCTCGCCGGACGACGTGTCGAGGCGTGCTCCGGCGGTGAGCAGCAGCGGCTGAAGTTCGCGCTCGCGCTGGTGCCCGACCCGGACCTCGTGGTCCTCGACGAGCCGACCACCGGCATGGACGTCGCCGCCCGGCAGGAGTTCTGGCGGGCCATGCGCGCCGACGCCGCCCTGGGTCGCACGATCGTCTTCGCCACCCACTACCTCGCCGAGGCCGACGAGTTCGCCGAGCGCACGGTGCTGATGAACCACGGGCGGATCGTCCACGACGCCGCCACGGCCGACGTCCGCGCGGCCTACGGCGGCCGCACCCTCACCTTCCGGCCGCCCGCCGACGTGGTCGGCACGGACGGCATCGACGCGGCGTGGCTGGCCCGCGTCCAGCAGGCCCTCGCCCCCCTCGGCGTCACCGACCTCGAGGTCTCCGCCGCCAGCCTGGAGGCCGCCTTCCTCGCCCTGACCGCCCAGGCGCCGGTCGACGCCGTCCTCGAAGGAGCCACCCGATGACCGAGCAGCTCATCCACAGCAGCACCGTCCCCGACGTCGTACGTCCCGCGCCGCGCCCGTCGATGCTCACCTACGGCCGCCTCGACCTGCGCCGGCAGCTGCGCGACCGGTTCGGGATGTTCTTCATCGTCGGCCTGCCGGCCTTCATGTTCCTCGTCTTCGGCCTCGGCTCCGAGGACCGGGTGGGCAGCGGCAACGTCGCGATGTACGTGATGATCTCGATGGCGGCCTACGGCGCGGTGACCGCGACGACCGGGGTCGCGGGCAGTGCCGCGACGGAGCAGGTGATGGGCTGGGGCCGCCAGCTCGGGCTCACGCCGATGCGCCCTCTCGCCTTCGTCGCCACCAAGGCGGTGATCGCCATGGTCGTGGCGCTCATGCCCGTCGCGCTGATCTTCGGCATCGGCGCCCTCACCGGCGCACGCGGGAGCTGGAGCGACTGGGTGCTCGCCGCGGCGCTGGTCTGGCTGGGCTCTGCCCTCTTCGCGATCTACGGTCTGTCCATGTCGCTGGTCTTCCGCGGCCCCAACGCCACCGGGATCGCCTCCGGGATGATCGTGGTCCTCGCGTTCCTCGGCAACGTGTTCACGCCGATGAGCGGCCTGCTGCTCGACATCGGCCGGCTCACCCCGCTCTACGGGTACGCCGCGCTCGCCCGCTTCCCGCTCACCGAGGGCTACCTCCCCTCGGGCGGCCGCGACCCGCTCTGGCTGCCGGTCGCTAACGTGCTCGCGTGGACGCTCATCTTCTCCCTCCTGGCGCTGTGGGGCGTACGACGGAGCCGGGCACGGGTGTGAGGACAGGTGTGAACACGGCGCCGAGCGGCCCGAACGGCCCCACGCTCCCCGACAACCCCTGGGAGAAGTGGGGCTGGGCCTTCGCCGCCATCTGGCTGGTCTTCCTGGCCTTCCCGGTCATCGCGGTCGCCGAGTCCGACGTCGGCCTGCCCGGCCAGGTCGGCGCGATGCTGTGCATCGCCGGCTTCGCGGTGGCCAACGTGCTCGGCTACTCCACGCGCCTCAGCCCGTGGTGGGCGCTCGGCCTGATGCTGGCGCTGGCCCTGGCCACGGCGCCGGTGATCGGCATCGGCGTCATCTCGTTCACGCCCTACCTGGCGATCCTCTCGGCGCTCGAGCTGCCCCACCCGTGGTGGAAGTGGGCCGTCGGGTTCTGGGCCGTGGTCCCGCTGCTCTCGCTGCTGGACATCGACGGCTTCCCGACCTTCTTCTTCCTCATGCTCTGGCCGATCATGATCGGCGGGGCGATGCTGCGGATCTTCGGCGAGCGCGAGTACGCCGCCAACCAGGCCCGCGGCGAGCACGCGATCGTCGCCGAGCGGGAGCGGGTGGCGCGCGACGTCCACGACGTGCTCGGCCACTCCCTCACGGCGCTGTCGGTCAAGGCCGAGCTCGCCGCCCGGCTCATCGACATCGACCCGGCGCGCGCCAAGGAGGAGCTGGAGTCGATCCAGACGACCGCGCGACAGGCGCTCGCCGAGGTGCGCGCCACCGTCGGCGGCCTCCGGGCCGGCAACCTCGATGCCGAGCTCGCCGCCGCGCCCCGGGTGCTGGCCGACGCCGGCATCAGCACGCGCGTCGTGGGCGAGGTCGCCGACACCGACCCACGGCACCGGGCGCTGCTGGCCTGGGTGCTGCGCGAGTCGGTCACCAACGTCGTACGCCATGCCCGCGCGCAGTCGGTCGTCATCGAGCTCGGCCCGCACGGCATCGCCGTCACCGACGACGGGTGCGGTCGCACCGGACCGGAGGGCAACGGGCTGCGCGGTCTCCGCGAGCGCGTGGGCGGTGCCGGCGGCACGCTCGACGTGCTCGACGCGGCGCCCGGCACCCGCGTGGAGGTGGGGCTCCCGTGATCCGACTGCTGCTGGCCGACGACCAGGCGCTCGTGCGCGGCGCCCTGGCGGCGCTCCTCGACCTCGAGGCCGACCTCGAGGTCGTCGCCCAGGTGGGCCGGGGCGACGAGGTCGTCGAGGCGGCCCGCGCCTCGGGCGCCGAGGTCTGCCTGCTCGACATCGAGATGCCCGGCCTGAACGGCATCGACGCCGCCGCGGCCGTACGACGCGAGCTCCCCGGCGTGCGCTCGCTCGTCGTCACCACCTTCGGGCGGCCCGGCTACGTCCGCCGCGCCATCGAGGCGGGCGCCTCCGGCTTCGTCGTCAAGGACACCCCCGCGCGCCAGCTCGCCGACGCCGTACGACGGGTGCATGCGGGGCTTCGGGTCATCGACCCCGACCTGGCCGCGGAGTCGCTGATCGACGGGCCCAGCCCGCTGACCGACCGCGAGCGGGAGCTCCTCACGCACGCCCTCGACGGGGCGCCCGTGGCGACCATCGCCGCCCGGGTCCACCTCTCCGAGGGCACGGTCCGCAACCACCTGTCGGCCGCCATCGGCAAGACCGGCGCGTCCACCCGCAGCGAGGCGGCCCGGATCGCCCAGGACCGCGGCTGGCTCTAGAGGTCGCGGCGCTCCTCCACGTGGGTGGTGGTCGAGCGCTGCTTGTTCATCACCAGGCCGAGCACGAGGGCGAGGACGCCGGCGATCACCAGGATCCAGCCGACCGTGCCCGGGTCGACGACCTCCTGCACCGCGTCGGGGAACTCCTTGATCGCGAACAGCAGGATCAGGCCGATGACGAGAAGCAGGATGCCCAGTCCGATACCCATGACAGCTCCTTGGTCGAGGTGGGACGGCCGCGTCGGGGACGGCCGTCCCGGGCAGCGTAGGGCGCCGGGACGCACGAACGGCGCAACCCGCCCCTGCAGGGGTGGG
>JAYSEC010000309.1:0-3715 GCA_041914085.1 Nocardioides sp.
CGATCTCGTCGAGGATCGCGTCGACGTCCTCGTCGATCATCTCCTTGCGCTCGGCCACGTCGCTCTCGACGACCTCCTCGGTCGCCGTCTCCTCCTGCGAGGACTTGCGTGGCTGCTTCTGCTCCTGGGCCATACCCATGACCCTATCCACTCGCGCCGACGCCACAAGGACCGTTCACGGCGGGCCTTGGTTTCGGACACGCGCGCTGGGGCTCGCTGCTCGACCAGCGGCCGTCGTCAGCGGGTGATGGCGGCGACGAGCGCCTGGGCGGTGTCGCTGCGGTCGATGAGCTCGCCGACGTGCGCCTGCGTGCCCCGGAGGGGGTCGATGGTGGGGACGCGCTGGAGGGACTCGCGCCCCGGCAGGTCGAAGATCACCGAGTCCCACGACGCCGCGGCCACCGAGTCGGCGTACTTGTCGAGGCAGCGGCCACGGAAGTACGCGCGGGTGTCGGTCGGCGGCTCGTGCATGGCCGCCTCGATCGTCGCGTCGTCGAGCAGCCGCTCGATGCGTCCGGAGGCGGCAAGGCGGTGGTAGAGCCCCTTGTCGGGACGGATGTCGGCGTACTGCAGGTCGATGAGGTGGAGCTTGGCGTCGTCCCAGTCGAGGCCGTCGCGGTCGCGGTACTGGTTGAGGAGCTTGAGCTTGGCGACCCAGTCCAGCTCGCTCGCGCACTCCATCGGGTCGCGCTCGAGGCGGGTCAGCACCGACTCCCAGCGCTGCAGCACGTCGAGCGTCTGCTCGTCGGCGTCGGCGCCGTAGCGGTCCTCGACGAACTTGCGGGCGAGGTCGAGGTACTCCAGCTGGAGCTGCACGGCGGTGAGCCGGCGGCCGTCGCGGAGGGTGACCAGGTGCCGCAGCGTCGGGTCGTGCGAGACGTCGCGGAGCGCCCGCACGGCTCCCTCCACGGAGAGGTCGGCGTCGATGAAGCCGTCCTCGATCATCGCCAGCACCAGCGAGGTGGTGCCGGACTTGAGGTAGATCGAGACCTCCGCGAGGTTGGCGTCGCCCAGGATCACGTGCAGGCGGCGGTAGACCGCCGGGTCGGCGTGCGGCTCGTCGCGGGTGTTGATGATCGGCCGCTTCAGCGTCGTCTCGAGCCCCACCTCGACCTCGAAGTAGTCCGCGCGCTGGCTGATCTGGAAGCCGTGGTCGCGACCGTCCTGGCCGATGCCCACCCGTCCGGCGCCGGTGACGACCTGGCGGGACACGAAGAACGGCGTCAGGTGCCGCACGATCTCGGCGAACTGCGTCGAGCGGCGCATCAGGTAGTTCTCGTGGGCGCCGTAGGAGGCGCCCTTGTTGTCGGTGTTGTTCTTGTAGAGCAGGATCGGCGCGCTGCCGGGGATCTGCGCGGCCATCCGCGACGCGTCGAGCATGACCTGCTCCCCCGCCTTCTCCCACCGCACCACGTCGAGCGGTGTGGTCACCTCGGGCGAGGAGTACTCGGGGTGGGCGTGGTCGACGTAGAGCCGGGCGCCGTTGCCGAGGATCACGTTGGCCAGGCCGAGGTCCTCGTCGGTCAGCTGGGTGGGGTCGGCGACCTGGCGGGCCATGTCGAAGCCGCGCGCGTCGCGCAGCGGCGACTCCTCCTCGAAGTCCCACCGGGCACGTCGCGCCTTCACCGTGGACGAGGCGTAGGCGTTCACGATCTGCGACGACGCCACCATCGGGTTCGCCGCGGGCTGCCCCTGCACCGAGATGCCGTACTCGACCTCCGTGCCCATCACCCGTCGTACGCTCATGCGATGAGCCTACGGCTGTGGGACGAACACGTCGTGCCGCGCCTGACCGACCTGAGCCTGCGCGGCACCGAGGTCGGCGAGCTGCGGGAGGTCGCGTGCGCCGGTCTGACCGGTCGCGTGCTCGAGATCGGCTTCGGCAGCGGGCTGAACGTCCGGTGGTACCCGCCCGAGGTCACCGGCGTGACCGCGGTCGAGCCGTCGGACGTGGGGTGGCGGCTGTCCGAGCGGCGCCGCGCCCGCTCCACGCTGCCCGTGGTCCGCGGCGGGCTCGACGGGCAACGGCTCGACCTGCCCGACGCCTCGCACGACAGCGCACTGGTCACGTTCAGCCTGTGCACGATCCCCGACCCGGTGCGGGCGCTGCGCGAGGCGCGTCGGGTGGTGCGGGAGGGCGGGCGCATCCACGTGCTGGAGCACGGGCTGGCGCCCGACGAGTCCGTACGCCGCTGGCAGCGGCGCCTCGAGCCGGTGCAGCGCGCGGTCGCGGGCGGGTGCCACCTCACCCGCGACGTCCCTGCCATGGTCGCCGAGGCGGGGTGGCACGTCCTGGAGACCCAGCAGGACTACCTGCCGGGCCCGGCCGCCAGCCGGCCGTGGACCTACGGCTACCGGGTGCTGGCGGACTGAGGGATCGAGCCGGGACGGCTCAGCGGCCGCGGCGCAGGAATCCCAGCAGGAAGATGACGACGATGACGACGACGACGATGATCAGAAGGGTTCTCATCTGCCCAACCTAGTCCTCAGTGGCCCTCGGCGCGCCCCTCCCGGGGGGTGGGTCGCCTCAGGGTTGCCGGGACTGCCAGGCGTGGGCGAGGTTGACCGCGACGATGCCGGCCAGGGTGATGAGCAGCGCGGAGAACTGGCCGTTCACGCCCAGCGCGATGCTGATCGGGATGAAGGCGACCAGGGAGACGATGCCGAGCGCGAGCTGGCGGGCGCCGGCACCGGCCACCGCCGCCGTACGTCCGCGCTGGAGGGCGACCTGGTCCGCCACCCGGCGGTCGACGGCCCGCTCGATGCGCTCGGCGAAGCCCTCGACCAGCTCGGCGTCGTAGCGGGCACCGAGCTCGCGACGCGTGGCCAGCGCCGCCTCGATGTCGCTGTGCCCGAGGTCGTCCTCCCCCGTCACGCCCGGGTCACAGGTACTGGCCGGTGTTGGCCACGGTGTCGATCGAGCGGCCCGGCTCGGTGCCCTGCTTGCCGGTGATGAGGGTGCGGATGAACACGATGCGCTCACCCTTCTTGCCCGAGATCCGCGCCCAGTCGTCGGGGTTGGTGGTGTTGGGCAGGTCCTCGTTCTCCTTGAACTCGTCGACGCACGCCTGGAGCATGTGCTGGACCCGCAGGCCGCGCTGCGCGGGGTTGAGGTCGCTGTCGAGGAAGTCCTTGATCGCCATCTTCTTGGCGCGGTCGACGATGTTCTGGATCATCGCGCCGGAGTTGAAGTCCTTGAAGTACAGGACCTCCTTGTCGCCGTTGGCGTAGGTGACCTCGAGGAAGCGGTTCTCCTCCGACTCGGTGTACATCCGCTCCACCGTGGCGCGGATCATCGCGTTGACGGTCGCCTCCCGGTCGCCGTGGAACTCGGCGAGGTCCTCGGCGTGCAGCGGCAGGGTCGGGGTGAGGTACTTGGAGAAGATGTCGCGCGCGGACTCGGCGTCCGGCCGCTCGATCTTGATCTTCACGTCGAGGCGGCCCGGGCGCAGGATCGCCGGGTCGATCATGTCCTCGCGGTTGGAGGCGCCGATGACCAGGACGTTCTCCAGGGCCTCGACGCCGTCGATCTCGCTCAGCAGCTGCGGGACGATCGTGTTCTCCACGTCGGAGGACACGCCGGAGCCGCGGGTGCGGAACAGCGAGTCCATCTCGTCGAAGAACACGATCACCGGGGTGCCCAGCGACGCCTTCTCGCGCGCCCGCTGGAACACCAGCCGGATGTGGCGCTCGGTCTCGCCGACGTACTTGTTGA
>JAYSEC010000310.1:0-3703 GCA_041914085.1 Nocardioides sp.
GCTGCTCGACATCCCGATCGTCGGCGACGTGCGCGGTCACGGCTACTTCTACGGCATCGAGCTGGTCAAGGACCGCGAGACCAAGGAGACCTTCGACGACGCCGAGTCCGAGCGCCTCCTGCGCGGCTACCTCTCCGGTGCCCTCTGGGAGGCCGGCCTCTACTGCCGCGCCGACGACCGCGGCGACCCGGTCATCCAGCTCGCGCCGCCGCTGATCATCGGCCAGCCCGAGTTCGACGACATCGAGCAGCGCCTGCGCTCGGTCCTCACCGGCGCCCTCGAGCACCTCTGATCGGCGCTCGCTCCTCCGGCCACTGCCCAGCGGTCCAGCGTGGGCCCGGTGGTTGAGGTGCGAGCGCAGCGAGCCTCGAAACCACGACGATGTGCGTCGAGACCCGGGCGGCGGGGATCATGGTCACGTGGACAACCCCGTACGCCCCGCTCGCCCGCACCTCAAGCTGACCGAGGACGGGCGCCGCATGCGCGAGGTGCTGACGTACTCGCGGCGGGGGAGCAGGTTCACCCCGCGGCAGGCCGAGGCGTGGGCCGCCCACCAGGCCGACTGGGTCATCCCGGACGAGGCCGTCGACCGGCCCGACTTCGCGCTCGCCGACTGGTTCGGCCGCGAGGCGCCGCTGGTCGTCGAGATCGGGTCCGGGATCGGCGAGGCCACGGCGGTGCTCGCCGCGGCCCGGCCCGACCACAACGTGCTCGCGCTCGAGGTCTGGCGCCCCGGCGTCGCGGACTCGCTCTGGCGGGTGGCCGAGGCGGGGGCCGACAACGTCCGGTTCTGCTCCGTCGACGCCGTCTGGTCGCTCGAGCACCTCATCGCGCCGGCCAGCCTGACCGAGCTGTGGACCTTCTTCCCCGACCCGTGGCGCAAGACCAAGCACCACAAGCGGCGGCTGGTGAACCCCGCCAACGCGGCCCTCGCCTCCTCGCGCCTGGTGCCGGGAGGGGCGTGGCGGCTGGCGACCGACTGGGCCGACTACGCCGAGCAGATGGTCGCGGTGCTCGACGCCGAGCCGACCCTGGAGGGCGGTCGCGTGGAGCGCTGGGACGAGCGCCCGGTGACCCGCTTCGAGCGCAAGGGCCGCGACGTCGGGCGCGACATCACCGACCTGCTCTACCGCCGCTCAGTCGAGGGCTAGGCCGGCCTCCCGCAGGAGGTGCTCCAGGCGCAGCCGCTCCGCGTCTCGTTCGGTGCCCTCGGGCATCCCGGTCAGCGCGTCCGGGACGGCCAGCGCCCGCGCGGCGGTGGCGAGCAGGTCGTCGTACGCCATCGTGGTGCCGCGGCGGCGCGCCATCGTCGTGCCGGGCGCGGGTGAGCGCACCTGCGCCCGCAGCCGGCGCAGCGAGCGCGCGACGTCCTCGATCGCCGGCCCGGTCGGCGGCTCGGGCGGGGGCGCCACGCGCCGGCGGGCCCAGCGCCACGCACGACCGAGCTCGTCCTGGCACAGGAACAGACCGAGCGCTGTGCCGAGCATCAGCGTGCAGAGGACGACAGCGACCACGCCGGCCATCCTCCGACGGTAGGTCGGGCGGGGTGGGGTGGCAAGGCCTCACCCCGGCGGCTCACCCCAGCAGCTCCAGCTCCTCGTCGACGTAGGGGTCGTGCTCGCCCGCCGCCTGCAGCTCGGCCCGCAGCGCGAGCTGCATCGCCCGGGCCTCCTCGACCTGGCCCAGGTGGCGCAGCGACCACGCCACCATCCACCGAGCCACGCGGGTGCGTGGCACGTCGCCGATGCGCCGGCGGGCCTCGAGGGCGTCATCGAAGGCCGCCAGCGCCGCGACGTGGTCGCCGGCGTCGGCGTGCGCCATGCCGATGTTGTTGAGGAGGGAGGCGTCCCAGTCCCGCGCCGCCGGGTCCTCGGCGACCCGCGCGCGGGCCAGCGCCGCGTGGTGGGCGTCGAGCCGCTCCTCCGGCGCGGCGACGAGGGCGACCATGTGCAGGGCGTCGACCTCGAGCTCCTCGAGCCCGGCGTCCCTCGCGGCCGTCACGGCCTCGTCGAAGCACGGGCGGGCGCCGGCGTCGTCCCCGGAGGAACGGAGCAGGCGGCCGCGCTCGAGCGCGACCCGCACCCGGACCTCGGGGTCGGCGGGGGAGACGGCGTCGAGCACCGCGTGCCCCTCGTCGTACCTCTCCTGCAGGCCGAGGGCGCGCGCGACCTGCGTCCGGGCACGGCTCGCCACCGGCTCGTCCGCCTCGTCGGCCAGCGTGCGGAAGCGGTGCTCGCTCCCGGCCGGGTCGTCGAAGTCCCACAGGTCGCGCAGCGCGGTTGCCATGCGCGGGAGCGTAGGTCCTCGACCGTCGCCCGCGCGCTTCCTATCCTCGTGCCGTGCGGATGACCGGGGGACGCGGGGGAGCGTGGTCGGCCGCCCTGGTCCTGCTGCTCACCGGGTGCTCCTCCGGGGAGCAGGCCGAGGACCCGTCGCCCGGAACAGCCGCGGCACCCGACCCGACGTCCGCGCTGCGCGAGCGCTGCCTGTCGGCCATCCCGGAGGACGCGGACCTCGAGGCCATGACACTGCGCGGAGCCACGGGCGGGGACCTCGAGGCGGCGCGGATCGGTCCCGAGGAGACCACGACGGTCGCGGTCCTGCTGCCCCAGATCAGCGGGCTCTGCGGATGGGGACGCTGGGCCGCCGCCGCGGCCGAGGACGCCGGGATCACCTCGCTGCTGGTCAATCCCTGTGGGTACGGCGAGTCGGTGTGCACCGCGGAGGAGGACGCCGACCCCTTGAACGAGGTCGCGGCGGCCACCCGCCTGGCCCGCGAGGACCTCGGTGCCGACCGCGTGGTCCTGCTCGGTACGTCGATGGGCGGGTCGCTCACGGTCATCGCCGTGGCGGCCGGGGCCGACGTCGACGCGTGGGCGGACGTCAGCGGGCCCTCGTCGTGGGACGGCGTACGGCTGGCGACCCTGGCCGACGACCTCACCCCGGACGGGCTGGTGGCGATGGCGCCGAGCGACGGCAGGGCGGCGTTCGCCGACGCACGTGCGCTCGCCCGCGCGGCCGACGTACGCTTCGTCCCGGGCCGCTCGGGGCACGGCTGGGAGCTGCTCGTGGACCCCGTCAGCGGGTCCGTGACGCGCCTCGGACGACGTCTGGTGGGCCTCGCCGAGGGCCGCCCCGGGGCGTGACCGGTCCGACACCGGCCGGGCCGCCATTCCGATTTGGCGTGGGCGCGTCCGGTCTGTCAAGATGTTCCGGTTGCTCCGGCGGGTCGCCGGGGCGCGGCACACCTTGACTTCTGAATCGCGTCTCCTTGATCGAAACAGTCGTCCGTGTGCGCCGCGCCGGATCGAGACACCTTGATCGGAGACCCGACCAGATCCGACAACCGTCGGGTGCCACCCAGAGCATCACCGCTTCCCCTCGGGGTCGTGTCACGAGCAAGCACCGCGACACGCCCGACCGCGGGGGTCGGAGGGTGGAGGAGAGACAGGCGGCACTCGCCCACCAGGGGCTGAGCGCCGAAACCAGACCAGGCGTACGAGATCGAAGAGGACAGGGACCTATGGCGGGACAGAAGATCCGCATCAGGCTCAAGGCCTATGACCACGAGGTGATCGACACCTCGGCGCGGAAGATCGTGGACACCGTCACCCGTACGGGTGCGAAGGTCGCCGGCCCTGTGCCGCTGCCGACCGAGAAGAACGTGTACTGCGTCATCCGCTCGCCCCACAAGTACAAGGAC
>JAYSEC010000311.1:0-3695 GCA_041914085.1 Nocardioides sp.
GTCCTGTTCGGCGTGCTGGCGCTGGTCGCCGGCCGGGAGGCCTTCGGCTCCATCACCGGCGGGGCGCTGTCCCCGGTGCCGGAGGCCGCGGGCGACTGGTGGCGCCTGCACACGTCGTCGTGGCACCCGCTCGGCACCGGGACCGACGTCCCCGCGCCGGCCTACGTCCTGCCCTTCGCGATCGCGGCGTCGGTCCTGCTGGGCCAGACCGGCGCGGTGGTGTCGGGCCTGATGCTGCTGGCCGTGCCGGTCGCCGCATGGGGCGCGTGGCGGCTGCTGAAGGTCGTGGGTCGCCTCGTCGACCCGCTCGGCCTGCCTCGGTGGCTGGTCGTGTGGGGGGCGCTGACCTACGCCCTGGTCCCGGTGACGTCCGGCGCCTGGGGCGAGGGGCGCTTCGGCACCGTCGCGGTCGCCGCGCTGCTGCCCTGGGCGGCCCACGCCGCCCTCGGCTTCGTCGACCCCGACCGCGACCGCCGCTGGCGCGCCGCCTGGCGCACCGCCCTGCTGGTGGCGCTCGGCGCCGCGTTCGTGCCCGGGTTCTGGCTCTTCGCGCTGCTCGCCACGGCGGTGGTGCTCGGCGGCGCCGCGATCATCTCCCCGCGCCTGCTCAAGGAGCGCGACAGCTGGGGCCCGCCGGTCGTCGCGGTGGCGGCGACCCCGGTGCTGCTGGCGCCGTGGCTGCTGCCCCTGCTGACCACCGGCTCGGCGTCGGGGCTGCTGCTGGAGGCGGGCCGGCTCACCGTCGACCAGGTGACCTTCGTCGGCCTGCTCACCGGCCGGCTCAACGACCTCGGCGCCCCCCTGTGGCCGGGCGTGGTGCTGGGCCTGCTGGCCTTCGCCGCCCTGGTGCCGCGACGCACGCGTGTCGCGGTGGTGATCTGCTGGCTGGTCGCCCTGGCCGCCGCGCTGGTGTCGGGCGCCCTGTCGCACGTCACCCTCGACCTGCCCGCCGTCACCACCCGCCCCAGCCTGGGCCTGTTCGTGGTGATCCTCCAAGGCACCTCGGTCGTCGCGGTCGTGCTGGGCGCCGACGCCTACCTCCGACGCCTCGACGTGCACCACCCGTGGTGGCAGCGCGCCCTCGCGATCGGGCTCGCCGTCGTCGCCGCAGCCGTCCCGGTGGGCGGCCTCGCCTGGTGGCTCGGGACCCCCGACAACGCGATGGCGCGCGACGCCGAGCAGGCCGTGCCCGTCTACATGCAGCAGAGCTCGCTGCTCGGCGAGGAGCACGGCGTGCTCGTCCTCGACGGCTCCGTCGACGACGGCATCACCTACCGGATCCGCCGCGACGACGGCACGACCCTCGGCGAGGACGAGATCCTCACCCTCGCCGACGAGGACGGCGAGCTGACCGCGGACGTCAAGGCGCTCGTCTCCGCGCCCACCCCCGGCGTCGTGGCCGAGCTCGGCGCGCGCGGGATCGAGTACGTCGTGCTCAGCTCGCCCGCCGACGGCCGGATCTCCGCGCTCCTCGACGCCACGGCCGGCCTCGACCAGGCCAGCGCCGAGGACCGCAGCACCCGCGCCTGGCACGTCGACCGCCCGCTCGACGCCTCCGCGCTCGAGGGCGACGGCTCGTGGTGGCGGGTCCTGCTCCTCGTCGTGCAGGGAGCGGCGCTGATCGTCGCGCTGGTGCTCGCGGCACCGACCGTCCGCCAGGGGAGGAGCAGGCGCGATGGCTGACCACACCCCCACCTCGACCCCCACCTCTGCCCCGCGGCCCGGCGGCCGGCGGCGCGTCGCCGAGGGCACGCGGCGTCGCCCCTCGGCCCTGAGCCTCCTCGCGGTCGCGATCCCGCTGCTGACCGTCGCGGCGCTCGCGCTCGTGCGTCCGGCCGAGCCCACCGCGACCACCCACGCACCCACCGCGGCCCCGCTCGACCGCACGACCGCGGTCTGCCCCGCGCGGCTGCCCGGGGCCGACGACCTCCGTCTCGGCAACACCGCCCTGGCCTCGGGCGAGCTCGCCCTCCGCGTCGGGCGCGAGGACGCCACCGTGGCGCTCGAGTCCGGCGTCGCAGCCCGCTCCGAGCGCGCCCCCGTCGTCGTCCACGGCACCGGCGACCTGGCGCCCGGCCTGGTCGTCACGCGTGCGGGCTCCGGCTCCGCCGTGCGCTGCGACCAGCCCGCGCCGGAGCGGTGGTTCACCGGCGTGGGCGCCTCCGCCGAGCACACCTCGACGCTGACCCTGGTCAACCCGGACAAGGGGCCGGCCGTGGCCGACGTGACCGTGTGGGACGGCAGCGGCGTCGTCGACGTGCCGGCGCTGCGCGGCGTCCGCGTGCCCGGCGGCGGCTCGGCGAGCTTCGACCTGTCCGAGGTGACCCCCAGCCGTGACGCGCTCGCCCTCCGGGTCGCCGTCTCGCGGGGCCGCCTGGCTGCGAGCGTGGTCGACCTGGTCGACCCGCTCGGGCGCGCGAAGCCCGTGCGCGAGTGGCTCCCCGCGCAGGCCGCGCCCGCCGCGACGTCGTACGTCGTCGGGGTCGGCGCCGCGCCCGCCGACCGGACCCTCACCCTCGCGAACCCCGGCGACAGCGAGGTGCGGGTCGCGCTCGAGCTCGTCAGCGGCGACAGCGAGTTCGCGCCCTCCGGCGTCGAGGAGATCACCCTCACCCCTGCCTCGGTCAGCGAGGTCGACCTGAGCGGCGTCCTGCGCGGCAAGCGCGCCGCCGGTGTCCAGGGCCTGCGGCTCGAGGCGACGGGACCGGTGACCGCGAGCCTGCGCAGCCGCACCTCGAACGACCTCGCGTTCGCCGTCGCGGGCGCCACCGTCGACTCCGAGACCGGGGTCGCCCTGCCGGCCGGTGCCAAGCGCCTCCTGCTCGCCGGCGCGACGGCGCCCGGCGTGGTCACGGTGCAGGCCTGGGACGAGGACGGCGAGGTCGCGGTGCGCGAGCGGCGCGTCGAGGTCGACCCCGCGACCGCCGCCCGGGTCAACCTGCCCGACGACGCGGTGCTCGCGCTCGTGCGCCTCGACCGCACCGGGGCGGTCGTGTCGGTCGAGGCCAGCGACGACGGCCTGTCCTACCTGCCGCTCGAGCAGCTGCAGACGACCAGCCAGGTCGCCGACGTCCGGCCGGCCCAGCGCTGAGCGCCCCGCCGGGTCAGTCGGTGTAGCGCTCGTCCACCTGTCCCGGCGCGATCCCGAGCAGCTCGGCGAGCTGTTCGACGACGACGGTGTGCACCATCGCCTCGAGCTCGTCGCGGTTGGTCGCACGGTGCTCGATCGGACGACGGAAGATGACCAGCCGGGTCGGCGACGCCCCCTTGCCGCGCACCAGCGAGGACAGGGGCACGGTCTCGTCGCCCCAGTCGTCGGGCAGCATCGGCGCGTCCTCGACGGCGTACTCGACGAGGCCGAGGTGGCGCTGCCACTTCTCGTCGAGCGGGGTGACCACGTCGAGGACCAGCTGGTCGAACTTCTGCCGCGCCGTGCGCAGCGCCGGGGTCCCCGGCCAGTCCGGCACCACACCGGGTCCGCGCATGCCGCGGCCGCGACGGTCGCGGGTGCGCCGGCGCGGCTCCTGGCCCGTCGCGGGGTGCACGCCTTCATCCACGCCGCGAGCCTAAGCGCCCGGCGTGCGTCCGGCGGGTAGCGTCGGCGCCGTGAGCCTTGCCCGTCGTTGTTCGCGTACGGCGTGTGGCCGTCCTGCGGTCAACACGCTGACCTACGTCTACGCCGACCAGACCGCCGT
>JAYSEC010000312.1:0-3692 GCA_041914085.1 Nocardioides sp.
CCTCGACGAGGCCGGCCCGGACAAGATGGCCGTCGCCGAGGCCTGGACCCAGACGCCGGAGTCGATGGCGGCCTTCGTCCGTCCCGACGAGCTCGACCAGGCCTTCAACTTCGCCTGGCTCCTCGCCGACTGGTCGGCCGAGGCGTTCGCCGGCGTCATCACCAGCACCCTCGCGGCGGTGGAGCCGGTCGGCGCGTCGCCGACGTGGGTGCTCAGCAACCACGACGTCGTACGCCACACCACGCGCTACGGCGGCGGCGCCGTCGGGCTGGCCCGCGCCCGCGCGGCGACGCTCACCATGCTCGCGCTGCCCGGCTCCAGCTACCTCTACCAGGGCGAGGAGCTCGGCCTGGAGCAGGTCGACGTCGCACCCGAGCACCGGCAGGACCCATCGTGGCTGCGCACCGGCGAGGTCGGTCGCGACGGCTGCCGGGTGCCGATCCCGTGGAGCGGGACCCAGGCGCCGTACGGCTTCGGGCCCGGCGAGGCGCAGCCGTGGATCCCGCAGCCGGACGACTGGGCGGCGCTGACCGTCGAGGCCCAGGCCGCCGACCCCGGCTCCACGCTCGCGTTCTACCGCGACGCGCTCCGCATCCGTCGGGAGTTCGCGTGGACCGCGGGCGACAAGGTCGATGTGCTCGACTCCGACGACGACGTCCTGGTCCTGCGCCGCGGCCCGCTGACGGTGGTGCTCAACTGCGGCACCACGCCGGTCGCGCTCCCCGAGGGCGAGGTGCTGCTCGCCAGCGGTCCCGTCGAGGGCACCCTCCCGCCGAACACCGCCGCCTGGCTGCGCGCCTGACCCCGCCCACCTCCGCCGGGTATCTAGGGACGTTCTGGTAGGCCATTCGGGCGTTCTCCCTACCGGAACGTCCCTAGATAGCTCCCGGGAGCCCGGGCGTCAGTCGTCGGAGAGGGCGGCGTTGTACGACGCCAGCTGGCGCGAGAACGTCGCCAGCTCGGCGTCGCTCCAGTGCGCGAGCCGCTGGTCGAAGCGGTCGCTGCGGCTCCGCGCGACGGTCCGCAGCCGCTCGCGCCCCACCTCGGTCGCGTCGAGCAGGATCGCCCGCCGGTCCTCGGCGTCGGGCCGGCGCTCGACCAGGCCGAGGTCCACCAGCGTCTGCACCTGGCGGCTCACGCCGCCCTTGTCCATGCCGAACGCGTCGGACAGGTCGGCACCGCGCAGCGGGCCGTGGACGGCGAGGTGGGTGAGGATGAAGTACGTGATCGGGTGCAGGTCCGGGTGGACCTCCCGGGCGCGCTCCCCCATCACCCGCTTGACGCGGCGGATCAGGGTGCCGACCTCGGTCTCGATGCGGCGCAGGTCGTCGTACCTGGACGTCGTGGTCTCCGGGCCGGGGTCCGTGCCGGTGTCGGTGCTGGTGCTCATGCCTGAGGGGCTGCTTCCGCCATGAGCTCATCCTCGCGCTTCACCGACGTCCGCAGCGGGACCTCCTTGATGAACAGCACCGCGATGAGCGCGCCGATCGCGAACGGCAGCGCGACGAGGAAGATGTGACCGGTGGCGTCACCGAAGGCGCTCTCGAAGATCACGCGGATCGGCGCCGGCATGCCGGACACGTCGGGGATGCCGCCGGTCTGGTGGCCCACCTCCGACGCCAGCTCGGGGTGGTCGGCCAGCAGCGCGGTGAGCCCGGACTTCACCGCGTCGGCGACCTGGTGCGCCAGCACGGCGCCCAGGGCGGCGATGCCCACCGAGCCGCCCAGCGAGCGGAAGAAGGCCACGACCGAGGAGCCGGCGCCCATGTCGGCGAGCGCGATGGTGTTCTGGACGGCGAGGACGAGGTTCTGCATCGTCGCGCCGAGGCCCAGACCGAGGACGGCCATGAACAGGCCGGTGCGCCACAGCGGGGTGTCGGCGTCGATGGTGGCGAGCAGCGCGATGCCGGCGATCACCGCCACCATGCCGCCGACCAGCCAGCGCTTCCAGACACCGGTGGTGGAGATGATCCGGCCGCTGACGATGCTCGAGACCAGGAGGCCGCCGACCATGCAGATCGACATCAGGCCGGCCTCGGTCGGGCTCATGTCCTTGGCACGCTGGAAGTAGAGGCTGAGGTAGACCGTCGAGCCGAACATCGCGACACCGATCAGCACCGAGGCGATGGTGGCGAGCGTGAGCGTGCGGTCCTTGAACAGGCGCAGCGGGATCACCGGGTCGGTCGCGACGTTGGCCTCGACGTGGATGGCCGCACCGATCACGGCGACGGCACCGACGACCAGCAGCGCGCTGGTCCACGAGACCCAGTCGAAGTTCTGGCCACCGAGGGAGACCCAGATGAGGAGGATCGAGACGCCGCCGACCAGCAGGAAGGCGCCGAGGTAGTCGATGGAGACGTCCCGCTTCACGACGGGCAGGCGCAGGGTCTTCTGGAGCACCACGAAGGCCAGGGCCGCCACCGGGAGGCCGGCGAAGAAGCACCAGCGCCAGCCGACGGTGTCCACCAGGACGCCGCCCACGAGCGGGCCGCTCACCGTGGCGAGGGCGAAGACGGCGCCGATGTAGCCGCTGTAGCGGCCGCGCTCGCGCGGGGAGACCATCGTCGCGATCACGACCTGGACCAGCGCGGTCAGCCCGCCGACACCGAGGCCCTGCACGACGCGTGCGCCGATCAGGACCTCCATGGAGGGCGCGAAGCCGGCGATCAGCGAGCCGACGGAGAAGATCACCAGCGCGGACTGCACGAGCAGCTTCTTGTCGAAGAGGTCCGCGAACTTGCCCCAGATGGGCGTGGTCGCGGTCATCGCCAGCATGGTGGCGACGACCACCCAGGTGTAGCCGGTCTGGCTGCCCTCGAGGTCGTCGACGATGGTCGGCAGCGCGTTGCTGACGATCGTGCTGGAGAGCATCGCGACGAACATCGCGAGCAACAGCCCGCTGAGGGCCTCGAGCACCTCTCGGTGGGTCATCTGACCGCTCTGCTCGGCGGAGACGGGGGGAGCCTGGGTCACGGAGTTCCTCGGATCTTGGTTGCGGACCGCAATAGTTGTACTGGACAACCATATGCCGTAGAGCGGCCAGCTCCAACCCGAGCGCGTCGAGACGTGGACCACATCGTCCGGAAAGGTCCGGACATGCAGCGACCCGCAGGCCTGCTGCCCCTCGGAGAGGGGCCCCGGAGGATGACGCCGGGGGCCTGCGGGTCGGGTGGCTGCAGTGGATTCGCCGGCAGCTGTCGGCGGAACCGGGCTGCCTAGCGGGCAGCCACCTCACTCATCCGAAAAGACTTCATTCTTCGGATCACCTCCTTTCCGTGTGCGACCAACGTACGTCGCCACGCAACCGCGCTCAACGCAATATCGGCACGCACCCGATCAGCCGGCGACCCCGTCCTCGACCGGCGCCTCGAACTGGGACCGGTAGAGGCGGGCGTAGGCGCCGCCGCTCCCGAGCAGCTGCTCGTGCGACCCCTGCTCGACGATCGAGCCGTCCTCCATCACCAGGATCAGGTCGGCGTCGCGGATCGTGGAGAGGCGGTGCGCGATCACGAACGACGTACGGTCCGAGCGCAGCGCCGCCATCGCCTGCTGGAGCAGCAGCTCCGTGCGGGTGTCGACCGACGAGGTCGCCTCGTCGAGGATCAGCAGAGCCGGGTCCTTGAGGAACGCGCGCGCGATCGTCACCAGCTGTCGCTCACCGGCCGAGAGGTTGGACCCGTCCTCGTCGATGA
>JAYSEC010000313.1:0-3686 GCA_041914085.1 Nocardioides sp.
CCCCTCTGCCCGTTCGCCTGGATCACCTCGCGCTGGATCCGCGAGGTCGAGCAGGTCCGCGACATCGACGTGCAGTGGCACGTGATGTCGCTGGCGTACCTCAACAAGGACAAGGACATCCCGGCCGAGTACCGCGAGATGCTCCAGGGCACGGAGAAGCCCGTGCGCGTCGCGATCAAGATCGCGCAGGAGCACGACAACGCGACCCTCGGCGACTGGTACACCGCGATCGGCACCCGCCGTCACAACAACGGCGAGGAGCTGTCGAAGGAGACCGTCGCGGCGTCGCTGGCCGACGTCGGCCTCCCGGCCGAGCTCATCGACGCCTGGGACGACGAGTCGCTCGACGAGGCGGTGGCGAAGAGCCACCACGAGGGCATGGACGCCGTCGGCGACGACGTCGGCACGCCGACCATCCACATCAACGGCTCGGCGTTCTTCGGCCCCGTGCTGTCGAAGATCCCGCGCGGCGAGGAGGCCGGCGAGCTGTGGGACGGCGCCGTCGCGGTCGCGAAGTTCCCGTACTTCTACGAGCTCAAGCGCTCCCGCACGGGCGAGCTCGACTTCTCCTGACGCGTCCCACCCAGCGTGGTCATGGACGCCACCCGGGGAATCCGGGTGGCGTCCGGTCACTAGGCTTGCGCCCATGACTCGTGTCCTGTCCGCCGTCGCCTGGCCGTACACCAACGGCCCGCGCCACATCGGCCACGTCGCCGGTTTCGGCGTGCCCTCCGACGTCTTCAGCCGGTTCATGCGGATGGCCGGCCACGACGTGCTGATGGTGAGCGGCACCGACGAGCACGGCACCCCGATCCTGGTGCTCGCCGACAACGAGGGCGTGCCGGCGCGCGAGCTGGTCGACAAGTACAACCAGGTGATCGTCTCCGACCTGTGCGGACTCGGGCTGTCGTACGACCTCTTCACCCGCACCACGACCGGCAACCACTACGCCGTGGTGCAGGAGATGTTCGAGACCTGCCGTCGCAACGGCTACATGGTCGAGGAGACCACGAAGACGGCGATCAGCCCGTCGACGGGTCGCACCCTGCCCGACCGCTACATCGAGGGCACCTGCCCGATCTGCGGCTACAAGGAGGCCCGCGGCGACCAGTGCGACAACTGCGGCAACCAGCTCGACCCGACCGACCTGGTCGACCCGCGGTCGAAGATCAACGGGGAGACCCCTGAGTTCAAGGACACCCAGCACTGGTTCCTCGACCTCCCGGCGCTCGCCGAGGCGCTGGGGGAGTGGCTCGACGGACGCGAGGCCACCGGCCTCTGGCGCCCCAACGTGATCAAGTTCAGCCAGAACATCCTCAAGGAGATCCGCCCGCGCGCCATGACGCGCGACATCGACTGGGGCATCCCCGTGCCGGGCTGGGAGGACCAGCCGACCAAGCGGCTCTACGTCTGGTTCGACGCGGTCATCGGCTACCTCTCGGCCTCGATCGAGTGGGCCCGCCGGCTCGGCGAGCCGGAGAAGTGGCGTGAGTGGTGGAACGACGCCGACGCGGAGTCCTACTACTTCATGGGCAAGGACAACATCGTCTTCCACTCCCAGATCTGGCCCGCCGAGCTGCTCGCCTACAACGGTCGCGGCGACAGGGGCGGCGAGCCCGGCTCGTTCGGCACCCTGAACCTGCCGACCGAGGTCGTCTCCAGCGAGTTCCTCACCTTCGGTGACGCGCAGTTCTCGACCAGCCGCGGCAACGTCATCTACGTCGGCGACTTCCTGGCCCGCTACGGCGCCGACGCGCTGCGCTACTACATCTGCGCCGCGGGCCCCGAGACCTCCGACGCCGCCTTCACGTGGGCCGACTTCGTCACCCGCAACAACTCGGAGCTGGTCGCCGGGTGGGGCAACCTCGTCAACCGCACCGCGACGATGATCGCCAAGAACTTCGGCGAGATCCCCGCGTGCGGCACGCTCGAGGAGGTCGACGAGCAGGTGCTCGGCACCGTGCGCGACGGCTTCGGCACCGTCGGCGGGCTCATCGAGAAGCACCGGCTGCGCGCTGCGATCGCGGAGGCGATGCGGGTCGTCGGCGAGGTGAACAAGTACCTCACCGTCACCGAGCCCTACAAGATGAAGGACGAGTCGCAGCGCGAGCGGCTCGCGACCGTCCTGCACGTGGCGGCCCAGTGCGTGAGCGACTGCAACCTGCTGCTCGCCCCGTTCCTGCCGCACTCCGCCAACCAGGTGCACGCCGTGCTCGGTGGTGACGGCGAGCTCATGCCGATGCCGCGCATCGAGCAGGTGGAGGAGCTCGAGCCCGGCAACGGCGCTGGGCACACGTCGTACTCGATCATCACGGGGGAGTACTCCGGCACGCCTGCGTGGGAGCCGCGCCCGGTCACGGTCGGTGCGCCGGTCGCCAAGCCGACCCCGATCTTCACCAAGCTCGACCCGTCGGTGGTCGAGGAGGAGCTCGCGCGGTTCGGCGGCTGAGCGGTCTGGCTAGTCTCTGCGCATGTCCACTGACGCGACCGCCGAGATGTACCTGCCGCACTTCGTGGTGAAGCAGAAGCTCACCATGATGATCAACCGCTACGAGATCTCCGAGTCCGACGAGGCGGGCAACCCGGTCCGCCTGATGGCGCTCGCCGAGCAGAAGCGGATGGCCTTCAAGGAGCAGGTCACCTTCTACTCCGACGCCGGCAAGTCGCGCCCGGTCTTCGGCTTCAAGGCGCGCAAGAAGCTCGACCTCAACGCGGGCTACGACATCACCGACGAGGGCGGCGCCCAGATCGGCTTCTTCCGCAAGGACTTCGGCGCCTCGCTGCTGCGCTCGACCTTCCACGTGGAGGGTCCCGGCTACACCGGCACGGGGCAGGAGCGCAACCAGGTCGTGGGGCTGCTGCGGCGCTTCACCGACGTCGACTTCCTGCCCATCCACTTCGACTTCGCCGACGCGTCGGGCGCTCCGCTGTTCTCGGTCGAGCGCAAGATGTCGATCGGCGACCGCTACCGGGTCAGCGTGCCGGACCAGCGGGTCGACTTCCGCGTCGCCGCCGCGATCGCGGTCGGCCTCGACGCGCTGATGTCCCGCTGAGGCCGGCGCCGTGATGTACCCCGAGGTCCGGGCGGCGGTCGCGGCAGACACCGGTCCCGACCTCCGTGCGCCCGGGTTCGACCTCGCGGCCTACCGCGAGGAGGTGCGCCACGCCAACCTCGCCGAGCCCCGCGAGGAGGTCGCCTCGGTCGAGGACCTCGACGCCGATGGCGTGCCGTGCCGGCTCTACACCCCCGCCGACCCCGTCGACGGGCTGGTCGTCCACGCGCACGGCGGGGGCTTCGTCCTCAACGACGTGGACGTGCACGACGCGGTGGTGCGGCGCTTCACCAACCGCCTGCGGCGCCGGGTGCTCAGCGTGGACTACCGGCGCCCGCCCGAGGACAGGTTCCCGGCCGCGCCCGACGACCTGGACACGGTGGTCGGCTGGCTGCGCCGCGAGGGACCGGAGGGGCCGTACGCCGCCCACGGCGACTCCGCCGGCGCGAACCTCGCGCTGGTGGCCGCGCTGCGCAACCCCGGCTTCTTCCGCGCCGTCGCGCTCGTCTACCCCTTCCTCGACCCGCGCGCCGGCTTCGCGTCGTGGTCCGAGGGCGCCGGCTCGGGGTTCGACCGGTCCGAGGCGGACTGGTACTGGCAGCAGTACGCCCGCAGCGAGGCCGACTACGACGA
>JAYSEC010000314.1:0-3640 GCA_041914085.1 Nocardioides sp.
CGGGTGAGGATGTGCAGCCGCTCGAGCTGGTCGCCGGCGTCGCGGACGTAGCGACGTACGGCGCTGTCGGTCCACTCCCCGGAGCCGTAGCCGTGGAAGCGCAGGTGCAGCTCGACCAGCCTGGAGACCGCGTCGATGTCGTGGTTGGAGAAGCGCAGCGCCTGCATCCGCTTGCGGGTGAGCTTGGCGCCGACCACGTCGTGGTGGTGGAAGGTCACGGTGCCGCCCGCCTCGAAGCGCCGGGTCTTCGGCTTCCCGACGTCGTGCATGAGCGCGGCGAAGCGCGAGACGAAGTCGGGGCCGCCGCCGAGGCGGTGCTCGAGGTCGATGGACTGCTCGAGCACGGTGAGCGTGTGCTCGTAGACGTCCTTGTGCCGGTGGTGCTCGTCGCGCTCGAGCGCGAGCGCCGGCAGCTCCGGCAGGACGTAGGCCGCCAGCCCGGTGTCGACGAGGAGGGTGAGGCCCTTGCGGGGGTGCGGCGCGCAGACCAGCTTCACCAGCTCGTCACGCACCCGCTCCGCGGAGATGATCTCGATCCGCCCGGCCATCGCGGTCATGGCGGCGACCACGTCGGGGGCGACGTCGAAGCCGAGCTGGGCGGCGAAGCGGGCCGCCCGCATCATCCGCAGGGGGTCGTCGGAGAAGGAGTCCTCGGGGGCGCCCGGGGTGCGCAGCACGCGCTCGGCCAGGTCGACGATGCCGCCGAAGGGGTCGACGAACTCGCGACCGGGGACCCGGACCGCCATCGAGTTCACCGAGAAGTCGCGGCGCCCGAGGTCGCCCTCGAGGGTGTCGCCGAAGTCGACGTCCGGCTTGCGCGACGACGGGTCGTAGGACTCGGAGCGGTAGGTCGTGATCTCGACCTGCCACGGGCCCTTGCGGCACCCGATGGTGCCGAAGTCGCGGCCCATGTCCCAGATCGCGTCCGCCCACCCGGACAGCAGCTTCTCGGTCGTCTCCGGCCGCGCGGAGGTGGTGAAGTCGAGGTCGTTCTGGAGCCGGCCGATCATCGCGTCGCGCACCGGCCCGCCGACCAGCGCCAGCTCCTCGCCGGCGTCGGCGAACCGGGCGCCGAGCTCGTCGATGACCGAGCCGATGCGGGTGAGCTCCGCGCCCACGCGGCGCTGGATCTCCACGATCGTGAGCGGGGGCGGGGCTGCGTCGGACACGACAGGCCAGTCTACGTGCCGACCCGGGTGCGCCCAGCATCTACCATCGGTGCGTGCCCCGCCCGTCGTCGTTCCGTGCTGCCCTGGCGGGCCTCCTGACCCTCGGGCTGGCGTGGGGGTGGGCCCTGGCACCCGCGACGGCGCTCGCCCCGGCGGAGGAGGGCGACCCCCTCCTGGTGCACATCGACTCGATCACCCCCGTGCTGCCCCGCAGCGGCGACGTGGAGATCAGCGGCACGGTCACCAACGCCAGCGAGGAGACGTTCACCCGGATCAACCTGCACGCCTTCTCCTCCCAGGCGCCCATCCTCGACTCCGCCAACCTGGCCATCTCCGCGACGACGGACCCGGCGACCACCGTCGGCGAGCGGGTGACGGTCCCCGGCACCTTCGACACCGTCGACGAGCTCGCACCGGGCGAGTCGCAGACCTTCTCCGACTCCGTGCCGGTCGAGCTGCTCGGCATCCCCGACCAGGCCGGGGTCTACTGGATCGGCATCCACGCGATCGGTGACACCCCCACGGTGCCGCGCGACGCCGTGGCCGACGGCCGGGCGCGCACCTTCATCCCGGCCAAGCCCCGTGGCGGGGAGGCCGTGGAGACCTCGATCATCCTGCCCGTCCGCGGCCGGGTCTGGTACGCCGCCGACGGCTCGCTCGGCGGCGCGGATCGCTGGGCGCGCCGGCTCGCCGAGGGCGGCAGCCTCGACGGGGTCCTCGACATGGCCGAGTCGGCCGGCTCGACGCCGTACACCTGGCTGGTCGATCCCGCCGTCCTGCACGCGATCGCCCGCCTCACCGGCGGCAACGCGCCCCGTGGCCTGGGTCCCGACACGAGCGTGCCGGGACAGGAGCCGGAGACCGAGGAGCCGCCCGCCGACGGGGAGGAGAGCGCGGCGCCCTCCGAGACGCTCACGCCGTCGCCCACCGGGGCGGACGAGGACGCGGGCACCGCCGACGACGAGCTCGTCGCCGCGGCGCAGGAGTGGTTCGAGCGGTTCAACACCCTCGTCGCCGCCCAGCCGCAGTCGCTCCTGACGCTGCCCTACGGCGACACCGACGTGTCCGCGGCGGTGCGCAACGACTCCCAGCGCTACGACCAGGCCGTGTCCCGGGCCGCGCAGATCATGCAGGCGCTGTCGCTGCCCTCGCAGCCGGCTGTCTCCCCCGTCGACGGCCACCTCAGCCCCGAGGCGCTCGCTCGCGTCACGCCGGACACCGTCGTGCTGCTCGAGGACACCGCCTTCTTCGAGGTGTCCGACACCCCCACCTCGGTCGTCGAGCTCCTGGGGCACGACGTCGTGGTCACGAGCAGCGGGGCGGAGGCCGGTGGACCCGGACCCACGGCGTCCCACGACCCGCTCGCCCTGCGCCAGCGGCTGCTCAGCGAGGCCGCCCTCCGCCTGGCCGCCGACGATCCGGCGCCCTTGGTGGTCACCCTGCCCACGGTCTGGCGCGGCGAGGACGCGACGCGCTTCTTCGACGAGCTCGACCAGCCGTGGCTCGACGTCGTGCCGTTCGACGACGTCGCGAACGGCGAGCCGACCATCGTGCCCGACGAGACGCTGGCCTACACCGACACCGACGTCGGGGACGAGCTCTCCGCCGCCAGCTTCAGCGCCGCCACCCGCGCGACCGACGCGGCCGCCGTCCTCGAGGAGGTGCTGTCCCTGCAGACCACCATCGAGACCCAGGTCGGCGACGAGGTGCTGGTGACCCTGTCGCAGCAGCACCGCCCGCGCCCGCGGGTCGCGGTCGCCGCCGCCCGACGGACCGAGGACGCCGTCCGCGCCGAGCTCGCCAAGGTCCAGGTCGAGGCGCCGACCGCGGTGACCCTCTCCAGCGACAACGGCCGGCTCCCCGCCACGCTCGTCAACGGCCTCGACCAGCCGGTGACCGTGAAGGTCGTCGCCACCACCGACGGGGAGCTCACGCTGACCGGTGGCGGGGTCCGCGAGCTCGGTCCCCAGGCGCGCAGCGTCGTGCGGTTCGAGGCCAGCACCAGCCAGGCGGGCATCCACCCGGTGCGGCTTGCCGTCACCACCGAGGACGGGACGCCCCTCGGGTCGGTCGCCGAGCTGCCCATCCGCGCCGCACGGGTGAGCGCCCTCATCTGGATCGTGATGGCTGCCGGCGCGCTCGTCCTGTTCGGCATGATCGGCTACCGGCTGCCGCGCCAGGTCCGCGCCCGGCGCGCCGAGCGGGCAGAAGCCGAGCGGGCCGAGGCGGAGGCAGCGTCCGCGCTCCCCCACCTGGAGCCGCGGCACCCATGAGCGAGCCGGAGACCCAGCAGCGGATCCTGGCCTCCTCGGCGGTGATGGCCGCCGGCACGGTGTTCTCCCGCGCCTCGGGGTTCATCCGCAGCGCGCTGCTCGTCGTGGCGCTCGGCGGCGGCCTGCGCGCCGACCTGTTCTCCATCGCCAACACGCTGCCCAACATGGTCTACATCCTGCTGGCCGGCGGCATCTTCA
>JAYSEC010000315.1:0-3630 GCA_041914085.1 Nocardioides sp.
GAGGAGCTGCGCGAGCTCGTCTCGCACGTCGGCGCCGAGCTCGAGCTCGCCCCGGCCGAGGTGATCATCGAGTGGGCCGTCGCCACGTTCGGCGACCGGTTCGCGGTGACCTCGTCGATGGGCGACGCCGTGCTCGCCCACCTCGCCTCCACGGTTGCCCCCGGCATCGACGTCGTCTTCCTCGACACCGGCTACCACTTCGTCGAGACCATCGGCACCCGCGACGCCGTCGAGGCGACCCTCCCGGTCACCCTCCGCACCGTCCGTCCGGAGCAGAGCGTCGAGGAGCAGGACGCGACCCACGGCAAGGACCTCTACAGGACCGACCCCGACCTGTGCTGCGCGCTGCGCAAGGTCAAGCCCCTCAACGACGCACTGGCCGACTACGACGCCTGGGCCACCGGGCTGCGTCGGGCCGAGACCCACAACCGGGTCATCGCGCCGGTCATCGGCTGGGACGCGCGCAAGGGCAAGGTCAAGGTCTCCCCCCTCGCCCGCTGGAGCGACGAGCAGGTCGAGCGCTACATCGCCGAGAACGGCGTGCTGGTCAACCCGCTCGTCCACGACGGCTACCCCAGCATCGGCTGCTGGCCCTGCACCCGCCGCGTGGCGCCGGGCGACGACCCGCGCAGCGGCCGCTGGGCCGGCACCTCCAAGACCGAGTGCGGCATCCATGCCTAGGCCACTCCACGACGTTCACCACCGGGACGACAGCGCCGTCGTACCCGCACCCCCGAAGAAGCACCGCACCACCACACACGATCGGAGGCACCCCTGATGGCTGCTCCTGCTCTGGTTGCCCTGGCCCACGGAAGCCGGGACCCGCGTTCGGCCGCGACGATCAAGGCGCTCGTCGCCGAGGTCAAGGCCATGCGTCCCGACCTCCGCATCGAGACGGCGTTCCTCGACCTCTCCAAGCCGAGCTTCGACACGGTCGTCGACCGGCTGGTCAAGGCCGGCCACGACGAGATCGTCGTGGTCCCGCTGCTGCTCACCGAGGCCTACCACGCCAAGGTCGACGTCCCCGAGGCGATCGCCGCCGCGATGGCGCGCCACGAGGGCCTGAAGATCCAGGCCAGCCGCATCCTCGGCATGGAGGCCGCCTTCCTCGAGGTCCTCGACGTCCGCCTGCGCGACGCGCTCAAGCAGGCCCGGGTGCGCGAGCTCGACGCCCTCGTCCTCGCCGCCGCCGGCTCCTCCGACCCGCTCGCCAACCAGTCGGTCGCCCGCATCGCCCGCACCTGGGGCACCCGGCACCGGCTGCCGGTCACCGCGGCCTTCGCCTCCGCCGCTCCCCCGGCCACGGGTGAGGCGGTGCGCGCCTTCCGGGCCGAGGGCAAGCGCCACGTCGCGGTCGCGTCGTTCTTCCTCGCCCCGGGCCGGCTGCCCGACCGGGCCGGCGAGCTCGCGCTCGAGGCCGGCGCCGTGGCGGTGTCCGACCCGCTCGGTGCCCACCCCGCCGTGGCCCGGGCGATCCTGGCGCGGTACGCCGTCGGAGCCGTGGAGCTCGTGCCCGTCTGAGCCCACCTCGGTCAGAGGTGCTTGAGCGCCTCGCGGCGGGAGAGCCCGCTGAGCCGGTCGGCGTGGGTCCGGACGAACGCCCGGACCCACTCCGGGTCGGTGCGGGCGTGCTGGCGCAGCGCCCATCCGAGCGCCTTGCGGATGAAGAAGTCCCTGCCGTGGGTCGTGTCGTCGAGGTTGGCGACCAGGACCCGCTCGAGCAGGTCGGTGTCGGTCTGCTCGCCGTGGCCGAGCTGCGCGATCATCGCCGCACGCCGGACCCAGAGGCTGTCGTCGTCCACCGACCAGGCGTCCATCACCGGGGTGGCGTCGGCGCGGTGGGCGAGGAGCACGTCGCCCACCGGGTGGGTGGCCGTCTCGTCGACGACGTCCCACCAGGCACCCGTGCGCACGAGGTGCTCGAGCAGCGGGAGCAGGTCGGGGTCGAGCCACTGCCGGTAGGCGCGGTGCCGCAGCAGGGCGAGGGCGGCGTACCACTCCTCGCGGTGCGTGGCGTCGTCCCACAGCTCGAGCACCGCCGCCTCCCACGAGCCCCGGTCGACGAACCGCTCCTCGGCCAGCAGCGGCCGCAGCAGTGCCCGCAGCTGCGGGGCGCCCAGCCCGACGTAGGGCAGCGCGGACTTCATGTAGGCCTGCTGCTGGGCGGCCCTGGCTGGGTCCCCCGCCCCGGCCAGGGCCGCCCGCACCGCCCCCACGTAGGTCATGGCTGCATGGTGGCAGCCACCTCCGACACGCGCGACCGGGTCAGGGCCGTGCCTCGTAGACGTGGTTGAACGGCGTCTCGGCGACCTTGCGGAACCGGGTGAACCCGGCGTCGGTCACGACCTGGCGGATCGCCGCCGGCCCGGCCTGGGCACCGAGCGCGTAGCCCCCGGGCTGCGAGACCGCGTTGGGGACGCACAGGAAGGTCGAGAAGCCGTAGAACACCCGGCCCACCGGGGTGAGGTTCGCCGCCACGGTGTCGCCGGCGGCCGGCTCGACGATCATCTCGACCAGGTCCAGCGACCACGCACCGGCGAGGGCGTAGGCGCCGGACCGGCCGGCCACGAGGTCGGTGCCCAGCGTCCGGCGCACCCGGCTCACGAGCGTCGCCACGTTGGCCGCCGGGTCCGCCGGCGGCGCCGCGCCCCACAGGGCCTCCACGATCCGGTCCGTGGCCACCGGTCGCCCGCGCGCCGAGGCCAGCAGCGCGAGGAGGGTGCGGGCCTTCCTGCTCCCGAGCTCGCGCCCCGAGCGCGCGCCGTCGCCCGCGTCCACCTCGAGGGTGGACGACAGCCGGAGCCGGACGACGCCAGCGGGCGGGTTCACCCGACGAGTATCCGCCCGGACCCGCCGGCGCGGAACGCGCGACGGACCGGCCGCCTGGGTCAGCCGGCGGCTCAGCCGACGAGGCGCTCGCGCAGGTGCTCGAGCTGGCGGGCCGGGTCGTCGGTCACGCCGCCGTGCACCGGACCGGGCTGCAGCACCGTGCTGCGCGGGGCCTTGAGGAAGCCGAAGCGCTGGCCGAGCGACTGGCGCGCGGCCTCCCCGGCCCGCTCGTCTCCGCGGCAGACACGGTCGACGAAGGTGAGCGAGTCGCAGACCTGGTCGACGTCGATGCCGGCGTCGAGCGCACGCAGGCGGTCCGCGTCGACGCTCCACGCCACGTCGAGGAAGTCGGCGAGCTGGCAGTGCAGCACGACCCCGACGTTGAGGAACTCCTCGCGCTCGGGGCGCGGCACGCAGCGCAGCACGACGTACTGGTAGGCCATCCTGGTCGGCGCGCTCACTGCGGACCTCCGGGCAGCCACTGCCGGGTGCCGAGGCGGGCGTCGAGGAAGTCGACGTACGCGGTCCGCAGGGCGTCGGGGCCCAGCGGCTCGCCACCGTCGGCCCCGGGCACGGGCTCCAGCCACACGTCCGGCACGGCGGCGAGCACCTCGGTGAACACCTCGCGGTCGAGGACGGAGGAGATCTCGGCGTCGAGCTCGCGGGCCCGGGCGGCGCACGACTCGAAGACGTGCCCGTCGACGTCCCACGGCTGCGCAGCGAACTTCGCCGGGTCGGTGGGGCCCGAGCGCCAGCCGTGGTGGAAGTAGAGGGAGGCACCGTGGTCGATGACCCAGAGGT
>JAYSEC010000316.1:0-3606 GCA_041914085.1 Nocardioides sp.
AGAGCACTGGTTTCCGGTACCAGGTGCCGCAGGTTCGAATCCTGCCGGAGGCGCCACCAGCGGCGGCACCCACCAGGGTGCCGCCGCTCCTGCGTCCCGGGTCGTGACCAATCCCCGACCGCGTCGTTGAGCGCACGAGGGAGCACGCGCCGGTCTGAGGGGATCGGCCCCTGGTCGGCTCCCCACGGACCTCGGGAGGGGAACCCATGCAACGCACCTTCAGGCGCCGGACCACCGCGGCGACGAGCCTCGTCCTCGCAGCGGGGCTGGCGCTCACCGGCGCGCTCACCGCGCCGGCGCAGGCGACCGGCACCACGCAGGCCCGCGCGGACGACCGGCTGACCGACTTCGGCTACCGCGGCGACGTGTACGGCGTGAAGCTGGTGACGGACAGCGTCGAGGCGCTGAACCTCAAGGACGCGCACGCCCAGCAACTGTGCACCCGCTCGGTGGGCCGGGTCGTCGAGCAGCAGTCCGTCGTCTCCGTGCCGGACAACCCGTTGATCCACGTCTCCGCGAGCACCAGCCGCACCGAGACCTACACCGACGGCAGCACCCACGGCGTCCGCGGCACGAGCACGATCGGCGACATCAGCATCGGCGGCACCGTCGGCCCGCTGACCACCCCGAAGCTCGTCATCAAGGGCCTGCAGACCACGGCCCACGCCTTCCACACCCCGCGCGGCTACGGCCACGACGAGGGCTTCACCTTCGCCAGCATCTCCCTCGAGCTGCTGGACAACACCGTCGTGCAGAACCTCCCGCCCGAGCTGCAGGAGCTCCTCGCCCCGCTCGACCAGGTGAGCGACACCGTCTTCACCGGCACCCAGCAGGCCGCCCAGCAGGTGTTCCAGGTGCTCAGCGACGTCACGAAGCCGATCCAGATCCCCGGCCTGGGCACCATCGCGCTGGGCTACGAGAACGGCCGGGCCAACAGCCACAACGCCCAGTCGCAGGCGTCGGCGCTGCGCATCGAGGTCACGGCCGGGGACCGCCGCCAGCTCGTCGAGCTCGGCACCGCCCGCGTGCGGATGGGCGGCCCCGCCCCCGTCGGCGTCTTCCGCTCCGGAGGCACCGCGATGGACTACCAGGCGCTCGAGGGTGCACTGAAGTTCGGCAACGTCGAGCACAAGGCGCTCCCCTGCCAGGGCTCCCAGGGGAAGACGCAGACCTACCGGGTCCCCCACGCCAGCCAGCTCGTCCCGGTGCCGGTGACCCTCGACGGCGTCACCTACCAGGTGCACGGCGACCAGCTCCGCAGGACGTCGGTCGCCAAGGGCTGGTCGCGCACCTCCATCGACACCTTCTCCGTCCCCACCGCGCAGCTCGTCGTCACCGACGTGTCCTCCCGCGCGGCCATGCGGCAGAAGACCGGCAAGCGGGTCCGCTCGAAGGTCTCGACGTCCGTCGGCTCCATCACCGTGGGCGGTCAGCCGATCGCCGTGCCCGAGCCGGGAGAGGTCGTGGAGCTGCCGAACGGCGTCGGCGAGATCCAGCGCCAGCTGGTCGACACCGGCTACCGGGGATCGCAGGTGATCGCCCTGCGGATCACCCTCTACTCCGAGGCCGTGGTCATCGACCTCGCCCGTACGGCGGGTCGCATCTACCCGCACTGAGGCAGGGTCTGGGTACCCTCACGATCAGCGACGCCGAGTCGGCCATGGGGTTCGACTCGGCGTCGCGTCACGTCAGCACCTCTCGATGTGGGCGTCCGCGCGGGCGTCGCGACCCAGCCGGCGTGCCTGGGCGACGTCGGGGAAGACGACGCTGGCCGCGCCGACGAAGCCGATCCGTCCGCGGACCACGCACGTGGTGATCCGGCGCGGGTCGACCTGCGCGACGGCCTGCGCGAGCTCGTACAGCTCGCCGGGGCCGGCGTTGGTCGCCATGTGCTCCATCACGGTCATCACGCCCCGCTCGATGAAGCCCGGGCGGTCGGCCTGCGCCCGGATCCGGGCGTGGATGCCGCGCAGGGTGCGCTGCTGGTTGGCCGAGCGGTCGAAGTCACCGCCGGCGAGGCCCTTGCGGATGCGGGAGAAGGCCATCGCGTCGTACCCGCCCAGGCGGATGCGGCCCTGCCGGAACCCCTCCTTCTTCAGGTACGGGTCGGAGAAGCGGCGCGGGTTGGTGACCGTGATGCCACCGATGTCGTCGACCATGTCCTCGAAGAACGGGAACCGCGTCACCATGACGTAGTCGGGCTCGATGCCCACCAGGTTGCGCATCGCACCGGCCATGCCGCGCGGACCGCCGAAGTAGAGCGCCGAGTTGATCTTCTCCCGGCCGTGACCGGGGATGCTCACCCACGAGTCGCGGGGCACGCCGATGGCGGTGGCCGAACCTGTGCGCGTGTCGATGCCGACGAGCTGGAGGGCGTCGCCGCGGGCGCGGGTCATCTCCTGGCCCGGACGCGCGTCGGAGCCGATCGCGAGGATCCAGACCACGCCGTCGTCCACCGAGACGCCCTGGGCGTGGCGGATCTTCACCAGGCTCACGTCGGTCGGCTGGACGGTGCCCTGCGGCACCACGAGCGCGGTCACCCCGAGCACCACGGCGAGCGCCGCGGCCCGGAGCCCGCGGACCGGACGCACCCGGGCGGTCATCGGCGCGCCCCCTTCGAGAGGTCGTAGCCGAAGATCCGCCACCCGCCGCGCTGGCGCACGAGGAACAGGCGCCCGCGGACCACCGTGGTGCCGGTCTTGTCGCCGGTGGTGTCGAAGCGCAGGAGGACGTGGGCGGTCACCGACCGCGCCTGCCGGCGCGTGGCCAGGACGTCGAGGGCGACCGAGCGGTGCGTGGCCTCGACGGAGTCGATGCGGTGCCCGCCCGTCTGGTTGGTCAGCAGGGCCTTGTCGGCCCTGGCGCGCGCCTCGGCCCCCCGGGTGAAGCCGGGGAACGCCGCCGGGAAGCTGCTGCGCGGGTAGGTGCCGCCGAGGTAGGCCGCCTCCCACCAGCGGTCGACCGCCTCGCCCACCTGGCGGCGAACGACCTTGCGCCTCGCGTCGGGCAGCCGCCCGAAGACGCGGTGGATCTTCGTCCTCGTCCGCACCGGGTGCGAGGCCAGCGCCGCCTGGTCGTCCCCCCGGCTCAGCCGTGCGGGCGCGGCCTCGGGGTCGGAGCCCGAGGACGAGCAGGCGGTGGCCGCGAGCGGCAGGGCGAGGACGAGCACGAGGGCCGCGAGACGGGCCCACGGCGTGCGGCCCGGTGAGGGGCGTGGCATGACGACTCCAGGCGGGGTGGGGCAGCAGGTGCGACGGGTCGGACCGGTTACCGGGAGGTACGGACGGGGTGTGGGCCACACCATGCCTCAAAGGGCGGGCCCGCCCCTGCATTTGCGTGCGTGTGCGACTAGCCTTGACGGCGACTTGGTGAAATTGGTCAAACCCTCGCGCGATGAGATCTGGAAGAGGCGAAACAAGCGTGGCGCAGTCCCCGAACGGGCAGTCCGGCAACCAGTCCTCGGTTGCACCGTCATCTGACCTGGGAGCCAACGAGTGGCTCGTGGAGGAGATGAAGGAGCAGTACGACAAGGATCCCGCGAGCGTGGGACCCGAGTGGGCGGCCTACTTCGGGAACGGGACGGCGCCGGCCACGACCGCCGCCCAG
>JAYSEC010000317.1:0-3604 GCA_041914085.1 Nocardioides sp.
TGCCGACGATCGACCTGATCTCGGCCGAGAAGAACATCATCGGCAACCTCGTCGGGTCCTACGACGACCTCTGCGACCTGATGGCCCTCGCGGCCCGGGGCGCGGTCACGCTGCACACCCAGAAGTACGCGCTGGACGACTTCCAGACCGCGATCTCCGACCTCGACGCCGGCCGGGTCCGTGGCCGCGCGATCCTCACCCCTTGAGAGGCGGCACCCCATGCAAGCGATGAAGGCACTGCTCGGCATCGGCATCTCGGTCGGCGTGCTCGCCGGCGCCTGGACCTACGTCAGCGTCGAGCTGGCGCTCGTCACCTGGGTGGCGTTCGTCGCCTGGGCCTGCTTCTTCGCCGCCGGCGGGGGCACCTCCGGGCTCGCGAAGGGGCTCGCCGCCAACGTGGCCGGGGTGCTGTGGGGCTGGGTGATCAGCCAGGGCCTGGAGCACGTCAGCGCCTCGACCCTCGCGCTCGCCGTGATGGTGACGCTGGTCGGCTTCGTCCTGTGCGTCGAGGCGGCCCTGCCGCTGCTGTCGTTCATCCCGGGCGGCTTCGCCGGCACCGCGGTGTTCTTCGGCACCGGCTTCGACACCGGCGGCGCACTCCTCGCGATCGTCGCCGGCGCCGTGCTCGGTATCGTCTCGGAGAGGCTCGGTGCGGTGATCCAGTCGGCCGTCGAACGGCCCTCGCACCCTGCTGCCGCGCCCGACGCCACACCCGCCACCTGACCGCCTCGAGGAGACCACCTTGATCTTCATCACCGCCAAGTTCCCTGTGTTGCCCGAGCACGCCGAGGCGTGGCCCGAGATCTCCCGCGCCTTCACCGAGGCCACCCGCGCCGAGGAGGGCTGCCTCTGGTTCGACTGGTCGCGCAGCCTCGACGACCCCCACGAGTACGTCCTCGTCGAGGCGTTCCGCGACGGTGACGCCGGTGCCGCCCACGTCGGCTCCGACCACTTCCGGGCCGCGCAGGCCGAGCTCCCGCAGTACCTCGCCCGCACGCCCGACATCGTCAGCACCGCTGTCGACCAGGACGGCTGGAACGAGCTCGGCGAGATGAAGGTCGGCTGACCTCCGGGCTCAGGCGCCCAGGCCGTCGAGGTAGTCCGCGAAGCCGCCGGGCGCCCGGCCGATCCGGCGGCCCGAGGTGACTACGGGCACGGCGCCGGTCGCGAGGTGGGGCACCCCGGCGGCCCGGACGGCGGCCACGAGGCGTACGTCCTCGTGCGTGGGCACCGGCGCGAAGCCGCCGGCGAACCGGTAGGCGTCCAGGGTGAGCCCGAGGTTCGCGCCGTGGACGTGGTCGTGGCCGTCGGCGGTGGTGTGCCGAGCGTGCCACGCGGCCAGCGCGGCTGGGTCGAGGTCGCCGGGCCGGGGCTCGACGGTCCCGACCACCAGGCCGATCCCGGCCGTGGCCCAGCGCAGGTGCGACGTCAGCCAGTCGGGAGGTACGACGCTGTCGGCGTCGGTGCTGGCCAGCCACAGCCTGCGGGCGCCCACGCGGGCCGCCCAGGAGGCCGCCGCGTCGACGCCCGTGCTCCTGGCCACGCCGACGCACGCGGCGTCCGTGGTCAGTGCCCGCACGTCTGCCCAGCCGTCCGCCCGGTCGGCGACCACCTGCGCCGAGGCGTCGCGGCACGCGTCCAGCACCACGACGACCTGGGTGCGGACGTCCGGGTGCTCACGCCGCAGGGTGTCCACCGCGACCGCCACGGCGTCGAGGCAGGCCGGCAGCAGCACCTCCTCGTCCCGTGCCGGGACGACCACCGCGACGGCGTCGGGCCGGGTCATGCCGGTCGCCCCAGGACGTGCAGGAGGAAGTCCTCCTCCTCGTGCGCCACGAGCACCGGCGCCCCGGTCGCCAGGAACGCGTCGTGCACCGCCGGGCCCGCCAGCGGCCACCCGACGGGCTGGTGCCGCCAGTGGCACAGCAGCAGGTGCCCGTCGTCCTCCAGCGAGGTGAGGGCGAGCCGGACGAGCTCCTCGAGCCGGCGCGGGCTGAGGAAGTAGCCGACCTCCGAGACCGAGACGAGCGCGTACGACCCGCCCGGCCACTCCTCGGGCAGTCGGGCACGGCGCACCTCCAGGCCGGGCACGCCCACGGTCCGGCGCCGGGCCAGGTCGATCGCCGCGGCGCTGCTGTCGACGGCGAGGAGCCGGTCGCACCGGGTCGCGAGGTCCGCGGCGAGCTCACCGACGGAGCAGCCCACCTCGAGCGCCGCGCCGTAGCGCTCCCGCGGCAGGGCGGCGAGCGTGACCGCCCGCTTGCGCCGCTCGTAGAAGGAGCCGACGTCCCACGGGTCGGGGCGGTCGCGGTGCACCTGGTCGAGGACGTCGTCGTCCCGCGGGGCGTCCACGACGAACACCTCGCAGTCGCGGTCGAAGTGCGCCAGCAGGTCGCTGCCGAGCAGCACCTCGTCGCCGGGCGCCGGGGAGAGGGGCCGGACCTGGCTCGCGTGCGCGGCCACGGCCGAGCGCTTGGCGTCCCTCGCGGTCGCGCCGAGCGACAGCCGGGCCAGGTGCGGCAGCTCGTCCGGGCTGCCCCAGTGCCACCACCACACCGGGTACTCCAGCAGCAGGGCGTCCGTGCGCTCGGCTGCCGTGGCGGCGGCACGTCCGACCGCCTCGTGGTCGGGATGGCAGTCTCCGCGCCAGGGCGCGCAGAGCACGACGTCGGCGCCGTCGGTGCCGACGACCTCCACGAGCCTGGCCGTCAGGGCCTCCTCGTGCGCCGCCACGTCGCCGTCGGGAAGTCCGAGGCAGGTGACCTGCGCCTCGGGCGCCAGGAGGGAGGTTGCCCGGTGCAGCTCGTCGAGGCGCACCTCGGCCAGCCGCGCGGGCGCGTGCGTCGGGGATCGCGGGTGCGAGCCCTCGCCGGCGGTGGCCGACACCACCTGGATGCGCAGGCCGGCCGCGGATGCGGTGTGCAGCAGGCCGCCCGCGCCGAGCGTCTCGTCGTCCGGATGGGCGCCGACGACCACGACCCTGCCCCGGTCGCCGGGCAGCGCCGTGGCGGGCAGTCCGGCGAGCGTGGACGACCAGGCCGTGGCCGGCGTGCCCGCCCGGTCGTGGCGGAAGCGTGGAGTGGTCACCAGCTGGTCGCCGGGTCGTCGAGGAGCATCCGCCCCAGGCCGGCCTGGTCGCGCTCGGCGTGCCACTGGCGCAGGTAGAGCTCCAGGTCGGCGACGCGGCGGGCGTGCTCGTCGTCGGTGGCCAGCGGTCCGGGCCCCATCCCGTGCGCGGCACGGCGCAGCACCTCCTCGGCCGCCTCCGCGACCGCGTCGCGGACCCGGAGGGCGGCACGCCAGCCGGACGTCCCGGTCAGCTCGCCTGCGTCGACCGCGGTCGCGGCCTGCGCGAGCACGCTCCTCGCGGCGTGCAGCCGGGAGTCGATGACGCCGAGGTGCACGAGCGCGACCTGGTCGGGCTCGCGTGCGGCCGACGCCGCCACCATGCGTCGTGCGACGCCCACGGCACCGCCGAACCAGACAGCGGCCACCCCGATGGCGCCCCAGGCGAAGCCCGGCCGGTCGAGGTACCAGTCCGGGCGGCCGACCGGTCGAGCCGGCACGCCCACCATGTCCACCGGCCCGGAGTCGACCGCCGCCA
>JAYSEC010000318.1:0-1358 GCA_041914085.1 Nocardioides sp.
GTTGAGGGGACCCCACAGACGTACAAAGACGTATGAACAGGAGCCGACGTGACCGACGTTGCGGCCAAGGATTCCCTGACTGTCACCGACAACCGGACCGGTCAGACGTACGACATCGCGATCACCGACAACACGATCGCCGCCAAGGACCTGGGGCAGATCCGCCTCACCGACGACGAGCCCGGCCTGGCCACCTATGACCCCGGTTTCGTCAACACTGCCTCGTGCCGTTCGGCGGTGACCTACATCGATGGCGACAAGGGCATCCTCGAGTACCGCGGGTACCCGATCGAGCAGCTCGCCGAGAAGTCGAACTTCCTCGAGGTGGCCTACCTCCTCATCCACGGCGAGCTGCCCACCAAGGAGCAGTACGACGCCTGGGTGCACGAGATCACCTACCACACGTTCGTGCACGAGAACGTCAAGAACTTCATGCACGGCTTCCGCTACGACGCCCACCCGATGGGCATGCTGATGGCCTCCGTCGGTGCGCTGTCGACGTTCTACCCCGACGCCCGCAACATCAGCGACGCGGACAACCGCCACATGCAGATCGTCCGCATGATCGCCAAGATGCCGACGCTCGGCGCCTGGTCGTTCCGGCACGCGCAGGGCAAGCCGTACGTCTACCCCGACAACGACCTCGGCTACACCGCCAACTTCCTCTCGATGCTCTTCAAGATGAGCGAGCAGAAGTTCGAGGCCGACGAGCGCCTCGTCAAGGCCCTCGACGTGCTCTTCATCCTGCACGCCGACCACGAGCAGAACTGCTCGACCAACGCGGTCCGCTCGGTCGGCTCCTCGCAGGTCGACCCCTACTCGGCGGTCGCGGCCGGCGTCGGCGCCCTCTACGGCCCGCTGCACGGTGGTGCCAACGAGGCGGTGCTGCGGATGCTGCGCCGCATCGGCGACAAGAGCAACATCCCCGCCTTCATCGACGGCGTGAAGGACGGGAACGAGCGCCTGATGGGCTTCGGCCACCGGGTCTACAAGAACTACGACCCGCGCGCGAAGATCATCAAGAAGTCGGCCGAGGACGTCTTCGAGGTCACCGGCACCAACCCGCTCCTCGACATCGCCCTCGAGCTGGAGAAGATCGCGCTGGAGGACGAGTACTTCGTCAAGCGCAAGCTCTACCCCAACGTCGACTTCTACTCCGGCCTGATCTACGAGGCCTTCCAGTTCCCGCCGGAGATGTTCACGGTGCTGTTCGCCATCGGCCGTACGCCGGGCTGGCTGGCGCAGTGGTCCGAGCTGGTGCAGGACAAGGACCAGAAGATCGCCCGCCCGAAGCAGATCTACACCGGCGACCGGGAGCTCACCTTCACCCCGGCCTCCGAGCGCTGGGCCTGACCCGC
>JAYSEC010000318.1:1458-3560 GCA_041914085.1 Nocardioides sp.
ACCGGGCCACCAGGACAAGCCACCAGTGCGCCATCCCGAGTCAGCGGAGCGAGTTGCGAGGGTGACGTAATAGTCCGGCGAGCCGGGCCTCCAGGAGCGACGATCGTGGAACCTCACGCGTGCTGGCGCGTGCGGTGACCCGTCGTCGAAAGGAGGCCAGCCGTGAGTCACCCGGTCGTTGCTGCCGTCTCCGAGATCCGGACCCTCCTCAAGGGCCTTGCGGGCGTGAACCCGACCTTCATGTCGACCGACGACAAGGCGACGGCGCTGTGCGAGCTGGTGCGGGCCGAGGGGCAGCTGGCGGAGCTTCGGTTGCGGGTGCTGGCCGACGCGGGCGACCTGGCCGACGCGACCGGGGCGAAGGACGCCGCGGCGTGGCTGGCGCACCAGACACGTACGCGGTTCAGCGCCGCGCACGCCGACCTCGCTCTGGCATCGGCTCTGGACCGTGAGCATCCGATCCTGGCGACAGGGATGCGCGAGGGCACGGTCACGCTCGACCAGGCCCAGGTGATCCGTCGTGCCCTCGACGCGCTGCCGGCTCGAGTCGACTCCGCCACGGTCGCGCTGGCCGAGGCCCACCTCGTGGCCCGAGCCGACGACTTCGGACCCAAGGAGCTCGGCCGGCTCGGCCGACGGATCCTCGACGTCGTGGCACCCGAGATCGCCGAGGCTGCGGAGGCCGACCGCCTCGCCGACCTCGAGGCCGATGCCGCCCGCAAGACCCGCCTCACGATGCGCCGTCAGGGCGACGGCACCACCCGCATCTCCGGGGTCGTGCCCGACGCAGTGGCGACCCGGCTCGCGACCTACCTCCACGCGTTCACCAACCCGCGGGCGCAGCACGAGGAGCCCACCACCGATCCACTCACGCGCCTGCCCTATCCGAGACGTCTCGGGGAGGCGTTCGGCCAGTTCCTCGAGGCCGCCGACCCGTCGCGGCTCCCGGTCCACGGTGGCGATGCGACGACCGTCGTCATCACGATCCCCCTTGCGTCACTGAAGGCCGAGCTCGCGACTGCGGGCCTGATCGGCGCGGGTCTCGTGCCGGGTGACGACCTCACCGGCGACCGCATCAGCGCCAGCGAAGCCCGGCGCCTGGCGTGCACCGCGAAGATCCTGCCCGTCGTCCTCGACGGCGCCTCACTGCCCATCGACCTCGGACGTGCCAAGCGCCTCTTCAGCCCGGCGCAACGCAAGGCCCTCCTGATCCGAGACCAGACCTGTCGCGCCGAAGGCTGCGACACCCCCGGCACGTGGTGCGACGCCCACCACCTCGACCCTTGGTCTGCCGGCGGCCCGACGGACCTCACCAACGCCGTGCTGCTGTGCAGCCACCATCACCGCCGGGTCCACGACACCGGCTACCACACCGACCGCCTCCCCAACGGCGACCTCAGGTTCCACCGACGCAGATAGGCCGCAGTTGAGATGCGTCCGCTCATGCCTGAGCGCGCCTTACTCAATCGGCGCAGTGACCGCGGATCTGCGCCCCATGATCACGGTGTCGTCGCCGATCCCTGGACCCAGGACGTGCCACCCCTCGGACGCGTAGAGCCGCCTTGCCGGATCGTCGGCGTCAGCCGTCGTCATGAGAAGCCAGCGGTCGTGCGGGAGGTCTTCTAGGAGCACGCGCATGAGAGATCGACCGACAGCCCTACGCCGGGCCGAGGCCAGTACGCCGATGCTGACCAGCTCGAAGTGCCCTCCGAGCCACGTGCCAGCAACTTCAGGACCCAGAACTTTCTGGGCGTTGTCGGTCCACCACTGACCACGTTGACCGGTGTAGCCGTAGACGAAGCCGATGAGGGCTTCGCCCTCGTAGGCGCGGACGAGACGAAAGCCGTCCCGCACGCTGTGCCTGTCCCACACAGCCTGACGCCATGTGTCGCAGTCGGAGTAGTCGCCAAACACCGACTCATAGACAGGCCACACCTCCGCGGTGTCGTGAGCGGCGACCTCTTGGGTCAACAGGAACCGGACCATGACGTTCTTCTACCGCAGGGTCGCTTCCAGTTCACAGCACGGCGTCCGGATCTGCCGCTGAAGTGCGCGGATCTGCCGAGATCCGCGCAGGCGGACGTATGTTCTGCGCCGGTCGT
>JAYSEC010000319.1:0-1340 GCA_041914085.1 Nocardioides sp.
GAGCCTCGAAACCGGTGTTCGTGGGGTCGTCGTGGGTTTCGAGGCTCGCTTCGCTCGCACCTCAACCAACAGAAGGTCCAGCCGCTCGCACCTCAACCAACAGAAGGTCCGCTCGCACCTCGATCGACGAGGCCGGCGGCTATTTCAGTCGGCGCCGAAGAGGTCGCGGGTGTAGACCTTGTCGGCCACGTCGCTGAGCTCCTCGACCATCCGGTTGGCGACGATGAGGTCGGCGCGCTGCTTGAAGGAGGCGAGGTCGCTGGTGACCTCGGAGCCGAACCAGTGGTCCTCCCCGAGCTCGGGCTCGTAGACCACGACCTCGATGCCCTTGGCCTTGAGCCGCTTCATGATGCCCTGCACCGAGGACTCCCGGAAGTTGTCCGAGCCGGCCTTCATGATCAGCCGGTGGATGCCCACGACCTCGGGCTCGCGGTCGATGATGTCGAAGGCGATGAAGTCCTTGCGGGTCGTGTTGGCCTCGACGATCGCGGAGATCAGCGTCTGCGGCACGTCGGAGTAGTTGGCCAGCAGCTGCTTGGTGTCCTTGGGCAGGCAGTAGCCGCCGTAGCCGAACGACGGGTTGTTGTAGTGGGTGCCGATCCGCGGGTCGAGCCCCACCCCGTCGATGATCGAGCGCGAGTCCAGTCCGCGCGAGAGCGCGAAGGAGTCGAGCTCGTTGAAGTAGGCGACCCGCATGGCGAGGTAGGTGTTGGCGAACAGCTTGATCGCCTCGGCCTCGGTGGGCGCGGTGAACAGGACGGGTACGTCGTCGGCGTCCGCGCCCTTGACCAGGAGCTCGGCGAAGGCCCGGGCGCGTGGGGAGTCCTCGCCCACGACGATGCGCGCGGGGTGGAGGTTGTCGTGCAGCGCCCGTCCCTCGCGCAGGAACTCGGGGGAGAAGATGACGTCGGTGGTGCCGAGCCGGGCGCGTACGTCCTCGATGTAACCGACCGGGACGGTCGACTTCACGACCATGGTCGCGTCGGGGTTGATCCGCTGGACGTCGCGCATCACCGCCTCGATCGAGCCGGTGTCGAAGTAGTTCGTCACCGGGTCGTAGTTGGTCGGCGTCGCGATGATCACGAAGTCGGCGCCCCGGTGCGCCTCCTCCGGATCGGTCGTGAAGGTGAGGTCCAGCTCCTCCTCGGCGAGGAAGCGGGAGATGTCGTCGTCGTGGATGGGGCTCTCGCCGCGCCTGAGTCGCTCGACCCGCTCGGCGTCGAGGTCGAGGCCGACGACCGTGTTGTGCCGCGCCAGCAGCACCGCCATCGAGAGGCCGACGTAGCCGAGGCCCGCCACAGAGATCCGAGTGGTCACCCGGGTGATTGTGCCGTACGCCG
>JAYSEC010000319.1:1440-3559 GCA_041914085.1 Nocardioides sp.
CCTTGGTGCCCGCTGGCAGGGTGGACGCATGGGTATCGCGAAGAAGCTCGCCGCTGCCGGCATCGCCAAGAAGGTCTACGACGAGGCCCGCAAGCCGCAGAACCAGGCCAGGATCAAGGAAGCCGTGCGCAAGGTGCAGCAGCGCCGCAGCGGCCGCCGTCCCTGAGCCTGCCTCGGCCGACGACCGGCGTCGGGTCGCCCGTCGCGGACCCCACCTCAGGGGGTGGGGCGCACGTTGCGGCCCCGGCGCACGCGGCGTACGAAGGTCCGATGACCACGACACCGATGGAGCCCGAGTCCGATCCGCAGGTCGTCCCGTCCGGGGACCCTTCGGTCAACCCCGTCGCACCGGGTGAGGACCCGGGCGCCCCGATCCCCGAGGCGGACCCCGACCATCAGTAGGGCACCGACGCCCGGCGCCCCGCCCTGACGGCCCAGCCCGCCAGGGCGAGCGCCGCGAGCAGGTAGGCATTGCCGACGACGTGCTCGGGCGCGCTCCACCCCAGCTCGCGGCCCCCGCCCCACGGCGGCCACAGGATCGGCCGGGTCACGAACACCGCCACCCACGCCACCGCGACCCAACGGCTGCGCTCCCAGAGCACGAGGGCGACGGGCACCGCCCAGACCCAGTGGTGCGACCACGACACCGGTGAGGCGAGCAGCATCGCCACGGATGCCAGGCACGTGGCGAGCACCCGGTCGCCGCCGCGCCACCGCGCCGCGGCACCCGCCAGGACGCCGAGCGCGAGGGTCCCGGCGACGGCCGCCCAGACCGCCGTCGGGGGCACCCCGTCCAGCAGCCGGGTCAGCGCGCCCGACACCGACTGGTTGTGGGCCAGCGCCGGTGGACCGACGCGGCGCGGGTCCAGCAACCGCTCGGTCCAGTACGACGTCGCGCCGGGGACGGCGACGTACCCGATCGCCACCGTGCCGGTGAACGCCAGCACCGCGCGGGCGGCGGCCGCGCGCCGGCCGACCAGGACGAGCAGCGCGACGAAGACGAGCGGGGTCAGCTTCACGCCCGCCACCACGCCGAGCGCGACGCCCGCCAGGCGGCGGTCGGGGTGGAGCACGTCGGCGAGCACGACGAGCAGGACCAGCAGGTTGACCTGCCCGAAGGCGAAGTTCTGCCACACCGGCTCCAGAGCCAGCGCGGCGGCCGACAGCGCGACCGCGGCGCGGGCGGACGTCGCACGCCCGAGGGCGTGGCGCACGAGCACGACCGACCCACCGAGCGCCGCGGCCGAGGCGGCCGTCCACGCGGCGGCGGCGAGCCAGTGCGGCAGGAGGGCCAGTGGCGCCATCAGCACGGCGGCGAACGGCGGGTAGGTGAACGGCAGCCCGGTCACGGGGTCGTCGCTCGCGTAGGGCGACGACCCGGCGAGGACGGAGGCGCCACCGTGCCGGTAGGCGAGGAGGTCCACGAACGGGTGGCCCCAGGCGACTGCGACCGCGCCGGCGACCCCACCGGCGGCGAGGAGCGCGGCGGTCGCCGCGCCCGGGAGCCAGCGCGGGGCCTTCACCCGTGCAGCGTATTCGGGACCAAGGTCCCCCGGGGTCCGGACCTTCCGCCGCTCATCCGGACCGGGCGCGCAGCCGATGGTGGGGACATGACCCTCCCCCTCGCCGCGCTCGTCCCTGCCCTGCCGACCCACGAACGCTGGTTCGTCGAGTCGCAGCAGGCGGGTGACTGGTCCTTCTTCCTCTCGCCGCTGCCGCTGCTGCTGACCGCCGCGGTCGTGGCCGTGACCGTCGCGTGGCGCCTCGTCGCCCTCCGGGTGCACCGGCCGGAGCTGCCGTTCCTCGCGCCCGTGGGCCGCCTCGTGCCGTGGGTGCCGCGCCTCCTCGGCATCCACCTCGGCGTCGCGCTGCTGGCGCTCGCCGCGACGGGGGCGTTCATCACGCCGTCCAACGACCACCTCGCCGGCGTCGGCGGCAACGCCCTCCTCCTCGTCGAGGCCGCGCTGGGGATCTGGCTGGTGACCGGCATCAACCTGCGCCCGGCCGCCGCGCTCGTGCTCGGCCTCGGCCCGGCGCTCGCCCTGGTCGCCGGACCCACGGCGCTCGGCGAGTGCGCGAACCTCGCGGCCGTCGCGGCCTTCCTCGTCGTCGTACCTCC
>JAYSEC010000320.1:0-3549 GCA_041914085.1 Nocardioides sp.
AACGAGTACTTCGCCAAGGAGGCCGGGCTCGAGGACTGGCAGCTCGGCCTGGGCCACGCCTTCGAGATCGACCCCGGCGTCCCGGACTCGTTCCGCCTCGAGCTCGCCCACGCGATGCTGGCGCGCGAGCTGTTCCCCGACGCGCCCCTGAAGTGGATGCCTCCGACCCGCCACATGACCGGCGACATCTTCAAGGGCTACCTCCTCGACGGCTTCTTCAACCTCGTCGGCGCCCTCACCGGGCAGGGGATCCTGCTGGTGGGCATGATGACCGAGGCCGTCGTGACGCCGTGGCTGTCCGACCGCGACCTGGCCCTGCAGAACGTCCGCTACGTCATGAACGCCGCCGGCAACCTCCACGAGGACTTCAACCCCGCCCCCGACGGCTTCATCGCGAACCGGGCCCGCGAGGTGCTCGGCGAGTCGATCTCCCTCCTCGAGGAGATCAAGGCCGACCGCAGCGCCCCGGGCGAGCCGCCGCTGCTCTCCGCGATCGCCGACGGCACGTTCGGGCTGATGAAGCGTCCGGCCGACAAGGGCAAGGGCCTCGACGGCGTGGCCCGCAAGGCCGACGGCTACTACAACCCCGCGACCGAGATCCTGGAGGCGAAGTGATGGGTTTCGAGGCTCGCTGCGCTCGCACCTCAACCACCGAGCGCGAGGCTCGCTGCGCTCGCACCTCGACCGACGAGAGGGGTCAGCGATGAGCCTGATCCGCCCCTACGGCGACACCACCGGCGACGGCATGGTGCAGCTGTCGTTCACCCTGCCCATCGAGCACTCCAAGGTCGCCGAGGGCGCCGCGGTGCAGCTCGCGAACAAGATGGGCATGGACCCGGCGCTGGTGGTCCACGCCAAGCCGATGGGGGAGGGCTTCACCTTCTTCGTCGTCTACGGTCGCGTGCACCACCTCGTCGACCCCAGCACCGTCGAGGTCGTCGAGCGCGACTTCCCGCTGCTCACGCCCAAGGAGGCCAACGCCGCGATCAAGCGGTCGCTGCGCCGCCGCCTGGTCGTCGTGGGCGGCTGCATCGGCACCGACGCCCACACGGTCGGCATCGACGCGATCCTCAACATCAAGGGCTTCGCCGGCGAGAAGGGCCTGGAGTACTACCGCGAGCTCAAGGTGGTCAACCTCGGCGCCCAGGTCTCGGTGCCGCAGCTCGTCGAGGCGGCCCGCGAGGAGAAGGCCGATGCGGTCCTGGTGTCGCAGGTCGTCACCCAGCGCGACGCCCACCTCCTCAACACGCGCGAGATGTCGGCGGCCTTCCGGGAGGCCTATCCGGCCGCGAAGCGGCCGCTGCTGGTCGTCGGCGGTCCCCGCTTCGACGAGACGATGGCCGACGAGCTCGGGGTCGACCGCGTCTTCAGCCGCGGTACGACGCCCGGCGAGGTCGCCTCGTTCATCGTGCACCGGCTCGCCCCGACCAAGGAGAAGGCCTCATGAGCGACAGCCGCGTCGGCACCGTGGTGACCCACCGCCGCTACGTCCCGTACTCGCACGCCCACTACGCCGGCAACCTCGTGGACGGGGCCTACAGCCTGGGCCTGTTCGGTGACGTGGCCACCGAGATGTGCATCCTGCTCGACGGCGACGAGGGGCTCTTCGCGTCCTACTCCGACGTCCAGTTCCGGGCGCCGGTGCGCGCCGGCGACGTCCTCGAGATCACCGCCACGCTCGTCCGCGAGGGCACCCGCAGCCGCGTCATGGACTTCGCCGTCCTCGTCGTCGGCCGCGGAGCCCCCACCGCCGAGGCGCCCGGCGCGGCCGAGGTCCTCGACCCGCCGGTGGTGGCCACGACGGCCACGGGGACGGTCGTCGTACCTCCCACGTAGGGCACGTCCGCGGCAGGCCCTCGGCGTGTCGTCGCCGACACGCCGGACGTGGGCAAAGTTTGTCCGACGACTTTCAACCGGATGCCGGCGCGTTGACCTGCATGAACGCGCGTCCATGCAGGTCAGGGCCGTGTTGACAGCGTGGTCGTCGAGAGGGAGGGTTCCGGGGTCCGCCTGTGCAGCCCGCGGGTGGCGCCTTCGGCAGTGGGGAGTTCGACGTGTGGGACGCGGAGCCAGCGATGCCCACCCTCGCACGATCCGTCGACGGTGCCCCGCGGTGGCTGGATGCGGGAGGGACCTCGGGGCGTTAGACAACTTCGTGCGACCGTCAGCCAGACGATCGCGTGTCGGTCCGAAGCCCCCTCGTCCCTCCCGCACCGCTGCAGGCCTGCCCCGTGGTGGGCAGCCGTCAGCACGTCGTGAACAGCCGTGAGCAGCCGTCGGCTACGGTCTGTGCGTGCCGCTGCGCTGCCTCCTCGCCCTGGTCGGCGGACTCGTCCTGGCAGCGGGCTTCGAGCCGATCGGCCTCGCCTGGCTGATGCCGCCGGCGATCGCGGCGCTGGTGCTCTCCGTGCGCGGCCTGCGCCCGGGCCGGGCCTGGCTGCCGAGCCTGCTCTTCGGGATCGCGTTCACCTATGCCGTCATGGTGTGGATGCGCGCCGTGGGCACCGACGCGTGGCTCGCGATGTGCGCCATGGAGTCGGCGTTCTTCGTGCCCCTCGGGGTCGGCCTGTCGTGGAGCCTGCGCCTGCGTGCGTGGCCGGTCTGGACGGCACTGTGGTGGGTCGGCATCGAGACGTGGCGCAGCGGCTTCCCGTTCTCCGGCATGCCGTTCGGACGCCTGGCCTACGCCACCGCCGACACCCCCTGGGGCGACGCGCTCCCGTGGATCGGGATGACCGGCGTCAGCCTCCTGGTGGCCCTCTCCGGCACCACGCTCGCGTGGCTGCTGGTGTCCTTGCGCCCCACCCTGGGCGCCGGGCGCCCCCGACGGGCGTACGTCGCCGTGGCCGCGCTGGCCGTCGTGACCCTCGCGCCGGCGCTCGTGCCGTACCCCCTGGAGCGCAGCGGCACCGCGACGGTCGCGGCCGTGCAGGGTGACGTCCCCGGCACCGGGCTCAACGTGCCGGCCGTCCACCGCGAGGTGACCGCCAACCACGTGCGGCTGACCGAGGAGCTCGCCGCCGCGGTCGACGCGGGGGAGCGGCCGCGACCCGACTTCGTGGTCTGGCCGGAGAACTCGACCGCGGTCGACCCGTTCCTCGACGCCGGGGTCCACGCCGGCATCGTCGCGGCCTCCGACGCGATCGACGTGCCGATCCTCGTCGGCGGCACCAACGGCGACCCCCTCGACGACACGCTGGTCCTCAACCAGGGGATCGTCTTCGAGCCCGGCCTCGGCGGCGCCGACCGCTACACCAAGCGCCACCCGGTGCCGTACGGCGAGTACATCCCCTTCCGCGGCAGCAGCTGGATGCCGTCGACCTACGGGCGGCTGACGGAGGTCCCGCGCGACATGGTCCGCGGCACCAGCCTCGAGCCGCTGCGCATCGGCGACGTGCGGGTCGCCGACGCGATCTGCTTCGACGTCGCCTACGACGAGGGCATCGCCGGCCAGGTGGCCCGCGGTGCCGAGCTCGTCACCGTCCAGACGAGCAACGCGATGTTCAGCCGCACCGGCCAGCTCGACCAGCAGTTCGAGATCAGCCGGCT
>JAYSEC010000321.1:0-1967 GCA_041914085.1 Nocardioides sp.
TGGGTGGGGGTGTAGGCGCCGAGCAGCTTCTCGACGTGCTTGGCGATGACGTCGGCCTCGAGGTTGACCAGGTCGCCGACGCGGCGCGAGCCGAGCGTCGTCCGGGCGAGGGTCTCGGGGATGAGGCTGACGGTGAAGCTGGACTCGCGGGCCTCGACGACGGTCAGGCTCACGCCGTCCACGGTGATCGAGCCCTTGTCGACGAGGTAGCGGGCGAGGTGCGGCGGCAGGGAGATCTCGACGACGTCCCAGTGCTCGCTGGGCGAGCGGGAGATCACCTCGCCCACGCCATCGACGTGCCCCTGGACGATGTGGCCGCCGAGGCGCTTGTCGACGGTGACCGCGCGCTCGAGGTTGACCCGGTCACCGGGCGCGACGCCGGCGAGCGAGGTCTTGTCGAGGGTCTCCTGCATGAGGTCGGCGGTCCAGCGGCCGTGGCCGAGCTCGGAGACGGTCAGGCAGCAGCCGTTGACCGAGATCGAGTCGCCGAGGCCGGTGCCCTCGAGCACGGTGGACGCCTCCACGGTCAGCCGGATGGCGTCGCCCTGGTCCGTGACCTCAGCGACGGTGCCGAGCTCCTCGACGATTCCGGTGAACATCTAGCTCCTCCTCGATGGACGGCTCATGGTGAGACGCACGTTGGTGTCCTCGCCGTCGTGCCCCTGCAGCACCGTCACGTCGGTGACGTGCAGGTGCAGGGCATCGGCGATCGTGGTGATGCCGAGGTCGGCGACCGCGCTCGTCCCGGCACCGAGCAGCATCGGGGCGACGTAGGCGACGACCTCGTCGACGAGGTCCGCCTCCAGGAACGCGCGGGCGAGCGTGGGCCCGCCCTCCAGGAACACGTGCTGGCGGTCCAGGGCGAACAGCGTGGCCAGCGCCTCGCGGGGCTCGCGGGTGCGCAGCTGCAGCGTCTCGGCGCGGTCGTTGAAGACGCGGCGCCCGAGCGGGATGTCACGCATCCCCATCACGGCCCGCAGCGGCTGGTGGGGCAGGGGCTCGCCCACCTCGTCGCGCACGGTCAGCTCGGGGTCGTCGACGGCGACGGTGTTCGTGCCGACCAGCATGGTGTCGCAGAGCGCCCGCAGGCGGTGCGTGTCGAGCCGGGCGGCCCGGCTGGAGACCCAGCGGCTGGTGCCGTCCGCGGCCGCGCTCCGACCGTCGAGGGTGGTCGCGAACTTCCACGTCACGAACGGCCGCTGGTGGGCGATCGCGAAGGTCCAGGTGCGGTTGATCGCGCGCGCCTCCTCGACCATGACCCCGCCGACGACCTCGATCCCGGCGTCGCGGAGGCGTCCGGCGCCGCCGATGGCGACCGGGTTGGTGTCGGGCTGGGCGAAGACCACCCGGGCCACCCCGGCCGCGATCAGCGCCTCGCTGCAGGGGCCGGTGCGACCGGTGTGGTTGCACGGCTCGAGGGTGACGACGGCGGTGGCGCCGCGCGCGGCCTCGCCGGCCTCGGCCAGCGCGACGACCTCGGCGTGCGGCCCGCCTGCCCTGCGGTGGAAGCCCTCCGCGACCGTCGTACCGTCCGGCGCGAGGAGCACGCAGCCCACGCGCGGGTTCGGGCCGAGCGGCACGCCAGGCGTCACGGCGAGCTCGAGGGCACGCCGCATGGCGCGGCGCTCTGCCTCGCTGGTCGTCATCTCCGCCTCCGGTCCGTCGACGCGGACTCGTGGGGGCGGGTTGACGCTGCGCGCCCTCCCTCACGAGCGAGGGACGCGGAGCCGTCTGCGTGCGCTTCTCATCCGGACTTTGACCGTCGGTCCAGGAGTTCCACCTGGTCAACCGGCCACTGGCTGTGGCCGGGTCGCGGACTGTGACCGCCGGTGCGGAGTTTCACCGCCCCCAGAGCACGCTTGCTCTTCGTGGGGGCAACTGTGCCACAGCCGTACGCATTCCCTCACCGGTGCTCACCGGTGACGTGCGCAACACTCCCGAGGGCCCCGACGGTGTCGGTTGCCACG
>JAYSEC010000321.1:2067-3530 GCA_041914085.1 Nocardioides sp.
TCTCAGACGTCGTCGAGGAAGCGGTCGAAGACCCGCGCCCCGAACTCGAGCGCGTCGACCGGGACCCGCTCGTCGACACCGTGGAAGAGCGCGGTGAAGTCGAGGTCGGCGGGCAGCCGCAGCGGCGCGAAGCCGTAGGAGCGCATGCCGAGCCGGCGGAAGTGCTTGGCGTCGGTGCCGCCGCTCATCGTGTACGGCGCGACCAGCGCGTCGGGGTCCTCGGCGAGCAGGCTGCGAGTCATCGCGTCGACCAGGTCACCGTCGTACGGCGTCTCCCAGGGCTGCTGGTGGGACTCGAAGTCGATCTCGATGCCGTCGCCGGCGAGCTCGCGCAGGGTCGCGAAGAACTCGTCCTCGTAGCCGGGCAGGAAACGGCCGTCGATCGTCGCCTGGGCGTCGGTCGGGATCACGTTGGTCTTGTAGCCGGCGCGCAGCATCGTCGGGTTGGCGGTGTTGCGGATGACCGCGCCGAGCATCCGGGCCGCGTCGCCGAACTCCTCGACGAGGGCCTCGGCGTTGTCGGGGGTGGCTGGCGTGCCGGCGAGCTCCCCGATGGTCGCGAGCAGCACCTCCATGGTCGGCGTCAGCCGCACCGGCCACTCGTGGGCGCCGATGCGGGCGACGGCACCGGCGAGCCGGGTGACCGCGTTGTCGTCGTTGATCATCGAGCCGTGGCCGGCGCGTCCGCGCGCGGTCAGGCGCATCCAGGCCATGCCCTTCTCGGCGGCCTCGATGAGGTAGACCCGACGCCCGCGGACGGTCGCGGAGAAGCCCCCGACCTCGCCGACGGCCTCGGTGCAGTCGGCGAGGAGGTCGGCGTGCTCGTCGACCAGGACGCCGGCGCCGTGGTGGCCGCCCGCCTCCTCATCGGCGGTGAAGCAGAGGACGAGCTCGCGGTCGGGCGCTGCCCCCGCCGCTGCCCGGGCACGCACGACGCTGAGCAGCATCGCGTCGAAGTCCTTCATGTCGACCGCGCCGCGGCCCCAGACGTGGCCGTCCTTGATCTCCCCGCTGAAGGGGTCGACCTGCCAGTCCGACGCCTCGGCGGGTACGACGTCGAGGTGGCCGTGCAGCAGCAGCGGCGGGCGACCGTCGCCGCCTCCCCACCGCGCCACGACGTTCGCCCGGCCGGGCCGGCCCTCGATGACCTGCGCCCCGATGCCGACCTCGTCGAGCAGGGTGGCGACGTGCTCGGCGGCCTTGCGCTCCCCCGGTCCCTCGTCGGTGCCATAGTTCGAGGTGTCGATGGCGATGAGCTGCTGGCACAGGTCGACGACCTCCGCAGCGGGGTCGTAGGGGCGGTCCTCTGGGCTCTGTCCGGGCGCCTGTTCCATGCCGTTCATCCTGCCCCACGAGCAAGCACCAGCCCCGATTCGTCGGTGCCGAGCTGCTTTGCTACTGTTCTCCAGCACTCGTCCGGGTGGCGGAATTGGCAGACGCGCTAGCTTGAGGTGCTAGTGCCC
>JAYSEC010000322.1:0-3524 GCA_041914085.1 Nocardioides sp.
GCCGGCGACGGACCGTCCCCGGCACCGACGACCACCGCGTCCGCGCCCGACACCGACCGCCCGCCCCCACCGCCCCAACGCCGCCCCCGGGCGACACAAGGCGGCAAACCCACTACCAGCACGCAGCCGCCCGCCACCCCGCACTACCTCCTCGACCCCTCCCAGCCGGCGGGGCGGGCTTCGACGTCCTCTTTTGCGGAAGGTGACCGCTGATGCCGCACCTGACGACCTACATCGGCCTGGCCGACCACAGCGAGAAGACCCTGGCGGACTCCTTCCGCGCCGTCGCCGAGGGGCACGCGCACGTCGCGGACGTCTTCCACACCTGCCAGATGTTCGCGGAGTGGTCGGAGGACAACCGGGAGGCACTCGCGCCGATCATCCAGCGGTACGGCGAGGCCGACGACGTCGACGAGCCGGAACGGCTCCACGCCGCCGGCCTCGCGGAGACCCGCGAGGGCGAGGTCGGGCTGCTGCGCGACCTGCAGGACCTGCACGTCCTCGCGACGCTGGTGCAGACGACGTGGACCGTGATTGCCCAGGGGGCACAGGGACTGCGCGACCGCGACCTCCTCGAGGTCGCCCAGCACGCAGGCGACCAGACGTCGCGCCAGCTCACCTGGCTCAACACCCGGATGAAGCAGGCCGCACCGCAAGCCCTCATCGTCGCGCCATGAGCGAGCAGAATGGGCGACGCGTGCAACGCGACCCGTCGAGGCGGGTGCGACCACGACTGGTGTGGGGCGGGACCGCCGCCGCCCTCATCGGCTGCAGCATCGCAACCGTCGGTGGCGTCGTGACGTCGTGGACGTGGACAGGGAGCGGAGCAGCGGTACTGGTCGTCGGAGCAGCCGTCGCGTTTCGCGGAGGCATCATGCGCGACACGAGCAGCGGTGGTGTGCGCTCCGAACTCGCGCACCTGATCCACGGTGAAGACCGACAAGGCGTAGCCCCTGGCGACATGGTGACCCACCCTCGGGCAGTCGCGACCTCCCGACACGTCGATCGCCGACGCCGCCGTCTCGAACGCGCCGCCGCCACGGCGCCACTTCGCGTCCCGGTTCGTCCCATCGGCGGCGCCCTGATGATGGTCACGATCGTCCTGATGGTCAGCCAGTGGGAGCTCTACCCGCTCGAGCTGCCCGGCCAGTCCAACGCCACCCGTGCTCTGGGATGCGCCATCGTCATCGGGTTGGCCGGTATGCGAATCCTCGAAGGGGGTGCCCCACAACCGCATACCGTGTCGGTGGTCGCGACCGTGGTGGCCGGCAGCCTGCTCACCGTCAACGGTGCGTTCGCTGACCACGCCAGAACTGCCACGGTGGCGGTCGAGGTGGTCTGTGGACTCTTCTGCGTGCTTTGCGCTGGCGGCCTTGCCGTACGCACACACCGAGGCTGACGAGGGGTTCCGAGCGCGCGCCCGCGAGCGGTTTCTCGGGGGTTGCACTCCGCAGGGACCGCGTTGCTTCTCCGCCCAGGTCGAGCGTCAACAACGCGTCAGAGCACGACTGCGACGTTGTGTCCGGGCGGGCGACGTCTAGGTGCATGTTGACGAGTCACGGGGTCCGCTGCCGGTTGGCGAGCATCGTCGCGGAACGTCCATCAGGCACGGGTCGGCACGTCGACGTCGGCGTACGGACCCTTCTGGGCTTCCACCGGTACGAGCATGTGCACCAGCTGGGCGTCGGTGACGTCCAATGTCAGCTCGACGAAACCGCCCACAGACAGGTTGGCCGCTGGCACGGAGATGGGTGGGGCGTCGGTCAAGGCGACCGACGTGCGGGGTGGTAGCCGGATGACGTCGGCGAGCAGGGCGGTTCGCACGGGAGTGCCGTCGCTCTTGATGGCGGCGCCGGTGAGCGCGTGCGGCTGGTTCTCGGTGTTCTTCAGCGTGCCGACGACGCGACCGTTCCCGTCGCCGTCAAGCACGACCGCGAACCCGAGCGCGTCGACCTGCTCGGTGCGGGCGTTCGTGCCGATGGCTGGGGTGTACGCGCCGGGGTCCATGGCGGGGAGGGGCGCAGCATCCACCGAACACCCGGATGCCAGCGCCGCCGAGAGCATGGCCGTGGCTACCCACGCCGGACGACCGCCGCGAATGGCGGAACGTCTGTGAAGCCCAGATCGCGACACGCCCCGGATCGCATCTCGCTTCACTCCTATGTCTCCGACACCTCGACGGTGAACTCCTCGGCAGCTTCAGGGTCGGTCACCGGGTGCACCTCGGCCACGTGAGCCCCTACTTCGCGGGGCATCGCCCGACCATCGCCACGCCCACCAGCGGGCGCCTCAACGGTGAAGACCTCACCGCCGTCGGGGTTCACCAGGCGCAGCTCGTAGCGGGTGTCGCTCTCGTTCTCCAGCACCATCGCGACGACCTCCCCGGCTTCGGCCTCCAGGTCGGGCGAGGCATCCACCTGCCCGTTCGCGGACACGTGGAACCGCAACGTGGGAGGGTTCAAGGGGACGTCGTTCTCAGCCCGCTCGCTCAACGGCGCCGCATCGGCCTCACCTTCGGGGTTCTCTTGTCCGCACGATGACAAGACGCCCGCGAAGAGCACGCACAACGCCAGCAGCGCCACCGTGTGCCACTGTCTCCGTTCCGTGGGCCCACCTGTTCGGTGAAGCAGCCGACTGTGCCGGCCGAGTCGGCCGGGTGCTGGGCGGTGGGTCTTTTCGGGGCTGGGCACGTGTTTCGCCTCTCATGTCAGGTGCGCTGGTGGGCGTAGCGGCGGCGGGGGACGGGTTTTGGGTGCGCTGAGCCCACCCGTGAAGGCAGTTGTCCGTCATTCCCCTTGGAACGGCAGCGGCTGGGCGCGGGTGCGGCGCGGCGGTAGAGCAATCGGTAGGCAGCCGTGAAACGGCCTCGGCTGCGTGGTTCGCCGGTTAGGCGGCGGCGCGTACGACGAACTGCAGGCGGCCGAGGCCGTCGGTGCGCACGTCGAGGACGCTGTCGCTGAACCTCAAGGCGGCGATGGGGCCCAGGAACACGCGGGCGCCGGCGTGTTCGACGACGAGGTCGGACTCGTGTGGGGACACGACGCGGTTGACGGCGAACGTCGGCCGGTCAGGTCGACGGCAGATGCGTAGGCCGGGCAGGTGCGAGGGCGCGGTGGGGCGGGAGATCGCAGCAACGGCTTCGTGGGCCTTCTTGGTGAGCGTGAGCATGGGTGACTCGACTCCTTGGGTTGGCTGTCCTTCCACCCTGCAAAACCGGTGTCGTCGTCTCAACCGCGTCTACGCTCGACCGTGATCAAGCGTCATGCGATGGTTACGCGGCTGTGACCTACTGGCCGGTTTGCGCCAGGACCTTTGCACGGCCGGCATGCGAGACCTTGACCATGTCAGTCGGACAAGGAGTAGTCCGCCCTTCCGGAGAGGGGGAGTCCTCCCGAGGGCGTGCGGTCGAGGACGCCAGCGTTGACCAGCGAGGCTCCTTGCAGCCGCTCGCTCTCACCGACTGTGCGCGGCAGACCCTTTGATGGCTCTTCCCAGATGAGGGTGTAGGTCGGCCGGGCACGTCG
>JAYSEC010000323.1:0-3502 GCA_041914085.1 Nocardioides sp.
CCCGGCGCCGTCCACTCGAGCGTGTGGCGGAAGCCGAGCCGGTGTCGCATCCGCGCGCCCGGCAGCACAGCCTCGGCGAGGGCCTGGAGCTCGGAGAAGGAGAGCACCGGGTCCGCGACCGGGTAGGGCGGGGGAGCAGGAGCTTCCCGCGACCGTCGGGGGTGCTTCACGAAGCCGATCAGCGGGTTCGTGACGATCGAGGCGAGGTCCCACGCCAGGTCGAGCGAGGAGCCGGGCGGGGCGAGGCCGACGCAGAGGAAGCGGCCGCCGGGGGCGAGGAGGCGGCGTACGTCGTGGAGGGCGGCCTCGACGTCGAGGTGGTGCAGGACCGCGACCATGGTGACGACGTCGAAGGGACCCTCGAGTGCGGCGAGCGGGGTGTCGGAGACGCGGACGGAGGGCAGACGAGAGCAGCGTGCCGCCGCGGCGGCACGCATCGCGGCGTCGGTGTCGATGCCGACGGCCTCGTCGAAGGACGAGCCCAGCGCGGCGAGGAGCTCGCCCTGGCCGCAGCCGACGTCGAGCGCGCGCCGACGCCGGTCCGGCAGGCGGGACAGGATCCAGCCGTGGAAGTGGTCGTTGTGGCTCCACGGGTGCCGCGCGTTCAGGCGCGCCATCGCACGCGACGCCCGTCCGCCCCACCGCGAGCGGGTGATGCTGCGGACGTCGAGCACGTCAGCTCATCCGGCGCAGCAGACCGACGGGGGCGCGCTTGACCACGACGCCGAGCGGCGCCCACGGCCAGGCGGGGACGCGGGCTGACTTCTTCTCCTTCTCGATCGCGTCGACCATGGCGCGCACGCCCTTCTCGGTCGAGGTCATCAGCGGCGTCCTGGCGGACGTGCCGGACATCTCGGAGACGATGTAGCCGGGGTAGAGCACGGTGACCTTGATGGGCGTGCCGTGCACGTCGGCGCGGAAGCCCTCGGCGAGGTGCGCGACCGCGGCCTTGGTGGCGGCGTACGTCGTGATGTTCTTGGGCATCCCGCGCAGCGCGGAGAACGACGAGACCATCACCAGGTGCCCGCGGCCCTGCCGGCGGAAGATCGCGGCCGCGGCCTCCGTCTGGGCGAGCGCGCCGATGAAGTTGGTCTCCGCGGTCTGCTTGTTGGCGTCGAAGCGGCCGGTGCCGAGCGGCTGGCCCTTGCCGAGTCCCGCGTTGACCACGACCCGGTCGATCCCGCCGAGCTCCTCGGCGAACTCCTCGAAGACCCGGAAGACGGCGTCGTGGTCGTTGACGTCGAGCGCCTTGACCGAGACCCGGACGTCGGGGTGGGCGGCGGCGATCTCGGCCGAGAGGGCGTCGAGGCGCTCGGTACGACGTGCGCAGAGGGCGAGGTCGTGGCCGAGGGCGGCGAACTGGCGGGCCATCTCGGCGCCGAGCCCGCTGCTCGCCCCGGTGATGAGGATGGTGGTCACGGTCGGCTCCTAGCGGTAGGTGAGCAGGTCGGGGGAGAGGTGGTCGTGGGCGTTGAAGCTGACCAGGGTCGTGCCGCGAGCGCCGCACACGACGGTGGAGGTGCCCGTGTTGACCGAGACCGGGTTCAGCCGCAGCCACAGGTCGGTCCGCGCGTCCGTCGCGTCGGCGAGCAGCGTCGCGCACGCCCACGCGACCGGCCCGCCGCTGGTGAGGACGACGGCGGTCCCCTTCCGCGGCAGGGCCGCGACGAGGCGGCCCAGCGCGGTCTCGACGCGCGAGGTGAAGGCAGCGAAGGACTCGTCGTACGCCTCGTCGTGGGCGCCCGACGTCCACCGCAGGGTCGCCTCCTCGAACCACCGCTGGAACGCCGCCTTCTCCGACTCGCCCTCGACGGTGGTGGGCTGGTCGTGGACGGCGAGGACCTGGAGGTGGTCGAACTCGTTCCAGCCGGGGTCGACGGCGACGTCGGCAGTCCAGCCCGCGCCCTCGAGCACACCGGCCGCCGTCTGCGCATGGCGCCTCATCTCGCCCGCCACCACGACGTCGGGGACGACGCCGCGGGCAGCGAGGGCCGCCCCGAGCACGCGCGACTGCTCGTGGCCGACGTCGGAGAGGTTGTCGTAGTCGGCGGCGCCGAACGACGCCTGGCCGTGCCGGACGAGAAGGATCGAGCTCACGACGCGATGAGCCCGTCGAGCCGGCGGCCGATGATCTGCACGGCCGGCCCGAAGAGGGCGTACATCTCGTTGGTCGTCTGGCCGTGGAACCAGCGGTAGTAGATCTGCTGCGCGATCACCGCCATCCGGAACAGGCCGAAGACCTCGTAGAACCGCCACTGCTCGGGGGTGACCGTGCGACCGGTGCGCTCGCCGTACGCCGCCACGAACTCGTCGCGGGTCAGCATGCCCGGCAGGTGCGTGGGCACCCGCCGCATCATCTGGAACTCCTCGGTGTCGTCGGCCTGGACCCAGTACGCCATCGAGCCGGCGAGGTCCATCAGCGGGTCGCCGAGCGTCGCCATCTCCCAGTCCAGCACCCCGACGACCTTCGTCACGTCGTCGGCCGACAGCACCAGGTTGTCGAGCTTGAAGTCGTTGTGGATGACGCAGGTGGCGACGTCGTCGGGCTGGCGCTCGTCGAGCCACGCCATCACCGACTCGAGGTCGGGCACGTCCTCGGTGCGGGCGTTGCGGTAGCGCGTCGACCACCCCTCGACCTGGCGGCGGACGTAGCCGGCGCCCTTGCCGAGGTGGTCCAGGCCCGCCGCAGACGCGTCGATGCCGTGCAGCTCGGCCAGCACGTCCACGGCGTCGAGGCACAGCGCGCGGGCCTGCTCGGGGGACAACGGCACGTCGGCCGGCCACTCGCTGCGGGGGATGACGCCGGCGATGCGGTCCATCGCGTAGAAGTCGCCGCCGACCACGTCCGGGTCGTCGCAGAAGGCGACCATCGGCGCGACGTAGTCGAAGACCGGCGCCAGCGCCGACTGGATGACGTACTCGCGGTGCATGTCGTGCGCCCCCCGGGCCTTGGTGCCCTTCGGCGCGCGCCGCACGATGAGGTCGCGGCCGGAGGGGTAGCGCAGCAGGTAGGTGAGGTTCGAGGCGCCGCCGGTGAACTGCCGGACCTCGGGCTCGCCGTCCAGGCCCTCACGGGTCGCGGCGTGCGCGCGGATCCAGGCCGCGACCCGGGCCACGTCGAAGGCGTCCTCCTCGCGCACCTCGCGGGCGCCCGGCACGGCCGTCACGAGGCGTCCAGCGCGTCGAGCTTGGCGGCCTGGTCGCGCATGACCGCGTCGTAGGCAGGCCGGTCGGCCCACTTCAGGAAGTACGCCTGGCGCGCGGCCTCGTCGGGCACGATCACGTCCTCGCCCGCGTCCATGCCGGCGAGGACGGCTGCGGCGACGTCGTCGGCGGTGACCTGCGAGCGCTCGACCAGCCCGGCGACGACCGTGCCGACGACCTCGTCACTGCCCTGCATGGAGTCCATCAGGTTGGTGCGGAAGTAGGACGGGCACACCACGCTCGCCCGGATGCCGTACGACGCCAGCTCGTGGCCGCAGGTCTCGGTGAACGCCACCAC
>JAYSEC010000324.1:0-3485 GCA_041914085.1 Nocardioides sp.
CCGGTCGCGATCCGGGCGGCGTCGACCTTGGTGGTCATCCCGCCCGTCCCGACCCCGGCAGCACCGGCGGAGCCGATGGTCACCGCCGCGAGGTCGGCCTCGGAACGCACCACCGGGACCAGGCGGGAGCCCTCCCGGCTCGGCGGGCCGTCGTAGAGCCCGTCGACGTCGGAGAGCAGCACCAGCAGGTCGGCGTGCACGAGGTGCGCCACCAGCGCTGCCAGCCGGTCGTTGTCGCCGAAGCGGATCTCGGAGGTGGCCACGGTGTCGTTCTCGTTGACGATCGGGACGACGCCGAGCTCCAGCAGCTTGGCGAAGGTCTGGTGCGCGTTGCGGTAGTGGGCCCGCCGGGTGACGTCGTCGACGGTGAGCAGCACCTGGCCGGTGACGATGCCGTGCCGGGCGAACTCCTCCTGGTAGCGGTGGGCCAGCAGGCCCTGGCCGACCGAGGCGGCCGCCTGCTGGGTGGCGAGGGCGCGCGGACGCCTCGTCAGGCCGAGCGGTGCCAGCCCGGCCGCGATGGCACCGGAGGAGACCAGCACCAGCTCGGCGCCACCGTCGCGGGTCGCGGCGAGCACCTCGACCAGCTGGCGCACCCGTGCCGGGTCGATGCCACCGGCGGCCGTGGTGAGCGACGACGACCCGACCTTGACGACGATGCGCCGGGCGCCGGCGACCAGGGCCGTGCGGTCAGTCGTCACTGCCGTCCCAGTCGGGGTCGTCGGCGGTGCCGATCTCGTAGGCCATCGGACCCACCCCGGAGCTGCCCGAGCTGCGGTTGGGCCCCTTCTTCCTGCGGTCCTGGTCGAGCCTGCGGGCCACGTCGGCGCGGGCCTCCTCCTCGGCCTTGGTCTCCATCGCCTCGTCGATGTCGCGACGCCGGGCGCGGGCCGGGCGGCTCTCCCGCAGCCGCTCGTCCTCACCGCGGCGTCCGAGCATCTCCGCACCCGCCTCGATGCTGGGCTTGAAGTCGAAGACCACCGAGTTGGCGTCGCTGCCGATGAGGACCGCGTCGCCCTCCTGGGCACCCATCTGCGCCAGCCTCTGCTCGACGCCGAGGCGGTTGAGGCGGTCGGCGAGGAAGCCGACGGCCTCCTCGTTGCTGAAGTCGGTCTGCCGCACCCAGCGCTCCGGCTTGGTGCCACGCACCCGCCATCCCTCGTCGGTCGCGACCACGTCGAAGTCGTCGCCGCCGTCGACGGCCCTCGGGCGGAGCACGATCCGCTCGGGCGTGACCTCGGGGGTCGCCTCGCGGGACGCGACGACGATCTCGGCCATCGCGAAGGTCAGCTCGCGCAGACCGGCGCCCGATGCGGCGCTCACCTCGAACACGCGCAGCCCACGACCGCGCAGCTCCTCGACGACCATGTCGGCGATGTCCTGCCCGTCGGGCACGTCGACCTTGTTGAGCGCGACCAGCCGGGGCCGGTCCTCCAGCCCGCCGTAGCGCGCCAGCTCGGCCTCGATGACGTCCAGGTCGTCGAGGGGGTTGCGGCCCGGCTCGATCGAGGCCGTGTCGATCACGTGCACGAGCGCGGCGCAGCGCTCGATGTGGCGCAGGAAGTCGTGCCCCAGACCCCTGCCCTCGGCCGCGCCCTCGATCAGGCCCGGCACGTCGGCGACCACGAAGGTGGTCTCGCCCGCGGTGACGACCCCGAGATTGGGGACGAGGGTCGTGAACGGGTAGTCGGCGATCTTGGGCCGCGCCCGCGAGATCGCCGCGATCAGCGAGGACTTGCCGGCGCTCGGGAACCCGACCAGCCCGATGTCGGCGACGACCTTCAGCTCGAGGCGTACGACGAGCTCGTCGCCGGGCTCGCCGAGCAGCGCGAACCCGGGCGCCTTCCGCTTCGACGACGCCAGCGCGGCGTTGCCGAGGCCGCCGCGACCACCCTGGGCGACGACGAGGGTGGTGCCGTGGCCGACGAGGTCGGCGAGCACGTTGCCCTCGGTGTCCTTGACCAGCGTGCCGTCGGGCACGAGCAGGGTGAGGTCCTTGCCGTTGCCGCCGTTCTTGTGGTCACCGGCACCCTGGCCGCCGTTCTCGGCCTTGCGCTTGGGGCTGTGGTGGTAGTCGACGAGGGTGGTGACGCTCGTGTCGACCTGCAGGATGATCGAGCCACCCTGGCCGCCGTTGCCCCCGTCAGGGCCGCCGAGCGGCTTGAACTTCTCCCGCTTGACCGACGCGACACCGTTGCCACCGCGTCCGGCCGCGAGGTGCAGCGTGGCCTGGTCGACGAACGTGGGGATGGCCATCAGAATCCTTGGACTTTCTCGGTGGTTGAGGTGCGAGCGGAGCGAGCCTCGAAACCCACGAAGGGCGCCCCCAGACAGGGACGCCCTTCGCAGAAGTGGATCAGTGTCGCGGTGACGTCACTCGCCCGGGACGATGTTGACGACCTTGCGACCGCGGCGGGTGCCGAACTCGACGGCGCCGGCCTGCAGGGCGAACAGGGTGTCGTCGCCGCCGCGGCCCACGCCGGTGCCCGGGTGGAAGTGCGTGCCGCGCTGGCGGACGATGATCTCGCCGGCGCCGACGACCTGGCCGCCGAAGCGCTTCACGCCGAGGCGCTGCGCGTTGGAGTCACGACCGTTCTTGGTGCTCGCAGCACCCTTCTTGTGAGCCATTGTTCAGTCCTTTTGAAGAGACGTGGTCGACCTCGAGCGAGCGCTCAGAGGGAGATGTCGGTGACCTTGACCTGGGTGTACTTCTGGCGGTGACCCTGGCGCTTCTTGTAGCCGGTCTTGTTCTTGTACTTCTGGATGATGATCTTCGGGCCCTTGGCGGCGCCGGTGACCTCGACGGTCACGGAGGCCTTGTCCAGGCCGGTCGCGGTGACCTTCTCGCCGTCGACGACCATCACGACGGGCAGCGTCAGGGTGTCACCCGTGGCGGCCTCGGTCTTGTCGATGTTGATGACGTCGCCCACGGCAACCTTCTGCTGCTTGCTGCCAGCGCGCACGACTGCGTACACGGCGACTCACTCTCCTCGTCAGACTGCGAAACTCAGGACTTTGTACTCGGGGCCTGCGCACGACACCGCCAAGCTTTCGGCGAGGTACGCCGCGGGGCGGGCGCGCAGGGTCGGTGCTCGAACACCGAGGGTCAAGACTACGGGATCGGGTGGCGACCGGGCAAAACGACGTCCGGCCGCCCTCCAGGACCCGCGGCTCAGCGCTTGCGCGAGCCCTTCTTCTTGATCGGCACGTGCTCCACGCTGGGGGCCTCCGACGCGGCGTCCGTCCCGTCGGCGTGGTCGGACGCGCCCTCGGCCGCCTCGGCCAGGGGCGTCCCGACGCCGGGCTCGACGTCCACGACACCGGGCTCCACGGCCCCGGACGCGGGCAGCGTGCCGGCCACGCCCGACGGCGACGCCGCGACCGCGTCGGCCTCGGGCAGGGACGGCGGGCCGGCCGGACGGCTGGCGGAGCGACGACGCGTGCGCGTCACCACCCGCGGCTTCTCGGGCTCGGCGGGCGCCGTG
>JAYSEC010000325.1:0-3475 GCA_041914085.1 Nocardioides sp.
AGATCGAGCACCACCTCTTCCCCGACCTGCCGTCCAACCGCTACGCCGAGATCGCGCCGAAGGTGAAGGCGCTCTTCGACAAGTACGACCTCACCTACTGCGCGCGCCCGATGCCGCAGCAGGTCTACTCGGCCTGGCACAAGGTCGTCCGGCTGTCGCTGCCCAACGGCTGGCTCGCCACCACCAACGCGAAGAACGCCCCGCAGCAGCTGGCGGTCCTCTACAAGATGGCCACCGGCGACCGGCGTACCCGCCGCCTGCTGGGCCGCAAGCTCGAGAGCGAGGCGCGCGCCGCCGCTGCCTGACGCACTTCCCTTGGATCCGCTCCGAATCGGTAGTCCTGCGGATGTATCAGGACGGCTGTTCGCGCATCCTTGATGTCGACACCGCGCCAGGCTCGGGGGTGCCTGGCGCGGGTGTCACGGGGGAACACATCCGGGGGAGCAGGGGAGAGAGATGGACGTGCGCGTGCAGAGCAGGATCGCGACCGTGGGGGCGGTCCGATGATCCGTGTCGGCCCGGTGGGGCGGGCCGTGCAGGAGGGCACCGGTCGGGTCGTGGTCTACGCACCACGCCCGAGGGGGTCGGTGGCCGACGAGGTGCCGGCGTTCCCGGCAGCCTGAGCAGCCTGCGGCTCGAGCGCACGTCAGCTCGTCGATGAGGGACGGTCCTGGTCTGGACCGTCCCTCAAGACTTTTCGCAGGCTTCGTCCAGCCCGTTCCCGAGCAGCGGGTCGCGCTCCTAACGTGGCCCCCGGGCGATCCGTGGGGGGTCGCCCGGTGGTGGGGACCAGAGGGGGTTCGCCATGGGCGAGCACAGGATGGACACGTCGGAGATCGCCGGTCGGCTCGCCGAGCTCGAACGGATCACAGGGGGACTGCTCCCCCGGCGTGAGCCCGAGGTGGTCGTGATCCCTGAGGCGGCGCGCCCTCTGATTCCCGTCCCCCGCCGGTCGCGGGTCTTCCTGCGACACGGCGAGGGGCACGGCGCGTTCGCGGACTTCACCGTGACCGCGCCGCACATCCGCCACGTGACCGACTGAGCCCGGCCGCCCGGGCCGGCGCCGTGGCGCCTCCCGGATCGGGGCCGCCTGCTGACCTAGAGTCTGCCGGTGGTCTGGGTGGTGGGGGTGCTGCTGCTCGCCTGGCTGGCGTGGGGCCCGGCCGTCCTGCTCGTCGCCGCGGCCGCGCTCGGGGTGCCGCGCCTGCGCTGGTGGGTGCAGGACCGCCTCCACGTCAGCCGGCAGGTCGCCGTCCGCACGGTCGCCGCGGTGGCCGTCCTGGCCGCCGCCGTGGTCGTCGTGCCCGACGGCTGGCTGCCGATCCCGCCCGCCCCGGGGGTCCTGGCCGCACCGTCGTACGTCGGTCGCCCGGCGACGCCGCAGGCCATCGCCGCCGAGCTGCCGACCAACCCGCAGCTCGCTGCCCCCGCCGCCGGCCGCGCAGGTCCGCTGGGCCTCCAGCCCGACGTGGAGACCGCGTGGTTCGGCCTCCAGCACTGCGGACGGATCGAGGCCACCTCGACCGACGTGCTGGTCGCGCTCTGCCACGACCGGTCCGGTCCCAGCCTGCGCCTGGTCGACGCCGACTCGATGCGTCCCCGGGCGACCAAGGAGCTGCCGGCGGGCGACGACCGGCCCGCCTGCCCGGGTGGTGCGGCCTACCTCGACGCGCAGGCCCGGGTGGTCGTGGCGACCACCGACCGCAGCGTGCTGGCGGTCAGCACCGTGACGGCCGAGGGCGGGCCCGAGCTGCGCACGGACTCGACCTGGGACCTCAAGCCCTACGTGCCCTTCGGCGACTGCGTCGTCGCGGTCGCGCCCGACTGGTCCGGCCGGGTGTGGTGGGCCTCGCGCGACGGGCTGGTGGGCACGATCGCACCCGGCTCCGGCGACGTACGCGTGCTCGACCTCGACGAGGAGGTGCAGCACGGCTTCGCCTCGGACCCCGACGGCGGCGTGCTCCTGGCCACGGACGACGCCGTGCACCGCCTCTCCGCCGGACCGGACGGCGCACCGCAGGTCGCCTGGACCGCAGCGACCGAGCAGCCGTCCGGCACCGCTCCCGTCCTCGTCGACGGCGGCGCGGTCGCGGTCACCGACGCGACCGGGGAGCAGCTGGAGGTCGTGTTCCTGCGCCGCGGCTCCGGTGAGGAGGTCTGCCGCCAGCCGGTCTTCGAGAAGGGCAAGGGTGCCGTCGACGCCGACCTGGCGCCGGTGGGCGCCGGCGTCGTGGTGGCCAACGACCACGACTACTCCTCACCGCGCAGCACGCTCCTCGGCTTCACCAGCACTCCCGGGATCGCGCGGGTGGACCTCGTCGACGGCGCCTGCGCCGAGCGGTGGACGAGCGACCAGGTCGCGCCCGGCTCCGGTGTCGCGGCGAGCTGGCCCAACGGGCTGGTCTACGCCTGGACCAAGCGCCCGTCGCTGCTCGGGGTCAGCGCCTGGTACGTCACCGGGCTCGACGCGCAGACCGGCCGCAGCATGTGGAGCGTGCGGGCCGGCACGGGCCTGCTGGCCAGCGGCGACGGCGCCCGGCCGGCCATCGGTCCCGACGGGTCGCTCTGGATGGGCACGCTGGCCGGGCTGGTGCGGGTGACCGACCGGGGCTAGGGCGTGACGCCCATCGACGCGAGCACCCGCTCGCCGAGGGCGGAGTCGCCGGTGACCCGTACGTCGCCCGGCACGGCGGGGCGGCGCCCCCCGGCCAGCACGACGAAGGTCTCCCGGTCCGTGGCGAGGGTGACCGTGGGGTCGCCGTCGTCCGGACCTCCCGGGCGACCGCGACCGTCCTCGCCGACGACGGCCGTCACCGGCTCGTGCCCCGCCACCTCGAGGCGTACGACGCTGCCCACCGGCGCCTGCGCGCGCTTGGCGACGACGTAGGGCAGGCTCTCCATGAGGTAGTCGGCGCTGTGCCGTGCCGGCGCTGAGTCGAGGTTCCCGGGCAGGTCCAGTGCCCGTCGTACGTCCTGCTCGTGCATCCACACGTCGAGCGGACGGTTGCGCAGCAGCAGCCCCGTCGTCCAGCCGATCGCCCCGAAGGCGCCGGGTGCGGGCGCGGAGGGATCGGTCGGCGGGTCCGCGAGCAGCTGGGTGTGCCGGGCGGTGGTCGACTCCCGGATCTCGCTGATGAGGGCGTCGGGGGTGTGGCGGCGACGGGCGACGACGCCCTGCTCGGTGAACCGGCCCATCATCCCGCGGGCGTGCGGGACCTCGCCGACCTCGACGTCGTCGTGCGGCCGGCCGGCGAGCAGGGCCTCGAGGTGGGCGGTGTGCGCGGCGACCGCGTGGACGTCCCAGCCGGGGAGGTCGGTCTGCGTGGCCCACTGGTCGTCGCCGACGTGCTCGAGGAGGCGTGTGAAGGAGTCGACCGCCTCCCACCAGACGGCGACGAGGGCGCGCAGCCGCTCGGCATCGGTCGCGCTCGAGGTCACGGGTGACGTCATGGACCTGAGGGTAGGCCCACCCCTG
>JAYSEC010000326.1:0-3461 GCA_041914085.1 Nocardioides sp.
TCGGCTACGAGGAGGGCGGCCAGCTCACCGAGAAGGTGCGCCGCAAGCCGTTCTCGGTCGTCCTCTTCGACGAGGTCGAGAAGGCCCACCCCGACATCTTCAACAGCCTGCTGCAGATCCTCGAGGAGGGTCGCCTGACCGATTCCCAGGGTCGGGTGGTCGACTTCAAGAACACCGTCATCATCATGACCACCAACCTCGGCACGCGCGACATCTCGAAGTCCGTCAACCTCGGCTTCGGCCAGACGGGCGACGCGGCCGGCTCCTACGAGCGGATGAAGAGCAAGGTGTCGGAGGAGCTCAAGCAGCACTTCCGCCCCGAGTTCCTCAACCGTGTCGACGAGATCGTCGTGTTCCCGCCGCTGTCGCGCGAGCAGATCATCGCGATGGTCGACAACATGATCGACGCGGTGGAGCTGCGGCTGAAGGACCGCGACATGTCGCTGGAGCTGACCCAGGCGGCCAAGGACCTGCTCGCCGAGCGGGGCTTCGACCCGGTGCTCGGTGCCCGACCGCTGCGCCGCACGGTGCAGCGCGAGGTCGAGGACGTCCTGGCCGAGAAGATGCTCTTCGGCGAGGTCGGCCCGGGCCAGATCGTCCTGGTCGACGTCGAGGGCGAGGGTGTCGAGGCGAAGTTCACCTTCCGCGGCCAGAAGAACTCCGCGGTGCCCGACATGCCGCCGCTCGAGACGGTGGTGGAGGGTCCCGCCGGTGAGGGTCCCGACGACACCGCCGGCCCGACCGACGTGCCGAAGACCACCGAGGCCTGACCGGGCACTTCCTCGCGGTAGACCACGTCGACGGGGCGGTTCCTCGCGCAGCAGCGCGAGGAATCGCCCGGTCGGTGCATTTCAGCGCGAGGAACCGCCCGGTCGGCGTTCAGGAGGGAAGAGCCCAGCGGCCCGGGGCCACCTCGGCCAGCAGGCCGTCGGCGACGAGCCCCTGCAGGCAGCGCTCGCGCTGCTCGGCCTGCGGCCAGGCCGCCTCGACCTCGGTGCGACCGACCGAGGCGTGTGCCTCGCGGGCCAGGGCCATGATCCGTCCGCGGCACTGCCGGTCCGTGCCGGCCCACGCCTGGCCGCGGCGGGGCGGGCCGTCGTACGCCGGGAAGCCGGCGCGGCGCCACGCGCACGCCTCGGCGATCGGGCACCGGTCGCAGGAGGGCTGGCGGGCGGTGCAGACCAGCGCGCCCAGCTCCATCGTCGCCACCGCCCAGGTCGCCGCGGTGGCCGGGTCGTCGGGGAGCAGGCCGGTGGCCAGGTCCCTCTCGGCGCGGGTCACCGCGGGGGCGGGGAGCTCCTGGCCCGCCACGGCGCGGGCCAGCACCCGCCGGACGTTGGTGTCGAGCACGACGTGCCGACGGCCGAACGCGAAGCTCGCGATGGCCGCCGCGGTGTAGTCACCGACGCCGGGCAGCGCGATCAGGTCGTCGTACGACGACGGCACCTCGCCGCCGTGCCGCTCGACGAGGGCGACCGCGGCGGCGTGCAGCCGCAGCGCCCGTCGGGGGTAACCCAGGCGGCCCCACATCCGGACCGCCTCGCCGGTCGGCTCGGCGGCCAGGTCGGCAGGCGTCGGCCAGCGCTCGAGCCACTCGGCGTGCACCGGCAGCACGCGCGCGACGGGCGTCTGCTGCAGCATCAGCTCACTCACCATCACCGACCACGGCGACGCGTCGGGACCGCGCCAGGGCAGCTCGCGTGCGTGGTCGTCGTACCAGTCGAGCACCGCCTCGTGCAGCACGCCGGGGGAGAGGTCGTCCATCGCGGGCGATCGTAGGTGAGCCGGTGCGCCTCCGCCGAGACGGGCCCCGCGCTCCCTACCCTGACCCCATGGCGACGTCAGTACGACCGCGGGGGCCGCTGCCGGCCCGCGTCTACTGGACCCGGCGCCTCGTCGTGCTCGGGGTGCCGCTCCTGCTGGTCGTGGTGCTGGCCCGGCTGCTCGGTGGGTCGTCCGACGCCCGGGACGGCCAGGGCGGCACGGCCACGCAGGCCGGAGCCGCCGTCGAGACCTCGCCGGCCCCCACGGCCGGGCCCACGATGGACCCCGGCGCCAAGGGCGCGAAGGGCAGGAAGGGCCGCAAGAACCAGGAGACCGCGCCCCCGGAGCCGGTCCTGGCGGAGCCGTCGGGCCCGTGCACCGCCTCCGACATCACCGCCACCCCGGCCCTGACCACCGTGCCCGGCGGTGCCGACATCGAGATCCCGGTCATCCTGCGCACGACCGACAGCGAGGCCTGCACGTGGCAGGCCTCGCCGGAGACGATGACCGTGACGATCACCTCGGGGAACGACTTCATCTGGAGCACCCGCGAGTGCCCGGCGTCGATCCCGGTGCAGGACGTCGTGGTCCGCTCGGCCGTCGACACCCCGGTGACGGTCGTGTGGTCGGCCAGGCGCTCCGACGAGGAGTGCTCGAACCAGACCGAGTGGGCGTTCCCCGGCTTCTACCACGTCGAGGCAGCCGCGCTCGGCGGCGAGGGCACCGACGTCCAGTTCCAGCTCACCGGCGCCGTGCCGCAGGTGATCACCGAGACCGCGGACCCCCAGACGCAGGGCGGCCGGGGCAAGGGCCGGAAGAACGGCGACACGACGCACACGCCCGGTGAGGACGGCTCCGGCAACTCCGAGGGCTGACGTCGGGCCCTTCGGCCCTGCCGCGACCCGTGCACCCGCGCGATGCTGGAGGTGTCGCAGGAGGTGCGCCATGGGAACCGTCGAGAAGGCAGGCGTCCTGCCGGGCGCCGACGCCGCGGCGACCGCCGCCCTGGTGCTGAGCACCTTGTTCAGCCTCGCCGTCGCCTACGCGTACGTGCTGAGCCTCAGCGAGGCCCTCGACCCGCCCGGCTGGGCCCGGGTCCTGGGCCTCCTGTGGCTCCCGGTCGGTCTCGCCGGCGTGCCGATCGGCTACTACTGGTCGCGGGGCGGTGCCCGCGAGGGGCGGGCCGAGCTCGCGGTGGTGGTCGCCCTGGTCGCGGCGCTCGCCTTCGTGGTCCTCGTCGTGGCGCTGGGGTGAGGGCGATGGAGACCGTGGACGTCCCGCGCACCGGCGCGCTCGCCGACGTACGTCGCGCGTGGTGGTCGCTGCTCGGCTTCGTGCCGTCGTTCGGCCTGGCGTTCGCGGTCGGGGAGGGCCTCGCCACGGCGCTCGGTCACCCGCCCGGCGGTGACGAGGCCGCGTCGTGGTGGGTCATGCTCGTGGCCGGGGTGCCGGCCCTGCTGGTGTTCGTCCTGCCCGCCGTCGTCGCCGTGCACTTCGCGCGACGCGCGGACCGTGCCGGCGACCGGCGCGGGCGGCTCCCGGCGACGATCGCGGTGGTGGTCGCTGCCGGGTTCGTGCTGCTCAACCTCGCCTCGGCCGTCGGGCTGGAGGCGGGCTGAGAGTACGCCGCGCACGTGCGGCGGTTGTGGCCCTTGGTGACGCGAGCTGGGGGCCAGAAGTCGGACACGTGTGGCGGT
>JAYSEC010000327.1:0-3456 GCA_041914085.1 Nocardioides sp.
GGCCCCGTCAGTCCTCGCTGGACGGGCGTCTGCGAGCCGCGGTGCTGCAGCTGCTGCGCACGGGCGGTCCGCGCGCGGTCACGATCGATGCGGTGACGGCCGCCTCGGGCGTGGCGAAGACGTCGATCTACCGCCGCCACGCCAACCGCGGCGAGCTGCTGACCGCGGTCCTCACGGAGGCGATCGGCACCCCCGACGTGCCGGTGGAGGGCGACGTGCGCGACAAGATCCGCGCCGCGCTCGAGCAGGTCTGGCACCAGATGGGCGATGTCCTCGGGCCGGGCGGCCTCGCGGCGATGGTCTCGGGCAGCGACCCGGAGTTCACCGGGCTGTTCCGCGACGCGCTGCAGCCCTCCGTGGAGGTGCTGGTCGGCCGGATCCGCGACGACGTCGCCGCCGGCCTGCTCCGCCCGGACCTCGACGCCGAGGGCGTGGTCAGCCTGATGGTCGGCGCCTACCTCGGCGAGCTGGTGCGACGCGGCGAGGTCGCGCCCGACTGGCTCGACCGCTCCCTGGAGCTGCTGTGGACGCTCATGACGCCGCCCGACGGGCAGCGCTGACTCAGGCCTTGACCGCGAGCACCGGCCGCGGGGCGTCGAGGAGGATCTGCTGCTCGGTGCTGCCGAGGATGAGCTTGCCGACCTGTGTCCGGTGCCGGATGCCGAGGACGAGGAGCTCGACGTCGGGCTGCTCCGCCGCAGAGAGGAACTGGTCCACTGGCGAGCCGTCGGCCGCCGCCTGGATGGTCCGGACCGCCACGCCGGCACCCGTCGCCGCGCCGGAGGCGAGGGCCTCGACCTTCTCCGCCTCCGCGGCGTCGGCCGGCAGGTTGTGCACGATCAGGTCGGTCCCGTGGAACGCCGCCTGGACGGCGCCGGCGCGGATGGCCTCCGCGCCCTCGGGGGTCGGCTTGTAGAAGACGAGGACGCTCACGGGCTCTCCTGGGGTCGGGTCCGGACGGCACGAACGTATCCGACCGGTACGGCATAGCGTGGCCACGTGACCCACAGCGATCCCGCGCGCACCCTGGTCGAGATCTGCCTCGAGGACGTCGGCGGCGCAGCCGTCGCTGCGGCCGGAGGCGCCGACGCGCTCGAGGTGTGCGCCGGTCTCGCCGACGGCGGCACGACACCGACGCTCGGGTTCGTGCGCCACTGCGCCGAGGAGGCGCCCGGGCTCGACATCCGCGTCCTGGTGCGCGCCCGGGCGGGCGACTTCGTCCACTCGGCGCAGGAGGTCGACGTGATGGCGGCCGACATCGGGGCCGTCCGGTCGGCCGTGCCGGCGGGCACCCGCCTCGGCTTCGTGCTGGGCACGCTCGAGCCCGACGGGACCGTCGACACCGCGGCCGTACGCCGCCTCGTCGCCGCGTGCGGCGACGCCCCGGTCACCTTCCACAAGGCCTTCGACTCCGTGCCGGACAAGCGGTCGGCGCTGGGCCTGCTCCGCGACCTCGGCGTCACCCGGGTCCTCACCTCGGGCGGCAGAGGGCCGGCCGTCGACCACCTGCCGGCGCTCGCCGACCTCGTGCGGCGCGGGGGCGACGACGTACGCATCGCGGTCGGTGGCGGGGTCCGCCCGGCCAACGTCGCCCGGATCGTGGGCGAGACCGGGGCCCGCGAGGTCCACCTCCGCGCCCCCGGCAGCGTGCGGTCCGCCGGGGTGTCCGCCGGCTACGACGACGGCAGCCGCAGCGTCACCAGCGCCGCCGTGGTCGCCGAGGTGATGGCCGCCCTCGGTCGCTGACCTCAGCCGGCCGTGTCGCCCGGGAACAGCACGGCGTCCGTGAGGGGGTCCACGCCGGACACGTCGTCCAGCGGGAACATCGGCCGCCTGACCCGCCGGTGCCCGAGCCGGGCGAGGTCCTGGTCGACCCCGCCGGGGGTCAGCGCGAGCATCCAGTCGGCGGCCATGTCGTACAGCTCGGGCTCGAGGTAGCCGATCTTCACGACCACGATGTCGGTGCTGCGCGGGTCCAGCCCGAGCCGGGTGAAGTCGGACTCGAGGTGGTAGGGCCGCCGTCGGCGGGTCACGACCACGTCGACGTGCTCGGTGCGGACCACGACCTCGAGGTTGTCCTCGCCCGGCACCACGGCGACCACCCGTCCGCTCAGCCCGACGGGAGGAGCATGACGGTCGTCCACCCGGGCGCCGACGGTGAGGTGCACGTCCGCGCCGACGCCGGCCTCGTACGCCGCCAGCGCGCCGGCCGCGTCGGGGATCGAGGCGTAGATCGCCCGCTTCCCGCTCGCGGCGAGCTCCGTGCTCGCCAGCAGCCGGGCGAGCGTCCACGTCACGTCCCCGGCGCCGCCCGCTGTCGGGTTGTCGCCCGAGTCGGAGACGAAGTAGGGCGCGACCGGGGACGCCACGGCCGCGGCGAGCACCTCGTCGAGCGAGCCAGTCGGGGCGACGAAGCCGAACTCCTCGCGCCGCGCCCACAGCCGACCCGCGAGGTCACCGGCCTGCTGCATCGCCAGGTCGGCGTCGTCGCCGACGACCATGACCACGGCGCAGTTGCGGGGCTCGTCGGCCCACGGGTAGCCGATCCAGATGCCCGCGTCGAGGACGCCGTCGAGCGCCTCGATCTCGGGCACCCGGGCGTACAGGCTCCTCGCCGGCTCCTGCCGGGTGCTGGTCATCTCACCCGGCAGCAGGATCGGCACCGGCACCCACGCCTTGGCCGGGCGGCGCCGCCCGGCGGGCAGGGCCAGGCGGTCGAGCAGGTTGCGCGCCGCGCGCTCCTTGGTCTCCTGCCAGTCCACGTGCGGTGCGGTGCGGTAGGTCGTCAGCAGGTCGACCGTCTCGGCGAGGACGCGCGAGACGTTGCCGTGGAGGTCCATGCCGCTGCTGATCAGGCAGTCCGGGCCGACCACGGCGCGGACCGCGAGGGCCAGGTCGCCCTCCATGTCGTCGAGCCCGACGACGGCGGCCGCGCCGTGGATGTCGAGCACCACGCCGTCGAGGGGTGCGTCGGCGACCGCTGCGGCGAGCCCCGCCACGATCTCCGCCTTCAGCGCGGCGTAGTCGTCGCCCGGGATGGCTCCTCCCGCGATGTTGCGCGCCTGCAGCACGCCGATCCACTCGGCGCGGTCGGCCAGCGAGCCGCCCGCGCGCCAGAAGTCCCACGCGTCGAGCACCTCGCGGCCGCGTCGCGGGGACAGCATCGCCGCCGTGGTGAGCGCGGGGGAGAAGGTCGAGGCCTCCAGGCTGATGCCGCAGACGGCCACGCGGGGACGAGCTGGTCCGGTCACCCGGCGATGGTGTCAGGGCTCGCCGGAGGACCCGTCGGCGGGCGTGGCACGCGGGCGTCGCTGCACGCTCCACGACTCCGTTGGCCGAGTGTTCACCGACGCGTTGATCTCGACCGGTGACGCGCGGCAAATTGTTGGTAGGGTCTGTCCTGCAACAGGTGCAAGTTCCAGCAGGTCGACGCCCGCGGAGTTTGTGATCCAACGG
>JAYSEC010000328.1:0-3448 GCA_041914085.1 Nocardioides sp.
GACGCTCCTTGCAGCATGCCGCTGGAGTCGATGGCGACGTGGCCGTCGGGGTCGGTGAGGACGTCGAAGATCGCGTGTGATGAGGCGGGCAGGGTTCGGTGCGCTGAGATCCGCTCGGCCATGATGGTCTCCTTCCCTGTCGTCATGGCTTGTCTTCGTGGCTTGTCTTCGTGGCTTTCTTCATAGCCTGTCGGCGACCGAGGCGAACCCCAGCCAGGTGTGCCGGTTCCGCCACCAGCACCAGCCGACCTTCGGAGCGTTCTTGCGTGCCGGTCCGTCGTGCCCGGTGCCGCCGCTGATCCACAGGGCCGGCGTGCGGGCGTCGTAGCCCTTCGGCTTCGGCTTCCGCGATCCGATGCACATGAAGCACCGGTTCGGCTCGAGGACCTCTGGCTGCTGGAGCAGCCAGCTGATGCCCTCGCTGATCGTCAGCGGCGTGCGCCCTCGCTGAGCGATCACGGGGACCGCCTCCTCGGGACTCCAGTTCAGCATGTCGTCGCCTCGGTCGATCCCGGTCATCACGTACAGCGGCCGGTCCGGGATCACCAGGTCCGGAGTGGAGCGGAACTCGTCGAGGTCGGTCATGTCGTGGACGACGAAGCCCTGCTTGCCCTGCCTGCTGAGCAGTGGTGCGAGCGCGCTGGGGGGCACCAGCGCCGGGTGCACGGCCAGCACGCCGTCGGGCTGGTCGTCCACCTCGGCCACCCACCCGGCAAGGTCGGCGGGCGTGACGCCGGCGATGGCGGGCAGGTCGAGGTCGATCAGGCGCTGGAGCTGATCTGTCAGGGTCATCGGTCTCCTTGACGTCGGATGGGGCCAGGTGCCGCAGGGTGGTGGGTCGAGGTCGTGGCGAACCGGTCCGGTGCCAGCTCGACGTAGCTGGTGAGGTGGAGTCGTCGCAGGAACGCCTGGTCGTGGCTTGCGACGAGGAGTGCGCCACGGTAGTTCTCCAGCGCGCTGACGAGCTGGTCGATGCTGGCGAGGTCGAGGTTGTTGCTCGGTTCGTCGAGCATCAGCAGCTGCGGTGCCGGCTCGGCCAGGAGCAGTGCGGCCATCGCGGCGCGGAACCGCTCGCCTCCCGAGAGGGTCGAGGCCTGCTGGTCTGCGGCGCGTCCCCGGAAGTGGAACCGGGCCAGCCGCGCGCGGCGACGGTTCTCGTCCGAGGCCGGAGCGAAGCGTGCGACGTTCTCGACGACCGACAGGTCGTTGTTGACGATGTCGATCCGTTGCGGCAGCAGCCGGGCCGGCACGCGCAGATCGCACACGCCGGCGGTCGGCGCCAGCTGGCCCGCGATGGTGTGCAGCAAGGTGCTCTTGCCGGAGCCGTTGGGGCCGACCACGGCCATCCGCTCCGGGCCGCGCACCTCCAGACTGCCCCGCACGCCGTTGCGCAGCTCGACGTCCTCCAGTCGCAGCACCACGCGACCTTCTGGCAGCTCGGTGCCGGGCAGGTCGATCCGGATCGGGGCATCGTCGCGGACTCCGTCCTCGGCTCCGGTGAGTCGCTCCCTCGCGGAGGCCAGCCGCTCCTCGTGCATGATGCGGTGCTTGCCCGCAGACACCTCTGCCTCGCGCTTGCGGGCGCCCATGACGATCTTCGGCTCACGCTTGGTGTCCCACATCTTCTGGCCATACCGCCTGCGGCGGTCGAGCTTGATGTGGGCTGCCGCGAGCTCGCGCCGCTGACGTCGGACGTCGGCCTCGGCGACGCGGACGGCCCGTTCTGCCGCTTGCTGCTCCAGCGCCACCGCCTCCCGATAGGCCGAGAGGTTGCCGCCGTACCAGTTGATCTCGCCGTCGCGCAGGTCGCCGACCTGGTCGACGTGCTCGAGCAGCTGCTCATCATGGCTGACCACGACGAGTGCGCCGCGGAAGGACCGCACCGCTTCGACGAGCCTGGCTCGCCCGGACCGGTCGAGGTTGTTCGTCGGCTCGTCGAGCAGCAGGACGTCTGGCTCGTGCAGCAGCTCTGCGGCCAGTCCGAGCAGGACGGCCTCGCCACCCGAGATCTCGCCGATCCGCCGGTCCAGCCCCAGGTCGAGACCCAGGCGTTGGAGAAGCGCGGGGGCTCGTTCCTCGATGTCCCACGCGTCGCCGATCGTCTCGAGGACCGGCTCGGAGACGTCGCCGGCCTCGACGGCAGCCAGGGCCCGACGTACGCCGGCGATGCCCAGGAGCTCGTCGACCCGGGCGTCGACGCGCAGGGGCAGGTCCTGGGACAGGTAGCCGAGGGACCCGGCACGCCGGATCGAGCCCCGGTTTGGGCGCAGTCGGCCGCTCACGAGTCGGAGCAGGGTCGACTTCCCCGAGCCGTTGCGTCCGACGATGCCGACACGACCGGCGTTGACGGCGAAGGACAGACCCGCGAAGACGGACGTCCCGTCTGGCCAGGCGAAGTGGAGATCGGAGACGGAGATGGAGACGGCGGACGCTCTGGTTGACATGGCTGCTCCTGAGACGCGGGAGGACGGGCACGAGGGCGATCGGGGCGACGTCTCAGAGGAGCAAGGGCGTTCTCCGTTCGGGCGATCGAGGGGTGATGTGGCAGGCCGTGTCTTCTGAGGTGGCGTCCTGCAACCTTGTACAGCGTACACTGTACATCGTAGACCGGACAAGTGCAAGACTGTGGCCATGACCTCCGAAGCCACCGGGACCGGGCAGCCCAGCCGCACCTTGGCGCTGTTGTGGGGCGAGCCGGCGGCGACGGGGCGGCGCAAGGGCCCGGCCCGGTCGGTCGACGTCAGCCAGGTGGTCGAGGCTGCCCTGCTGCTGGCCGACGAGCAGGGCCTGGCGGCCGTGACGATGCGGGCTGTGGCCGAGCGCGTGGGGGTCTCGGCGATGTCGGTGTACACCTACGTGCCGGGCAAGCCCGAGCTGCTCGACCTCATGGTCGACGCCACGTACCACCGCATGCCCCGCCCCACCTGGGGCGGCCGGTCATGGCGGGACCGGCTGACCCTCGTCGCTGAGTCCAACCGCGAGCTGCTGACCACCCATCCCTGGCTGACCGAGGTGGCCGCCCTGAGCCGCCCCCCGTTGGGGCCGGGCGTGATGGCGAAGTACGAGCACGAGCTCGCGGCCTTCGACGACACCGGTCTCTCCGACCCCGACGCCGACGCGGCGCTGACCTATCTCCTCGGCTTCGTGCAGACGCACTGCCGCTCCGCCCATGACGCCGCCCGCATCACCACCGACACGGCGATGAGCGATGCGGAGTGGTGGGCGGCCAACCAGCCACTGCTCGCCCGGGTCCTCTCCCCCGACGCCTATCCCCGCGCCCTACGCATCGGCGCCGCCGCCGGCGAAGCGGGTGGAAGCGCATGGAACGCCGACCGTGCCTGGCGGTTCGGACTCGCCCGCACCCTGGACGGCTTGGCCGCGCTCATCCGCGACGGCGGGTGAGGCCGGGCGCACTGCTCGAGCGCGCTCCAGGCGACGCCGTCCGACG
>JAYSEC010000329.1:0-3421 GCA_041914085.1 Nocardioides sp.
GGAGGGCGAGATCTCCTTCCCGATCATCCGCGACATGGACACCTTCTGCTACGAGCGGCAGCACGGCGCCGACATGGAGGTCGGGTCCTACGCCCACCGGGCGATCCTGCACGAGCCCGAGGACATCCCCTCGATCGAGCAGGCCAAGCTGTCGCCGACCGAGATGCCCTTCACCTCCGACGACTTCGACCCCCAGCTCGAGCAGGCCTACGAGCTGATGCCCGAGCTCCTCGGCGCCGAGGGCGCGGAGATGCGCTACGCCATCAACGGCCTGCTCTCGCTGACCTGCGACGGCAACCCGATCCTCGGTGAGAGCGAGGTGGCCGGCCTCTGGACCGCCGCCGCCGTGTGGATCAAGGAGGGCCCCGGGGTCGGCCGCGCGGTCGCCGAGTGGATGACGCACGGCCACTCCGAGATCGACCTGCACCACAGCGACATCGCCCGCTTCCACCAGCACCAGAAGCGTCGCGAGCACACCCGCCTGCGCACGACCGAGTCGTTCATCAAGACCTACGGCATCGTGCACCCCGCCGAGCAGTACGAGTCCGACCGCGACCAGCGGCTCTCGCCGATGCACGACTCGCAGCAGAAGCTCGGCGCGGTCTTCTTCGAGACCGCCGGGTGGGAGCGGCCCTTCTGGTACGAGTCCAACGCCGGCCTCCTCGAGCAGTACGGCGACGCGGTGATGCCGCGCGAGCACGAGTGGGACGCGCGCTGGTGGAGCCCGATCATCAACGCCGAGCACCTCCGGATGCGCGAGGCGGCCGCCGTCATCGACCTGTCGGCCTTCTGCATCTTCGACATCGAGGGTCCCGAGGCGCTCCAGGTCGTGCAGACGACGTGCGTCGCGCAGTGCGACGTCGCCGTCGGCAAGGTCGTCTACACGCCCGTGCTCGACGCGAAGGGCGGCTTCCGCTCCGACCTCACGGTGATGCGGCTCGGCGACGACCACTTCCGGGTGGTCACCGGGGGTGCCCACGGCATGGCCGACCGGGCGTGGTTCTCCGGGCAGCTGCCCGACGAGGGCACCACCACGCTGACCGACCTCACCGACGACGTCTCGACCATCGGGATCTGGGGCCCGCGCGCCCGCGACATCGTCGCCTCGCTGACCTCCGACGACGTGTCCGACGCCGGGTTCGGCTTCCTCACCTGCCGCGAGATCTCGCTCGGCGGCATCACGGTCCTGGCCTCGCGCATCTCCTACGTCGGCGAGCTCGGCTGGGAGCTCTACGTCCCGATGTCGCAGGCGGCCGACCTCTGGGAGGCCCTGCTCGAGGCGGGCGCGCCGCACGGCGCCGTACCTGCCGGCATCGGCGTCTACGGCACGACCGGCCGCATCGAGAAGGGCTACCGCGCCTACGGCGCCGAGCTCGACAGCGAGCGCACCATCGTCGAGGCCGGCATGCAGCGCCCGAAGGTCAAGGCGGCCGACTTCATCGGCAAGGAGGCCTACCTCGCGCAGCGCGCTGCGCTGGACTCCGGGCAGGCGCCGCAGGCGGTGCTGTGCACGCTGACCGTCGACGACCACACCTCGGCGTCGGGGACCAAGCGCTACATGCTCGGCGGCGAGCCGATCCTGACCCGCGACGGCGGGACGCTCACCGACGGCCACGGCCACCACCCCTACGTCACCAGCGCGGGATCGGCCCCCTCCCTCGGCAAGCACGTCCTGCTGGCCTACCTGCCGCCGGAGGAGGCGGTGATCGGCAACGAGCTCGCCGTGTCCTACATGGAGGAGCTCTACCCCGTCACCGTCGGCTCGATCGACGCCACGCCGCTCCTCGACCCCGACAACGAGCGGATCCGCTAGTGATGAATCCCCTTGTCTGCATCAAGCGCGTCGTCGACGCGTCCAGCGAGATCGTGCTGACCGAGGACGCGCAGGCCGTCGACGGCCGCTACGCCGGCTTCACCACGAGCGCCCACGAGGAGTGCGCCGTCGAGATCGCGGTGCAGGTCGCCGCGGCGGGCGGCGGCAGCGCCACGGTCCTCACGCTGGGCGACGCGGACGCCGTGGAGCAGCTGCGGTCGGCCCTGGCGGTCGGCTGCACCGCCGCCACCCACGTCGTCGCCGACGCGCAGTCCTTCGGCCCCGCCGACGTGGCTCGCGAGATCGCGGCCGTGGTGCGCGACCACGCCGAGGCCGGCACCCCGCACGACCTGGTCCTGCTCGGCAACGACGCCGCCGACAGCGGCGACTTCCAGGTCGGCATCCGGCTCGCCTACGAGCTGGGCTGGCCGGTCGTCAACGGGGTCAGCACCGTCAGCGTGGCCGACGGCCACGTCACCGCCGGCGGCGACGGCCCCGACGGCCACGAGACCTACCGCGTCCCGCTGCCCGCTGTCGTCACGGTGCTCGAGGGCGGCGTCGAGCCGCGCTACCCGACCGTGCCGGGGCGGATGAAGGCCAAGAAGGTGCAGGTCGAGGAGCGCACGCCGACGGCGGACCCCGCAGGCCCGTCGCGTGTCCGGCTCGTCCTGCCGCCGCCCGCGCCGTCGTCCGTGCAGGTCCTCGGCACCGGTGCCGCCGCGGCGCCCGCCGTCGTCGACCTCTTCGAGGAGCTGGGGGTGCTCTCGCGATGATCCTGGTGCTCGTCGAGGTCACGCCCGAGGGCGAGTCCGTGGAGACGTCCCCCGAGGCGGTGACCTTCGCCCGCGACCTGTCCGCCGCCGGCGGTGGGGTGCCGATCGACGCAGTCGTCGTCGGCCAGCCCTCCGACGCGCTCGTCGGGGTGCTCGGGTCGTACGGCGTGCGCCGCGTGCACGCGCTCACCGGGCCGGCGTACGACGCCTTCGCCGGCGCCGCCTGGGCCGCCGGACTGATGGCGGTGCGGGAGAAGGCCGGCTCGGTCGTGGTCATGGCTGCCGGCACCTCGCGCGGCAACGAGGTGATGGCCCACGTGGCCGCGCGCAGCGGCGTCCCGATGGCTGCCAACGTGCTGTCCTTCGGCGGCCTGTCGCCCTTCACCGTCACCCGGCAGGTCGTCGGCGGGGCCGCGCTCGAGGAGATGCAGCTGGCCGCCCGACCCGCGGTCTTCACCGTGGCCGGCCACGCGGTGCAGGCGCAGCCCGCCGACACCCCGGGCGCCGGCGAGCTGGTGGTCGAGACCCCCGACGTGGCCGAGGCCGACCTCGTCGCGCGCGTGGTCTCCACCGAGGAGCCGGAGCCCGACCTGTCGGGCACCCTCAAGTCCGCCAAGGTCGTCGTCGGTGCCGGTCGTGGGGCCGGCTCCGCCGACGGCTTCGGTGACATCCTCGAGCTCACCGAGCTGCTGGGCGCCTCGCTGGGCGTCTCCCGCGTGGTGACCAGCCTGGGCTGGCGCCCGCACCACGAGCAGGTCGGCCAGACCGGCAGCCGGATCTCGCCCGACCTCTACATCCCGTGCGGCATCAGCGGCGCCATCCAGCACTGGGCCGG
>JAYSEC010000330.1:0-3398 GCA_041914085.1 Nocardioides sp.
ACAAGCCGCGCCACGTCGAGACCCAGTGCCTGGCCGACCAGCACGGCAACGTCGTGGTCGTCTCCACCCGCGACTGCTCGCTGCAGCGGCGCAACCAGAAGCTCGTCGAGGAGGCCCCCGCCCCCTTCCTCAGCCAGGAGCAGCTCGACGAGCTCTACGAGTCGTCCAAGCGCATCCTCAAGGAGGCCGGCTACTACGGCGCCGGCACCTGCGAGTTCCTCGTCGCCCAGGACGGCACGATCTCCTTCCTCGAGGTCAACACCCGCCTCCAGGTCGAGCACTGCGTCTCCGAGGAGGTCACCGGCATCGACCTGGTCCGGGAGATGTTCCGCATCGCGGCCGGCGAGGAGCTCGGCTACGACGACCCGGAGATCCGCGGCCACTCGATCGAGTACCGCATCAACGCCGAGGACGGCGGCCGCAACTTCATGCCCGCCCCCGGCACCCTCACGAAGTGGCACCCGCCGGCCGGGCCCGGCGTCCGCCTCGACGGCGGCTACGACCAGGGCGAGACCATCCCCGGCTCGTTCGACTCCCTCATCGCCAAGCTCATCGTCACCGGCCGCGACCGCACCCAGGCGCTCGAGCGCTCGCGCCGCGCGCTCGACGAGTTCGTCGTCGACGGCATGCCGACCGTCATCCCGTTCCATCGCGCGGTGGTCTCCGACCCGGCCTACGTCGGGGCGTCCACGCCGTCCGGCGAGGGTGAGTTCACCGTCTACACGCAGTGGATCGAGACCGAGTTCGACAACCAGATCGAGCCCTACTCCGGCGACTCGGCCGAGGCCGAGGAGGCGGGCGAGCGGCAGAAGGTCACGGTCGAGGTCGGCGGCCGCCGGCTCGAGGTCGTCCTCCCCGCCGGTCTCGGCGGGCTCGCGGTCGCCGGCGGCGGTGCGGCGGGCGGCGCGAAGAAGGCGAAGCGCTCGGCGAAGAAGGCCGGTGCCGCCGCGTCCGGGGACTCGGTCACCTCGCCGATGCAGGGCACGATCGTCAAGGTCGTCGTCGAGGAGGGCCAGGAGGTCGCCGAGGGCGACACCATCGTCGTCATGGAGGCGATGAAGATGGAGCAGCCGCTCAAGGCGCACAAGGCCGGCACCGTCACCGGCCTCAACGCCGAGGTCGGCGCCACCGTCACCAACGGCGCGGTCATCTGCGAGATCACGGGCTGACCCGACTTAGATAGCAAGCGCTCACTTTCTATGGCACACTCCCGGGTGTGACCTCAACCCCGCGGCGTACCCAGGCGCAACGCCGCGAGGGCACGATCGGGGCACTGCTCGACGCGACGGTGACGTGCCTCGCCGAGCGCGGGTACGCCGGCGCGACCACCGCCGCGGTCTGCGCGCAGGCGGGCGTCAGCCAGGGTGCCTTGTTCCGTCACTTCCCCAACCGGCAGGCGCTGCTCGTGGCCACCGCGGAGCACGTCGCGACGCGTCAGGTCGAGGCGTTCCGGACCCTCGGCTCCCCCGGCGTGGACACCGCCGACGAGGTGACCGCGGTGCTCGGCCACCTGCGCACCCTCGTCCTCTCACCCGTCAACCAGACCTGGCGCGAGCTGCTGGTCGCGGCCCGCGCCGACGACTCGCTGCGCACGGCACTGCTCCCGGCCCGCGAGTCGCTCCAGCGACAGATGCTCGAGGCCGCCGGCGACCTCTGGGGCGACCGGCTCCCTCCCGAGGACCTCGCCGCCGTGCTCAGCATCGTCGTCAACATGCTCGACGGACTGGCCTTCTCCGCCCTCGACCCCGACCCCACGGCCGCCCCCGGCCGCACCGTCGAGCGCGCCCTGCGCCTGCTCGCCGAGATGATCGTCCGCCACTACCCCCAGGAACCCTCATGACCGCCACGAACACCTTCACCCCCGACGCGATCGTCGTCGGCGCCGGGCTCGCCGGCCTCGTCGCCACCCACGAGCTCGCCCTCGCCGGCAAGCGGGTGCTGGTGCTCGACCAGGAGAACCGCAACAACCTCGGCGGCCAGGCCTGGTGGTCGCTCGGCGGGCTGCTGTTCGTGGACAGCCCCGAGCAGCGCCGGATGGGCATCAAGGACTCGCCCGAGCTGGCGTGGCAGGACTGGCAGGGCTCGGCCCAGTTCGACCGGCTCGGCGACGGCACCGACGGCCCCGGGCGCGGCGAGGACTTCTGGCCCCAGCAGTGGGCCAAGGCGTACGTCGACTTCGCCCACCGCGAGAAGCGCGCCTACCTCCACGACCTCGGCCTCCGCTCGCTGCCGTTCGTCGGGTGGGCGGAGCGTGGCGACGGACGGGCCACCGGCCACGGCAACTCCGTCCCCCGCTTCCACCTCACCTGGGGCACCGGGCCCGAGGTCGTGCGGATCTTCGCCGAGCCGGTGCAGCGCGCCGAGACCCGCGGGCTGGTCCGGTTCGCCTTCCGCCACCAGGTCGACGAGCTCGTCGTCGAGGACGGCGCGGTCGTCGGCGTGCGCGGCACCGTCCTGGCCGACGACGACGCCGAGCGTGGCGTGAGGTCCAGCCGGGAGGCGGCGGGCGACTTCGAGCACCGCGCTGCTGCCGTGATCATCACGTCGGGCGGCATCGGCCACAACCACGAGCTGATGCGCCGCAACTGGCCGACCGAGCGCGTCGGCGCCGCGCCGGAGCACCTGATCTCCGGCGTGCCCGCGCACGTCGACGGGCGCATGCAGGGCATCGCCGAGGACGCCGGCGCGACGATGGTCAACAAGGACCGCATGTGGGCCTACGTCGAGGGCATCCACAACTGGGACCCGGTCTGGCCCGACCACGCCATCCGCATCCTCCCCGGCCCGTCGTCGATGTGGTTCGACGCGACCGGCAAGCGCCTCGAGGGCATGTCGGGCGTCCCCGGTGCCGACTCGATCGGCGCGATGAAGCAGATCCTGGCCGCCGGCCACGACTACTCGTGGTTCGTGCTGACCCAGTCGATCATCGAGAAGGAGTTCGCCCTGTCGGGCTCCGAGCAGAACCCCGACATCACCGGCAAGGACCTCAAGTTCCTCGCCCAGAGCCGCCTCGCCAAGGGCGCGCCCGGTCCGGTGGAGGCGTTCAAGGGGCACGGCGTCGACTTCGTGGTGGCCGACGGCCTCGCCGACCTCGTCACCGGGATGAACGAGCTCGCCCGCGGCCCGAAGCTCGACGTCGACACCCTCGAGCGGCAGATCACCGCGCGCGACCGCGAGGTCGACAACGGCTTCACCAAGGACATCCAGGTGATGGCGATCCACAACGCCCGCCGCAGCCGTACCGACAAGCTGATCCGCGTCGCCAAGCCGCACAGGATCCTCGACCCGGCCCACGGCCCGCTCATCGCGGTGCGGCTCAACATCCTGTCCCGCAAGACCCTCGGCGGCCTCGAGACCAACCTCGACGGCCAGTGCCTCGCCGCCGACGGCTCGCCGGT
>JAYSEC010000331.1:0-3377 GCA_041914085.1 Nocardioides sp.
AGCCGCCGATCGACACCGTGCAGCGGATGTCGTTGCGGCCCGAGACCTCGCGGCCCTTGGCGATCACGCGCTTGGCGAGGTCGGCGATCGCGAGCACGTCCTCGTCGGTCTCCTGCGGGAGGCCGCACATGAAGTAGAGCTTCACCTGCCGCCACCCGTGGGAGTACGCCGCCGCGACCGTGCGGATCAGGTCCTCCTCGGTGACCATCTTGTTGATCACCTTGCGCATCCGCTCGGAGCCGCCCTCCGGGGCGAACGTCAGCCCGGAGCGGCGACCGTTGCGGGAGAACTCGTTGGCCAGGGTGATGTTGAAGGCGTCGACCCGGGTGCTGGGCAGGGAGAGCGAGACGTTGGAGCCCTCGTAGCGGTCGGCGAGGCCCTTGGCGACGTCGCCGATCTCGGTGTGGTCGGCGCTGGAGAGCGACAGCAGGCCGACCTCCTCGAAGCCGGACTTGCGGATGCCGTTCTCGACCATGTCGCCGATGGTCTTGATCGAGCGCTCGCGCACCGGGCGGGTGATCATGCCGGCCTGGCAGAAGCGGCAGCCGCGGGTGCAGCCGCGGAAGATCTCCACCGAGAAGCGCTCGTGCACCGTCTCGGCGAGCGGCACGAGCGGGTTGGCCGGGTAGGGCCACTGGTCGAGGTCCATCAGGGTGTGCTTGCGGACGCGGAACGGGATGCCCGGCCGGTTCGGCACGACGGCCTCGATGGCCCCGTCGGCGGCGTACGCCACGTCGTAGAAGCGGGGGACGTAGATGTTGCCGGTGACGGCGAGGCGGCGCAGCAGCTCGTCGCGCCCGCCCGGGCGGTCCTCGGCCTTCCACTCGCGCACCACCTCGGAGATCGCGAGCACGACCTCCTCGCCGTCACCGAGCACGGCGGCGTCGACGAAGTCGGCGATCGGCTCGGGGTTGAAGGCGGCGTGACCACCCGCGATCACGACCGGGTCGTCGTCACCGCGGTCGACGGCGTGGAGCGGGATGCCGGCGAGGTCGAGCGCGTTGAGCATGTTGGTGTAGCCGAGCTCGGTGGAGAAGCTCAGGCCGAACAGGTCGAAGGCGCCGACCGGGCGGTGGCTGTCGACGGTGAACTGCGGGATCGGCCCCTGCTCGTCGCCGGTGCGCATCACCTGCTCCATGTCGGGCCACACCGAGTAGGTGCGCTCCGCGAGGATCCAGTCGCGCTCGTTGAGCACCTCGTAGAGGATCTGCACGCCCTGGTTGGGCAGGCCGACCTCGTAGGCGTCGGGGTACATCAGCGCCCAGCGCACGGTGGGGCCGCCGGTCTCGGAGGAGGCGGCGCAGTCCCAGTCCTTGACGACGGAGTTCAGCTCCCCGCCGACGTACTGGATGGGCTTCTGCACCGACGGCAGCTTGGCCTCCAGGCGCGGGAAGACCGACGCGACGGACATGTGGGGAACACCTCGGGGAGACTCGGGGGAAGGGCAGGGCGGCACGCCTCCTGCGGCGACCGACCCCCAAGGCTACTTCGCTGCCGGTGGTGCGACCTAGTCAGCGGCGGACCGGCCCGGACGAGCGCAGGTGGATGTTCTGCAGCAGCCCGAGCGCGAGCATCCCCGCGAACAGCGAGCTGCCGCCGTAGGACACGAAGGGCAGCGGCACACCGGTGACCGGCATGATGCCCAGGCACATCCCGATGTTCTGGAACGCCTGGAACCCGAACCAGCAGGCGATGCCCGCCGCGGCCACCCGGCCGAAGAGGTCGCCGGCCTGGGCGGAGATGGCCAGCGCCCGCCAGATCACCACGGCGAGGAGGAGGATCAGCAGGCCGGCCCCGACGAGGCCGAGCTCCTCCCCCGCGACGGTGAAGATGAAGTCGGTGTGCTGCTCGGGGACGAACCCCGACCGGGTCTGCGAGCCGTCGAAGAGGCCCTGGCCGAGCAGCCCGCCGTTGCCGACCGCGATCCGGGCCTGCTCGACGTTGTAGCCGGCGCCGCGCGGGTCGAGGTCGGGGTTGGTGAAGGCGAGGAAGCGGTCGACCTGATAGGGCTTGAGCACGCCGGCGGAGACCGCGACGGCGGCGCCCGCGACCGCACCCAGGGTGAGCCCGGCCAGCCACCGCCGGCCGGCACCGGCGACGGCGAGCACGCCGAAGACGGTCGCCGAGAGCACGAGCATCGTGCCGAGGTCGGGCTGCAGCAGGATCAGCGCGGCGGGCACGCCGGCGATGGCCAGCATCGCCACGACCTCGAGGCTGCCCACCCCGCGGCCCCAGCGCCGTTCGGTGCGCTCGGCGACGACGAGCGCCATGCCGATCACGACCGCCAGCTTGGCGAACTCGGACGGCTGGACCGACATGCCGCCGACCTGCAGCCACGAGCGCGAGCCGTTGATCGTGCTGCCGGCGACGAGCACCATGACCAGTCCGCCCACGCTCGCGAGGTAGGCGAGCGGCGCGAGGATCCGCACCCAGCGGTGGTCGACCGCCATGACCGCGACCATCAGCACCACGCCGATCGCGACGTTGACCAGCTGCTTGCGGAGGTAGGCGTTGGGGTCGCCCCCGGTGAGGTCCGCGCGGGTCGAGGTCGCCGACCACACCAGCAGGCTCCCCAGCGCGACCAGCGCCGTCGCGGCGAGCACCAGCAGCCAGTCGAGACCGGGCGCGCGCAGGCTGCTCGTGGTGGGGCCGGGGCGGACCGGGCGCGTCGACAGGATGGTCATCGCCTCACTCCCCCGCCTTCTCGTCGCGCCTGGCCCGCACAGTCGGCGGCATGATCGAGCCGTCGGGGAGGAACTCCGGCAGCTTCGCGGGCGGGACGGTGCCCGGGATCGCCGCGCGCCTCGGCGAGACGGTCTCGCCCTCGACGCCGTACAGCGCCTCCCAGATCGCGCGGATCCCGTCGCCGGTCGAGCCGGAGCCGGTGCCGCCCTGGCTGATCATCATCACGACGACGTAGTCCTCGGAGTACGACGCCACCCATCCGGTCGACTGCTTGCCGTAGACCTCGGCCGAGCCGGTCTTGGCGCGGATGGTGACGTCGTCGAGCGGGAAGCCGACGAGCTTCCACGCCATGGTGCCGACGCGCGAGACGTTCTGCAGGGCGCTGTCGATGTAGTCGAGGTACTTCTTCGGCACGTCGACCGTGCCGACCTTGCGGGGAGCGATGCGCCGCAGCACCTCGCCCTCGGGGCTGACGATCGCCTTGGCGACGGTGGGCGCCCACAGCGTCCCGCCGTTGCTCAGGGCCGCGTAGCCACGGGCGAGCTGGAGCGGCGTGACGATCGTGTCGCCCTGCCCGATGGAGAAGTTCACGGCGTCGCCGGCGCGGTAGAGGTTGCCCTCGAGGCAGAACTCGCGGGCGAACTTGTAGACGAAGTCGCTGGTGTCGGCGGTCTGCGGCTTGGCGCTCAGCT
>JAYSEC010000332.1:0-1219 GCA_041914085.1 Nocardioides sp.
CGAGGTCGAGCACGGACAGGTCGACGGAGGGTGCAGTCACTGCGGGCACAGCGCCGATCGGCCCTCGGGTATTCCGGGCACACCGGACGAGGGGGCCCGCAGGCCCCCGCGTCCGCCCCCACGTCTGGTCAGATGTAGCACCCGGCGCACCGCACGATGCCGGTCCCGACGTTCACGGCGCCGTAGCCGGGCGTCGCGTTGTAGGGCGACGTGCCGTACCAGGTCGCGCCGAACCGCGTGTAGTTGACGGCGTAGCGCAGGTAGTAGCTGGAGTGGTACGGCGTGTTGACCGAGACGCACTGGCTCTGGGGCAGCGAGCCCGACCAGATGGTGAACCACCCGCCGGTCCCGTACGCCTGCAGCTGGACGCCGACGCCGGCGATGCTCATGCCCGGGGTCGCGGAGCGGAAGCACCCGGAGACGGACGTGGCGGCGTGGGCCGGCATCGCGGTGGCGGTGACGCCGACGAGGGCGGCGGCCACGGCGGCGAGCGTGGCGAGGACGTGGGCGATCCGGCGCCGGGACCGCGACGGGCGGTCGGCCTGGTCGACGGCGGACGACGGGACGGGACGCTGCGTGGTGTTCATGGCTCCTCCTGGCTTCTGGTCCCGGCATCCCCGGGCGTTGGGAAAACCGTGCGCCCGGCCGCTTACCGTCGGCTTATCGCGCCCACCATGGGCGCCATGGTCCTCATCACCGTCCTCGGCGCCGTGACCGCCCTGTCCGACGGCGCGGAGCTCCCCCTGGGCGGCCCCCGGCGACGTTCGGTCCTCGCGGTGCTGGCGCTGAGCCACCCGCGGCCCTGCACGGTGGACGACCTCGTCGACCAGCTCTGGGGCGAGGTCCCACCCGCGAGCGTCCGCAACGCCGTGCAGGTCAACGTGACCACCCTGCGCAAGCTGCTGCGCGCCCATGGCGTCGACATCGCCCGCGTGGGCGACGGGTACGTCCTCACCGGAGACGTCGAGGTGGACGCCCGGACCTTCGAGCACCTCGTCTCGGCGGGGCGGGCGGCCCTCCGCGCCGGCGATCCCGCACGTTCCGTGCAGCTCTTCGACCGCGCCCTCGCCCTGTGGTCGGGCGCCCCACTGTCGGGCATCGACGCCGAGGGTCTGCTGCAGGCCGCCCGTCCCGGCCTCGAGCAGACCCGGGCGACCGCCCTCGCGGAGCTGGGGGACGCCCGGCTCCGGCTCCGTGACGAGGCCGGCGCGGCGACCGC
>JAYSEC010000332.1:1319-3377 GCA_041914085.1 Nocardioides sp.
GGGATGGGCAAGACGACCCTCGCGACGGTGGTGGCGCACGAGCTCGCCGCCTCCGGCACCCCTGTGGCGTTCTGCCGGCTCGAGACGGAGGTGGCCGCCGAGGCGGCCCTGGCTCGCATCGCCCGCGAGGTCGGGGTCGACCCGAACGACGACGACCTCGTCGCGGCGGTGGCGACGACGGTGGACGGTGCCGTCCTCGTGCTGGACAACCTCGAGGGCATCGCAGGCGTCCGGGGGCTCGTCGACGCCCTCGGCGCGCGGGCGCCGGGGCTCCGCCTCCTGCTGACCAGCCGGCGACCGACGGGGGCTGCCGGTGAGCTCACCCTCCTGCTGGCGCCCCTGGCCCCCGATCACGCCGTCGAGCTGTTCGTGCACCGGGCCGAGCAGGTGCGCCCCGGGATCGGCGCCGCGGACCGCGGCGCGGTGCGCGAGCTGTGCGAGCTGGTCGACGGGATCCCGCTGGCCCTCGAGGTCGCCGCGGCGCGCGTACGGACCTTCACGCCGGGACAGCTCGTCGAGCGGTTCGCCCAGCAGCGCACGTCACCGCTCGCACCGTCCCCCGCGCGCACGGGGCCGCGGGCGAGCCTGCTGGACGTCCTGGCGGAGTCCCACGCAGCCCTCGGGGAGCCGGCCCGCCGCGTGTTCGAGCTGCTCGGGTCGTTCCGCGGCTGGGTGTCGCTGGAGCTGCTCGAGGCTGCGGCGGACGGGGTGGTCCACGACCTCGAGGACGCCCTCGAGGAGCTGGTGTCCTGCGGCCTGGTGAGCCTGGACCTCGAGGGTCGCGCGACGATGCGCGAACCCGTCCGCCAGTTCGCGCGGACCCGGGGCGACCGCACCGCCCTCGACGAGCGCCTGCGGCTGGCCGCCCTCGGGCTGGCCGAGGACACCGCCGCCGGGCTCTTCGGACCGACAGCGGGCGCCTCGGTCGCGCGGCTCGCCCGCGACCACGACACCCTGGACGTCGCCCTCACCGACGCGAGCGCCGCCGGGGACGCGGAGGCCGGCGCTCGCCTGGCGATCGCCCTGCACCGCTACTGGCTGCTGACCGGACGGCTCGCCGAGGGCCACGCCGTGCTGCAGCGCCTCGCCTCGGCGCCGCAGGCCGACCCCGCTCAGGCCGTCCGTGTCGCCGTCCTCGCCGGCACCTTCGCGAGCTACCTCAACCAGCCGGGCACGCAGGCGCAGCTCGAGGACGCCCTCGGCCGCGCGGCCGCGCTCGGTCTGGACGTCGACCGCGTCATCGTCAACGGCTGGTGCTGCCTCGCGGCGTTCGCGGCGCACCACGGCGACCTCCCGACAGCACGGTCCGCGGCAGCGCGAGCCGCCGAGCTCGCGTCGTCCTCGGACCAGCGGCAGCTGGTCTCGCTCGCCCGCGACGTCGAGGGCCACGTCGCCGCGTACGCCGGCGACCACGAGACGTCGCTGCGGGCGAACCTGCAGAGCCTCGCCGAGGCCCGCGGCCAGGAGGACACCTACGACGTGGTGCACCTCCTGCTCAGCGCCGCGGTCGACCTGCTCTACCTCGACCGCGCCGACCAGGCCCTGCACCTCAGCACCGAGGCGTTCGACCGGGTGGCCACGCTGGACGTCGGCCCGCTGCTCGGGAGCGTGCTGCTCGTGCACGGCTCGGCGCTGGTCGTCGCGGGGCAGCCCGTGACCGCCCGGGCGAGCCTGCTCGAGGCGCTGCGGATCACGCGCGAGCGCTACCCGGACCCGCTGGCGTCGGCCGACATCCTCTACACGCTGGGAGCCTGCGCGACCCACCAGCTCGACGACGGCGCAGCTGCGCGGTGCTACGGCGCGGCCGACGCGGCGTACGACCAGCACGGCGTCGCACCGCAGGAGCGACTCGCGCCGGCCATCGTCGCCGCCCGCCGCGAGAGCGAGGAGCGCCTCCCTGCCGGCGCCTTCGCCGTCCTGGCCGCACTCGGCTCGGGCGACACCGTTAGGACCGTCGACCTGCTCCTGGACGACTCGGTTGACCTCATGTACACGTGAGGTCCTACCGTCGTGCCAGTGAGCACCAGCACGACCCGCGAGCCCCGCGAGCGGATCCTC
>JAYSEC010000333.1:0-3340 GCA_041914085.1 Nocardioides sp.
GCCGTCACTCCTGTCATCGCTCGTACGGCGGCCTCCGGGTCGCCGTCCTTGACCAGCGCCTCGCCGACCAGCACGGCTCGCGCACCCTCGTCGACGAAGCGCTGGACGTCGGGGACGCCGGTGATGCCGCTCTCGGCCACCAGCACCTCGTCACCGCGGATCTGCGGAGCGAGGCGGCCGAACACGTCAGGGTCGACCTCGAGGGTCTTGAGGTTGCGGCTGTTGACGCCGATCAGCTCGGCGTCCAGCGCGAGGGCCCGCTCGACCTCGGCCTCGTCGTGGACCTCGACCAGGACGGTGAGGCCGAGCTCGCCGGCCTCGTCGTGCAGGCGGCGCAGGGTGTCGTCGTCGAGCGCCGCGACGATCAGCAGGGCGAGGTCGGCGCCCGCCGCCCGCGCCTCGACGAGCTGGTAGGTCTCGACGATGAAGTCCTTGCGCAGGATCGGCGTCTCCACGGCCGCGCGGACCGTGCGCAGGTCGGCGAGGCTGCCGCCGAAGCGGCGCTCCTCGGTGAGGACGGAGATCGCCGCCGCCCCACCCCGGGCGTAGGCGCGGGCGAGCTCGGCGGGGTCCGGGATGTCGGCGAGGTCGCCCTTGCTGGGACTGCGGCGCTTGACCTCGGCGATGACGCTCGAGCCGCGCGCGCGGAAGTGCGGCATCGGGTCGCGCGGGGCCGGCGCGTCGGCGAGGTGCGCGAGCAGGTCGGTCATCGGGAGGGCGGCCTCGCGGCGCGCGAGGTCCTCCCGCACCCCGGCGACGATGTCGTCGAGAACGGTCGCAGGCATGGGTCAAGCCTCTCACCCGGGCCCAGCCCCTGCGGGGCCGGTGCCCAGTGGTCGGACCGGGCTGCCCGGTCCTCGATCAGTGGTGCCGGCTCAGTGGTCGGAGGCGTTGAAGCCGAGCTTGGCCAGCACGAGGAACAGCGGGAACGCCACGACGGCGACGATGATGCCGATCCACAGCAGGGTCATGCTCGCCGGCGTCTGCAGCAGGGCGACGCTGCCCACGACGAAGCCGAGCATCGCGACCGCCACCGCGGTCCAAGCAGCGGGGGTGTTGCCGTGGCCTGACGCCATCGTGGGTGCTCCTTCGTCGAACCGGATCCTTGCGGGGCGAGTCTAGGCGGTCGGGTCCCGGCCCTCGTCGAGGGCCTTCCAGATGTCGATGTTCTCGGCAGGTACGTCGCCGCTGCCGGCCGCCGCCGCGCCGCTCGCGCCCGCCGGGTCGCGCGGGCCGGCAGGTGCGTCGTACTTGCTGCCCATCTCCGGCCACGACGGCACGAGCCGCACCGCGGCCAGGGTGGTGGCGACGCACAGCACCGCGGCGACGAGCGCGGCGGCGTACCAGCCGGTGAAGGACGTGCTGACGGTGTCCGCGCCGGACAGCTCCTGGAGGGCGTCGCCGAGCTTCGCGGGCAGGCTCCAGAAGCCCTCGACGGTGGCGGCGACCAGCCCGAGGGCCGCGACGAGGGCCAGCACGGCGACCGCTCGGCGGAACCGGCCACGCGTGACGAGCACGACGCCCCAGCACGCCAGCACCACCAGCGCGAGCGCGAGGGCGAGGGGCGACTCGCCCGCGCCGTTGGCCGACAGGGTCGACACCATCGCCTGGTTGTCGGCGGCGCTGGTGTCGAAGGCGCCGGAGCGGCCGGACACCCAGGGCTTGCCGCCGGCGACGGCGGCGAGCGTCGCGGCGACCAGCCCGGCCAGCACGACGGGGCCGAAGGAGCTCCTGCGCCGGCCGCCCTCCTCCGGGTCAGCCATCGACCCGGTGGACGAGGTCGGCGTCGAAGCAGGTGCGGTCGCCGGTGTGGCACGCCTCGCCCACCTGCTCCACCACGAAGAGCAGCGTGTCGCCGTCGCAGTCGAGCCGGATCTCCTTGACCCACTGGACGTGGCCGGAGGTGTCGCCCTTCACCCAGTACTCGCGGCGCGAGCGCGACCAGTAGGTCGCCCGGCCGGTGTCGATGGTGCGGGCGAGCGCCTCCTGGTCGACCCAGGCGAGCATCAGCACCTCGCCCGTCCCCTGCTGCTGCACCACGACGGGCACGAGCCCCTCGGCGGTGGGGTGGAGCCGGGCGACGAGGTCGGGGTCGAGGGTCGGGGTGGTCATGGCTCCATGGTCTCAGCCTCGCGGGCGGCCCACGTCTCCGCGCACCGCTGCGTGACCGGACCGGGCGCCGGCAACCGCCGGTCGTCCCACCGCGCGACCGCCTGGACGTCGCGCGTGGTGGAGGCGAGGAACACCTCGCTCGCGGACGCCAGGACCTCGGCGAGCGGCTCGTCGACCTCGCGGGCGCCGCACCACTCGACCACCAGTGCCCGGGTGACGCCGGCGAGGCAGCCGGACGCCAAGGTGGGCGTGCGCAGCTCGTCGTCGACGACGTAGAAGACGTTGGAGCCGGTGCCCTCGCAGAGGTGTCCGGCGGTGTTGGCGAAGACCGCCTCGGTGCCGCCGCGCTCGGCGGCGTGCGCGAGGGCGATCACGTTCTCGGCGTACGACGTCGTCTTCAGCCCGGCCGTCGCACCGTGCTCGTTGCGCGTCCAGGGCACCGTGACGACGGTGGTGGTCGGCGCAGCAGGAGCGATGGCGCTGTAGGCCACGGCCAGGGTGGGCGGACCCCCGCCGCGGCCGGAGCCCATCGGGTGCGGGCCGGCCGTCCAGGTGATCCGGAGGCGGCCGATCGGGTCGTCCGCCGCACCTCCGGCCAGCACCGCGGCCACCCCGCGGCGTACGTCGTCGAGGTCGGGGGCCGGCAGGCCCAGACCCGCGGCCGACCGCTCGAGGCGGTCGAGGTGGCGGGTCAGTGCGAACGGGACGCCGTCGAGCGTCTTGACCGCCTCGAAGACCCCGTCGCCCACGGTGAACCCGTGGTCGGTCACCGCGATGGCTCCCTGGGTCGGATCGGCCAGCAGGTCACCGTTGAGCCACGCGCGCATGGCGTCACCCTATGGGGCGCGCAATGCCGGGTGGACACGCTGACCCGGGACCCGATTTTGGACCCGCGCAGCCCATGTACTACTGTTCCACTCGCGCTCAGGACGGGAAACCGGCCGGGGTAGCAAGCGGACATAGCTCAGTTGGTAGAGCGCAACCTTGCCAAGGTTGAGGTCGCGAGTTCGAGTCTCGTTGTCCGCTCGGAGAGGTCTCCCCCAGGTCGTGGGCCTCCACGGTGGGTTGGCCGAGAGGCGAGGCAACGGACTGCAAATCCGTCTACACGGGTTCAAATCCCGTACCCACCTCGCACCATTCACAACTCCACACGGGCGATTGGCGCAGCGGTAGCGCGCTTCCTTGACACGGAAGAGGTCACTGGTTCAAACCCAGTATCGCCCACCAC
>JAYSEC010000334.1:0-3339 GCA_041914085.1 Nocardioides sp.
CTGGCAGGTCGTCGCCGGGCACTGCCTCGACCTCGCCGACAGCTCGCTCCCCTACCTCCCCTTCTCCGAGGTGCTCGGCCGACTGATGGCCGACCGGCCCGACGTCGCCGACCGCGTCCTCGACCAGCACCCCACGCTCGCCCGCCTCCAGCCGGGCCGGCGGATCCGCACCAGTGCGACCGCGTCGGGCGACCAGGCCCTCGATCGCGGCAACGTCTACGACGCGTTCGGCGACCTCCTCTCCGCCGTCGCCGAGCAGGCGCCGCTGCTGGTGATGGTCGAGGACGCCCACTGGGCCGACGAGTCCACGCGCGACATGCTGAGCTTCCTGTTCTCCCGCCCCGTCCCGGGCGTCTCGCTCGTCGTCTCCTACCGCGCCGACGACCTCCATCGCCGCCACCCCCTGCGCCGGCAGGTGGCGGAGTGGATGCGGCTGCGCGGCGTCGACCGCCTGCAGCTCGAGCCGCTCGCCGACGACGACGTGCGCCTCCTCGTCCGGGCGCTGCACCCCTCGACGATGTCGGAGGCCGAATACACCTCGATCGTCGACCGGGCCGAGGGCAACCCGTTCTTCATCGAGGAGCTGGTGGGCGCCGCCTGGTCCGGGCAGGTGCCCGGCGAGCTCGCCGACGTGCTGCTCGTCCACCTCGACCGCCTCGACGAGACCACGCGCCAGGTGGTGCGCATCGTGTCGGTGGCCGGTCGCCAGGTCAGCCACGAGCTGCTTGCCGCGGTGTCCGACCTCGGCGCGGCCGAGCTGGAGGCCGCGCTGCGCAACGCCGTGGAGTCCCACGTCCTCGTCGCCTCGCGCGGCGGCACCTACGCCTTCCGCCACGCCCTGCTCGGCGAGGCCGTCTACGACGACCTGCTCCCCGGCGAGCGGGCCCGCCTCCACGCCGACTTCGTCGCGGCGCTCGGTGAGGGCCGTGCGGTCGGTACGGCGGCCGAGCTCGCGCAGCACGCCCGCCGGGCCGACGACCGTCCGGTCGCCGTCCGCGCCTCGATCGAGGCGGGGGAGGAGGCGCTCGCCGTCGGCGGCCCGTCCGAGGCGGCCACCCACTTCCTCGACGCGCTCGAGCTCATCGACACCTCACGCGCGCCGGTCACCGACGTCGACGTCTTCGCCCTCGCCCGCCGGTGCGCCGAGGCGCTGATCGCGTCCGGCCGCGTGCCCAAGGCGGTCAAGGTGCTCCGCGCCCGGCTCGCCGCCCTCCCGGCCGAGGGCTCCGACATCGACCGGGGGCAGCTCCTGACGTCGCTCGCGGCGGCGCTGATGCTCACCGACACCCCCGAGTCGCCCCGGGAGATCGCGGCCGAGGCCGTGGAGCTCCTGCGCGGCGCCCCGCCCAAGCTCCTCGTCCGCGCCCTGCTGGTCCACGCCCAGAGCCTCAGCGGCTGGCACGCCGACGAGGCGCGCGCGGTGGCGCTGCAGGCCCTCGAGCTGGCCGAGCGCAACGACCTCACCGCGTTGGCCGTCGAGCTCCACACCACGGTCGCCGGCCTCGACCCGGCCGCGAGTGCCAGTCCCAGCGCGGGCTGGCGGGCCGCGGCCGACCGTGCCCGCCGCGCCGGCCTCGTCGAGCCCGAGCTCCGCGCCCTCTACCTCCTCGGCCGGCTCCACCACGACGAGGGCGACCTCGACGGCGCGGTGCAGGTCTACCGCGAGGTGATCGCGCGCAGCGAGGTGGGCGGGCTGACCTGGTCCCCCTACCCCGCCGAGGCGCGGCTGCTGCTCGCCGTCGCGCTCACCCACCAGGGGCGGCTCGACGAGGCGTGGGAGCTGCTCGACGTGAGCGGCCAGAACCCGCCGATGGTCTTCGAGTGGCTCTACTTCGCCCACCAGATGCTCATCACCATCGGCATCCGCGGCGAGCAGAAGCCGAAGGCGCTCGAGCGGCTCCGCGACTACTGGAGCACCGACGGGCTGACCGCCATCTCCTCCGCGAGCGCAGAGCTGATGCGGGCCGCCACCGCCGGTGACGCCGCGCGGGCCGTGCGCGTCTACGACGACGTCGTCGCGACCGTCGTCCCGCTGTGGCACGACTGGTTCCAGGCCCGGCTCCGCCTGGCCACGATCGTGGTGGGCGCGCTGGCCAACGCCGCCCCGCGCCAGTCGGCCGAGGAGCGCGCGGCCGCTCGCGCCGACGTCGAGCGGATGCTGGCCGACGGCGGGAGGGTCATCGACTTCTACGCCCCCTACGACGCCAGCCACGGCCCGGAATACCGCATGTGGGTCGCCCGCCGCACGGCCGAGCACCTCCGCTGGCGGTGGCTGGCGCAGGTCGACCCGCCGTCCAGCGACGAGCTCGTCGCGGCCTGGCGGGCCGCGGAGGAGACCGCCCTCGCCTACGGCAGCGTGCCCGAGATCGCGCAGACCCGGGTGCGGCTGGCGGGGGTCCTGCGGGCGGCGGGTGACGCCTCCGCCGCCCGGGAGGTCGCCGACCTGGCGCGCGAAGCCGCCCACGCGATGCGGTCGACCTCCCTCGCGGCCGAGCTGACCGCGCAGGGCTCGGCGCCGGCGCCTGCGTCCGCCGCCGACACGGCGACGCTGACCCCGCGCGAGTCCGAGATCCTGGCGCTGGTCGCCGAGGGCCGCTCCAACGGCGAGATCGGCAAGCAGCTGTTCATCAGCACCAAGACGGTCTCGGTCCACGTCTCCAACATCCTCGCCAAGCTCGACGCCGCCTCCCGCACCGAGGCGGCCGCCGTCGCCCGGCGCCGCGGCCTCCTGTGAGGTGCCGCCGAGCACTCGGGAGCCATCGGCAAGACTGCGCGCATGCCTGACTTCCGGTGCTCGATCGCCAGCCTCGCCGACGAGGAGCCGATGATCGGCACCGCGCCGACGGACCCCGAGCTGCTGCTGGTGGAGTCGCCCGGACCGTGGGGCCGCGACGCCCTCGCGGACAACCGACTCCCCGACGCCGTCCGCGACCACCTCGCCGGGCTCGACCTCAAGGTCCTCCTGCTGCGCCGGTACGACGGCGGGTCCGGCCCCGGCACGCACGTCTTCCACGCCCGCGCCACCGAGGCGGGGTTCGAGGTCCGCGGCACGGTGCTCGACCGGCCGGAGGACCTCCTCGCGCTCGACCTCGCCGCGCTGCCGGCGTACGACGACCCGCTGTGGCTGGTGTGCACCAACGGCAAGCGTGACCGGTGCTGCGCCGAGGTCGGCCGGCCGATCGCCGGCCTGCTGACCCAGGAGTGGCCCGAGGGCACCTGGGAGACGACCCACCTCGGCGGCCACCGGTTCTCCGGGACGCTGCTCGCCCTGCCCAGCGGCCTCACCCTCGGTCGCCTCGACACCGCCACCGCCCTCGCCGCCTGCGAGGCGGTCGACCG
>JAYSEC010000335.1:0-2131 GCA_041914085.1 Nocardioides sp.
CGGGCGAGCTCGTGCGGCACCTCGCCGCCGAGCAGCCCGGCCGGGGTGGTCAGCCAGATCCACGCCCGCCACGGGTCGACGCCCGCGGACAGCAGCGTCTCGAGCACGGCGAGCAGCTCGGTGCGCACCTGGCCGGCCTCGTCGAGCTGGAACGTCGGCACGAGCGTCGCACCGTCCTGCTGGACGAGCAGCACGGCCCGTCGGGAGGACGCCTTGTGCAGCGCGAAGCGGGTCGCGTCCACCGTCGTGCCGCGCAGCTGCGCCACCCCGGCGTAGTCGAGCCAACCGTCCGCGAGCAGCGCCGCCCGCACGCCGGCCTCGCGGCGCAGCCGCACCAGCGCGACCGGGACGGCGTACGTCGGGTCGTCGCCCTGGGCGCGCAGCTGCCGGTCGAGGTCGGCCAGCCGCTCGGCGCTGAGCAGCTCGACCGTGCCCGGCTCGCGCCAGCGCACCACACCGTCCGCGCGGTCGTACGTCGGCAGGCCGGCGTCGGCGAGCTGGTCGGCGAGCCCGAGGTCCTCGAGCCAGTCGGCCAGCCGCGCGCCGATGTCGTCAGGTCCGGCCACGGCGTCGACTACTTGTTGGCCTTCCGGGCCCGCGATGCGGTCTTCGCGCGGGCGTTGGCGTCGAGCACGACCTTGCGGATGCGCACCATCTCCGGGGTGACCTCGACGCACTCGTCCTCGCGGCAGAACTCCAGGCACTGCTCGAGCGAGAGCCGCTTCGGCGGGATCAGCTTCTCGAAGTTGTCGGAGGTGGCGGACCGGATGTTGGTCTGCTGCTTCTCCTTGGTGATGTTGACGTCCATGTCGTCGGCGCGGGAGTTCTCGCCGACGATCATGCCCTCGTAGACCTCGGTGGTGGGCTCGACGAAGAGCACACCGCGCTCCTGCAGCGACGTCATGGCGTACGCCGTCGCCGCGCCGGCGCGGTCGGCCACCAGCGAGCCGTTGTTGCGCGAGCGGATCTCGCCGGCCCACGGGAAGTAGCCCTCGGAGATGTGGTGGGCGATGCCCGTGCCGCGGGTCTCGGTGAGGAAGTCGGTGCGGAAGCCGATCAGGCCGCGGGCCGGGACGACGAACTCCATCCGGACCCAGCCGGTGCCGTGGTTGGTCATGCCCTCCATGCGGCCCTTGCGGACGGCGAGGAGCTCGGTGATCGTGCCGAGGTACTCCTCGGGGGCGTCGATCGTCAGCCGCTCGAAGGGCTCGTGCAGCTTGCCGTCGATCTCGCGGGTGACCACCTGCGGCTTGCCGACGGTGAGCTCGAAGCCCTCGCGGCGCATCTGCTCGACGAGGATCGCCAGCGCGAGCTCGCCGCGGCCCTGGACCTCCCACGCGTCGGGGCGCTCGGTCGGCAGGATGCGCAGCGACACGTTGCCGATGAGCTCGGAGTCGAGGCGGTCCTTGACCAGGCGGGCGGTGACCTTGGAGCCCTTCACCTTGCCGACGAGCGGCGAGGTGTTGGTGCCGATCGTCATCGAGATGGCGGGCTCGTCGACGTGGATCAGCGGCAGGGCGACCGGGTTGTCGGCGTCGGCCAGCGTCTCGCCGATGGTGATGTCGGGGATGCCCGCGATGGCGACGATGTCGCCGGGGCCGGCGGACTCGCCGGGCTTGCGCTCGAGGCCCTCGGTGACGAGGAGCTCGGTGATGCGGACGTTCTTCACGTCGCCGCTGCGCTGCATCCAGGCGACCGTCTGGCCCTTCTTCAGCGTGCCCTGGTGGATGCGCAGGAGCGCGAGTCGGCCGAGGAACGGCGAGGAGTCGAGGTTGGTGACGTGGGCCTGCAGCGGCGCCTCGTCGTCGTACTGCGGGGCGGGGATGGTCTCGAGGATCGTCTTGAACAGCGGCTCGAGGTCGGAGCCCTCCGGCATCGAGCCGTTCTCGGGCTGCTCGAGGGAGGCGATGCCGGCCTTGCCGGAGGCGTAGACGACCGGGAAGTCGAGGGCGTCCTGGCTGTGCGACTCGTCGAGGAGGTCCATGAACAGCTCGTAGGACTCGTCGACGACCTCGGTGATGCGCGCGTCGCCGCGGTCGGTCTTGTTGACGACGAGGATCACCGGCATGTCGGCGTTGAGCGCCTTGCGCAGCACGAAGCGGGTCTGGGGGAGCGGGCCCTCGGAGGCGTC
>JAYSEC010000335.1:2231-3328 GCA_041914085.1 Nocardioides sp.
GCGCCGGCCTGGCGGAGCATCGCGTCGACCAGCGTGGTCTTGCCGTGGTCGACGTGGGCGACGATCGCGACGTTGCGCAGGTCGGAACGGGACTGGGTGGGCATGCAGGGGCCTTCCGGGCGGAGACGAGCTGAACGAGCGGCCGGTGGGCCGGGCGCGACCGTCACGGCCGCAGCCCGACAAGTCTAGTGCGGCCCGGTGCCAGATCGAGATTCGCGACGGTGCCCCGGTGCACGCGGGCTACCGGCTGTCGGAGGAGCGCGGTAGACCTGTCCCATGGCGAACACTCGGGCGGCCCGCTGCACGTTCATCCCACCCTGGCTCGCGGAGCGCGTCGGCGGCCCCGGCCAGGTGCTGCTCGACGAGGCGCTGCGCGCCGGTCGAGACCTCGCCGGTGGCCCTGCGGCCGCGCCGCCCACCCTGGTCGAGGGTGCCGACTGGACCGTGCACGACGCGGGCTCGCGCACCGACCTGCCCGGCGAGCCCGCGCGCTCCGCGGGCGAGCCGGCCACCGGTGACACCGCCGTCGACGAGGCGGCCGCCGGCATCGAGGCGACCCTCGCCATGTGGCTCGACGAGCTCGACCGACGCTCCTACGACGGGGCGGGCGCGCCCGTCAGCCTGACCGTCCACTACGGCTCCGCCTACAACAACGCCTTCTGGGACGGCACCCAGCTGGTCTTCGGCGACGGCGACGGCGAGGTCTTCGAGCGGTTCACCAAGCCGATCGACGTGCTCGCCCACGAGTTCGGCCACGGCGTGGTCGAGCACACCTGCCGCCTCCGCTACCGCGACCAGTCCGGCGCCCTCAACGAGTCGGTCGCCGACGCCTTCGCCGCCTGCCTGAAGCAGCACGTGCTGGGCCAGCAGGCCGCCGACGGCGACTGGCTCATCGGCGAGGGCATCTTCACCCCGGCCGTGCAGGCACGCGCGCTGCGCGACATGGCCGCGCCCGGCACGGCCTACGACGACCCCGAGCTGGGCCGCGACCCCCAGGTCGGCCACCTGGACGACTTCGTCGTGACCACCTCCGACAACGGCGGCGTCCACCTCAACTCCGGGATCCCCAACCGGGCCTTCCAGCTCGCCGCCGTCGC
>JAYSEC010000336.1:0-3321 GCA_041914085.1 Nocardioides sp.
GCGGCCGGGTCATGACGCGGGCAGGTTCCACCAGGTGTCGAGCCGGGCGACCGCGGGCGTCGTACGTCCTTCGCGGAGCACGCGCGCGAGCCGCAGGAGGTACGCGGCGATGCCGGCGGTGCCCTGCATCCAGCCGACGCCGGGCGGGAGGAGCGGGTCCTCGTTGCGGTGCTCCGTGAAGCGCCAGCAGGCGCCCTCGCCGTCCACGATCGCCCGCTCCACGAGGGCGTCGCCCAGCACCTGCGCGAAGGCGAGGTCGTCGTCGACCCCGCGTCGCTGCCAGGCGTCGAGGAAGACGTCGCCGACCCCGGCGGTGCCGCAGCAGCGGCCGTCGTTGTCCCAGAAGCCCGGCCGCAGCCGCTCGGGGACGCCGGACGTGCGGATGCTGTGCAGGCAGCGCCGCTGCCACCGGGCGGGGCTCTCCCCCGCCACCTCCCGCACGCCCGCGTGCTCGAGCGCCGTGAAGAGCAGCGAGGTGCCGGTCGGCCCGTGGCACCAGCTGTAGGTGACCTCGTCCGTGTCGGGCTCCGCGGGGATGACGTGGGGCACCACGAAGCCGTCGTCACTCGTGTCCCCGAGCGTGACCAGGTGCTCGGCCCCGCTGCGGGCGGCGTCCACGAGGTCCGGTCTCCCCAGCTCCGACCCCGCGACCGCGAGCGCGGCGGCGATCCCGGCGAGCCCGTGCGACCAGTTGGGCATCTCCATCTCGCCGCGCTCGGCGCGCACCTGCTCGGTGAACCGGTGTGGTACGAAGGGCCAGTTCGTGCCTGCCTCGGTCGGCTCGGCCTCGGCGAGCAGCAGGTCGGCGGTGCGGTGGGCCAGCTCGGTGGCTCCGGGCGTGCCGTGCCGGTGCGCCCACACGGCGCCGAGGAGGTTGCCCGCCGTGCCCAGCGTGGCGTCGTTGATGCGGGTGTGCTCGGCGAAGCGCGGCGGCGTCATCCAGGGCTGGTCCCAGCCGTCGTCCGTGGCGAGCGCGGCCAGCCGGGCGATCGCCTCGTCGGACCCGTCGGCGTCGAGCGCGGACAGCACGCCGAGGTCGCTGACCAGGCCGTCGAAGTAGGAGTAGGTCGTGGTCGTCGCCAGGCGGCTCCGGATGCGGGCGGTGATCCCGGCGGCGAGCCGCTGCTCGTCGTCGGTCCACGGCCGCGCCTCGCGCACCTCCGCGAGCACGTGGGCGAGCCCGCCGATCCCGCTGTGCATGCCGTCGCGCTCCTCGGGCGGACCTCCGTCGTGCGGGACGGACTCGGGGATCCACGGCCCGTCGTCGTCCCACCGGACCTGGTCGAGCACCCAGCGCCACGCCGCCTCGCCGAGGTCGGCGTAGGTCTCAGGAGTCGTCATGGGCGCGATCATGGCAGGACCCGGTCCCGGGTTTCCTGTCCTTTGTCGCGACGCCGGCAGAGCGTCACACGTGGCCGCGGAGCAGCGCGTCGAGCACCCGGGCGCCCACCGGGAGCCCGTGGCGGTCGTAGTAGGCGAACATCGCCGAGAGCCACGGGTGGGTGCCCGGGTCGGGCACCTGCCGCACCTCCACGCCGGCCGCGGACGCCAGCTCGCGCACGGTCGCGACGCGGGTGGCGAGCTCGTACGTCGCACCCGTGTGGCCGGGCTGCGTGAGCACGACGGCGGCGGCGCGGCCGAGGTCGGCGAGGTCGAGGAAGCCGAACGGCGCGTCGGGCGAGTAGGGCAGGTCGAGCGGGCCGGTCAGGTCGAGGTTCTGCAGGTAGGCCCCCGGCTGGAGGATCGTCCAGACGAGGCCGCTGCGACGGACCAGGTCCTCGCTGACGGCCTTGCCGACGTGGTGCGGCATCGCGGGCGCGTAGGGCGAGGCGACCGAGTGGTAGACCACCCGGCCCACGCCCGCGGCGGCCAGCGCGTCGAGGGCCGCGGCGACGTAGGCCGGCTCGTCGGGGTGCAGGTTGGGCGCGATGAGGTAGGCCGCGTCGCAGCCGGTCACCGCTGCCGCCAGGTCGGACCAGTCGGCCCGACCCAGCGGCAGCGTCCCCACGTCGAGGGCGGTCAGCGCGTCACGGACGGCCCGGCCGGTCTTGCCGTGCCCGCCGAGGACCGCGACGCGCCCCACTGTCATGAGCGCACTCAGATCCGGTCGACCTCGGCGAAGGCCGCGCCGTCGGCGAGGGAGGAGTAGCCCGGGCCGCGGTCGAAGAACGCGTCGTCCTCGCGGCTCCATGGCGCGCGGCCGGCCCGCTCGGCGGTCGTGGCGTCCGCGTCGAAGCCCAGGTCGCCGGCGTCGGCCGAGCCGGTCAGCACCACGCCGTAGTCACGCAGCGCGGCCTCGGGCGAGACCTTGCGCCACACCACGTCGCGCACGACCAGCTCGGGGTCGCGGGCCAGCGGGTCGCCCCAGCCGCCGCCACCCGTCGTCCGGATCCGGACGACCTGGCCGGCCTTGACCACCTCGGCGTCGGCGAGGGCGTCGACCTCGCGCTCGTCGGGACCGCCCGGGTCGATGACGACCTGGAAGGGCGCACCCGCCTTGCCGCCGCGCACGCCCCAGCAGGCGAGGATCGACCGGTCGGCGATGGACATGAAGTGCGCGTCCTTGAGCATCCGGATGTGCTTCTCGTAGCCCAGGCCGCCGCGGAACTCACCCGCGCCGCCGGAGTCCATCGCGAGGCCGAGGCGCTCGACGATGAACGGGAAGCGCGACTCGGTGAACTCGGTCGGCAGGTTCCGGGAGTCGGGCACCACGTGGATGGTGTCCTCGCCGTCGGCGTAGTAGCGCCCGCCCGAGCCGCCGCCGAGGACCTCGCGCATGAGGTAGTCGTTGCCCTCGAGGTCCTTGCCGTAGACGCCGGTGTAGCGGATGGTCTCCTGGTCGGCCGGCATCTTGCCGTCGACGGCCTTGGCCACCACGCCGGCGAGCACGCCGAGCAGCCGCAGGATCACGAAGGTGCGCGCGTTGGTCGGGCCCGGGTGGATCGGGGTGAGCAGCGTGCCCTTCTCCGGGAAGCGCATCTCGATCAGCGGCACGATGCCCTCGTTGACGTCGAGCTCGGCCATCCGCTCGGGGGTGTCGGCGAGGTTGCGCAGGATCGGCGCGAGCCACTTCTTGAGGAAGTTGCCTCCGACGTAGTCGCCGCAGTGGTTGATCGGGCCCTTGGCCTGGGCGCTCGTGCCGGTGAAGTCGATGATCAGCCGCGGTCCGGCCGGACGCCCGTTCTCCGGGTCCGCCGGGGCATCGCTCACCTTGGTCAGCGTGATCCGCTGCGTGTGCAGCTGCGGCTCGTCGACGCCGTCGTGCTCGGCGTAGTCCTCCCAGACGTAGGTGCCGTCGGGGATCTTGGACAGGATCTCGCG
>JAYSEC010000337.1:0-3284 GCA_041914085.1 Nocardioides sp.
ACCATGTCCGAGAACACCGACACCGGCACCGGCACGACAGCCCCCCACAAGGCAGGCGCCTTCGACATCCGCAACATCATCGGCGCGCTGATGGGCGTGTACGGCGTGATCCTGGCGCTCGCCGGCATCTTCGGCGACCCGGAGCTGGACAAGACCGGCGACGTGAACGCCAACCTCTGGACCGGCCTCGCCCTCGTCGTCGTCGCGGTCTTCTTCATCGGCTGGGCCCGGCTCCGGCCGATCGTCGTCCCCACCGACGTCGACCGGCCCGACGACGACCCGACCCGACCGGCACCGACACGCAGGCGCCCCCCGGCGCACTGACGCGGGTCTAGGGTCTCCGCATGGAGAGCCCGGTGCCCGGCCTCGACCTCGACGCGCTCACCGCCGAGCTCGACGAGCGGCTCGGCGCGACCGACGCCGCCCTCGCCCGCCACTACCCGGGCGCCCGGCCCGGCCGCCAGCCGGTGCACACCGTCTACGTCCCGGCGGACCGCTTCCACGCCCGCCTCGTGGAGGACCACGGCGCCACCGCGCTCCGTGCCACGGAGGAGCACGAGGGCGTGCTGCTCGACCTGCTCGGCCCGACGCAGGGGGACGACCTCCTCGCCCGGGTCCGCGCCAAGCTCGCGACCGAGCCCGTCGAGGACCTGCGCATCGACCTCGAGGACGGCTACGGCAACCGCCCCGACGACGAGGAGGACCGCGACGCCCTCCGGGCCGCCGACGAGCTGCGGGCCGCCGTCGCGGGCGGCACCGCGCCCGCCGGCACCGGCATCCGGTTCAAGGGCCTCGAGGCGCCGACCCGGCACCGCGGGGTGCGCACCCTCGCGCTCGTCCTCGAGCGCCTCGCCGAGGACGGGCCGCTCCCGGACGGCTTCGTGGTGACCCTGCCCAAGGTGACGGCGGTCGAGCAGGTGGAGGCCCTCGTCCACGCCGCCGGCCGACTGGAGCCCGCGCTGGGCCTGCCGGACCGGTCGCTGCGGTTCGAGATCCAGGTGGAGACCCCGCAGTCGATCCTCGGCCCGGACGGCACCGCGCTCGTCGCGCGGATGGTGCACGCCTCGGACGGCCGGTGCACCGGCCTGCACTACGGCACCTACGACTACAGCGCCTACTGCGGGATCGCCGCCGCGCAGCAGAGCCTCGAGCACCCGGTCGCCGACCACGCCAAGGCGGTCATGCAGGCAGCCGCTGCGGGCACCGGCGTACGCCTCTCCGACGGGTCCACCAACGTGCTGCCCGTCGGCAGCCGCGACGACGTGCGGTCCGCGTGGGCCACCCACCTCCGGCTGGTGCGCCGCTCGCTCGAGCGCGGCTACTACCAGGGCTGGGACCTGCACCCGGCCCAGCTGCCGACGCGCTTCGCCGCCACGTTCGCCTTCTACCGCGAGGGCTGGGCGGCCGCGGCGGCACGGCTGCGCACCTACGTCGAGCGCCGGGACTCCGGCGTCCTCGACGAGCCCGCCACCGCGCGGGCGCTCGCCGACGTCCTGCTGCGCGGCCTCGACTGCGGCGCGCTGGCGGTGGCTGAGGTCCACGAGGCGACCGGGCTCGACACGCGGGCCCTGGCGGCACTGGCGCACCGCGCCGGGGGAGAGGCAGGCTGAGCCGATGGGGATCGTCCTGGGGCCGAACCGGTACGGCAAGGCGGAGACGCGCGTGGTCCGGATCGTGCGCGACACCCCGCGCCACGAGATCCGCGACCTCAACGTCACGACCGCGCTCCGCGGTGACTTCACCGCCGCGCACACCGACGGCGACCAGTCGCAGGTGCTGCCGACCGACACCCAGAAGAACACCGCCTTCGCCTACGCCAAGCGGCACGGCGTCAGCTCCCCGGAGGACTACGCGCTGGCGCTCGGGCGCCGCCTCCTCGAGGCCACGCCGGCCGCGGAGGGCGCGCACGTCCGGGTCGAGGAGCACGCCTGGGACCGCATCGAGGTCGACGGGTCCGGCCACGACCACGCGTTCGTGCGGCGGGGCGGTGAGGTGCGGGTCGCGGAGGTCGACGTCGTCCGCGACGGCGCCGCCGTGGTCGCCGGCCTGCACGACCTGGTCCTGCTGAAGTCCACCGGCTCGGAGTTCAAGGGCTTCCTGCGCGACGAGTACACCACGCTGCCCGACGCCGACGACCGCATCCTGGCGACCGCGCTGCAGGCACAGTGGTCCTACCGACCCGGCGTCGACCTCGACTGGGACCCGACCTACGCCGCGGTGCGCGCGCTGCTGCTCTCGACGTTCGCCACGACCTACAGCAGGGCCCTGCAGGAGACGCTCTACGCCATGGGCCGTGCGGTCCTGGAGGCGCACGGGGAGATCACGGAGATCTCCTTCTCCGCGCCCAACAAGCACCACTTCCTCGTCGACCTCGCTCCCTTCGGCCTGGACAACCCCGGTGAGGTGTTCATCGCCGCGGACCGTCCCTACGGGCTGATCGAGGCGACGGTCCTGCGCGAGGAGGAGGCCGGGTGAGCGGTCTCGACGCGTTCAACCGGCTGCCCGCCGACGAGGCCCGCGCCCGGCTGCGGGTCTTCCTCGACGCGCCGCGGTGGGCCGACGCGGTCACCGCCGCGCGCCCGTACGCCGACCTCGGCGAGCTCGAGGACGCCATGGTCGCCGCCGCGGCGACCATCGGCGACGAGGACCTCGAGCAGGCCCTCGCCCGCCACCCCCGGATCGGCGAGCGCGCCGACGCCGAGCGCCACGACGCCGAGCACTCCACGCGCGAGCAGGCGGGGGTCGACCGCACCGACGCCGACCTGGTCCGCGCCCTGGAGGACGGCAACCGCGCCTACGAGGAGCGCTTCGGCCGGGTCTTCATCATCCGTGCCGCCGGCCGCACCGGCGAGGAGGTCCTCGACCACCTGCGACACCGGCTCGACAACTCCGACGAGCTCGAGCGCGCCGCCACGATCGACCAGCTGACCCAGATCGCCGTGCTGCGGATGAAGGAGTCGATGACCTGATGGCCTCGCTGAGCACCCACGTCCTCGACACCGCGAGCGGGCGCCCCGCTGCCGGTCTGCGCATCGTCCTGGAGTCCGCCGACGGGAGCGTCCTGGCCGAGGGGGTCACCGACGACGACGGCCGCATCGGCGACCTCGCCGGCGACCTCGTGGCCGAGGACCACGTCCTGCGCTTCGACACCGGCGCGTGGTTCGCCGGGCTGGGCACGACCGCCTTCTACCCCGAGGTGGTGGTCACCTTCACCGTCGGCGGCGACGACCACTACCACGTCCCGCTGCTGCTCAGCCCGTTCGGCTACTCCACCTACCGGGGCA